>DATKMY010000084.1:0-8450 GCA_035541655.1 Casimicrobiaceae bacterium | reverse complement strand
TCGAGACGCGAGGCAAGAGAGCCCATAGTGCCAACTGGGCATCGGTCGCGTCGCGTGCGGCGCGATTCTCGAACAACCTAGCGAGGACGTCATGTTGCACTATGCCGCAGTCTTTTTCGTTATCGCGCTGATCGCCGCGCTGTTCGGCTTCGGCGGCATCGCGGTCGGGGCCGCCGAGATCGCGAAATTTCTGTTCTTCATCTTTGTGGTCCTCTTCGTCGTTTCGCTCGTCGCCGGGATGATCCGGCGCGGTCCTTAGCGCGGACCGCATCACTGCGGAGAAGGACTTGCGGATGAGCTTCATCGAAGGACTCTGCCTGGTCGCGATCGGCGCGGCCATGGTCGAGCTGCACGACAACCAGCGGTTCGAGCGGCAGGGCGCCGCCTTCGTGGCCACACCGGCGACGGCAGCGAAGCCCGTGCGCGCCGCCGGCGAGGTCCGCATTCCCGAATCCGCGAGCAGCCGCAAGATCTCCGAGGGCGGGTACCGATGATCGAGTCGAAGCTCGAGCGCTCAACTACCCCGCACGCATGGTAACCGCGGTCGATCACGGTGCCGATCGGCGCTGGGTCCGCCGGACTTCCATGCGTACGCGGAGATCTTCATCGGCGCATCGTGGTACATCTTCGATCCGACGGGAATCTCGCCGGTCACCGGGCTCGTGAGAATCGCCACGGGTCGCGATGCCGCCGACGTCCCGTTCGCGACGCTTTTCGGGTCGGTTCGGAGCGGGATGCCGAATGTCCGTTATGCGCCGGTCGAAGGGATTGCACTCGGATTGGGAGTGCCGATGGCGACCGAACTGCCCGTCTCGACCGCGGATTGACCGCTGCCGGGGCGCGAGGCGCCGTTAGGCCGGAGCGTCGGCGCGAGAGGCCGCTCCCTGCTCCGTGGCCGTGGGTTCGAGCGGAATGTTGACTTCGATCCGCGTTCCACCCTCGGGTGGCCGGCCGATGGAGAACTCGCCTTGCAGCGCTCGCACACGCTGCCGCATCCCGGAGATGCCGTGCGAGAGCTTGTTCTTCTGTGCGCCGTCGGGGATGCCGACGCCGTCGTCCTCGATCAGCAACGCGACGTTGTCGCTCGTCTGGCTCAACTCGACGCGCACGTTTTTCGCCCGCGCATATTTTCCGATGTTGGTCAGCGCCTCCTGCAGGATCCGGTAGAGCGCGATCGACACACGGGGGGCGAGCTGCGCGTCGTCGGCCGGCAGCACGAGCGTGCACTTGAGGCCGGCGCGATTGCAGAAATCGTTGACCTGCCAGTCGATCGCCGCTGCGAGCCCGAGGTTGTCGAGCAGCGTCGGCCGCAGGTCTTCGATGATCCGCCGCTTGATCTGGACGCCGTCGTCGAGCGCCTGCAGCGCACGCTCGAGCTTGACGGTCGCCTCGGGATCGCGGCCCTTGATCCGCTTCTCGACCCAGGCGACGTCCATCTTGGCGCTCACGAGGACGCCGCCCAATTCGTCGTGGATGTCGCGCGCGAGCTTCGACTTTTCGTCCTCGCGCACCACCTGCAGATAGTTGGAGAGCTCGGAGAGATCCGCGGTGCGGTCCTGGACGAGGGCCTCGAGGCGGTCCTGGTCCTGCTGCATGCTGCGGCGGCGCTCTTCGCGTTGCTGGGCGTCGCGGCGGGCGAGCAGCCAGACGACGAGCAGCAGCGCAACCGTGAACGCGGTCATGATTTCCATACCCAGGCGCGCGAATGCAATGTCGCCGGACCATCGGCGCGTTGCGTCGTCGATCTGGCGACGATGCGTGCTCAACATCTGGTCGACAGTTGCGCGGATCTCGTCCATCGTTCGCCGGCCGATGCCGGTGTTGATGAGCGCCTGCGCGGCGTCCGGACCGTCCTTCTTGTATAGCGCGATCATCGCTTCGAGCTCGAGGAGCTTCTTGCCAAAGAGCTCGTTCAGTTTTCCGAGCGCGTCGCGCTGCTCCGGCGTTCCGTGGAGGACAAGGAGCTCCCGCAGCCGATGGAATGCATCGCCGATCTTGGGCAACGCGGCCTGGTAGGGCTGCAGGTACTCTTCCTTGCCGGTGATCAGGTAGCCGCGCTGCCCGGTCTCGGCGTCGACGATGAGCGCGAGGGCTTCGTGCAATGCCGCCTGCATCTCGAGCGCGATAGCCATCTGCCGGTTGGCGATCTCGAGACGGCGGAATCCAAACTCGGCGTAGACCGTGATCGCCAGCGAGGCGACGATCCCGAGCAACAGGGGGATGACGATCTTGAGCGGCAGAGCGGATTTCAACGGACGAGCGCGGGCAGTCTTGAATGGAACCGATGGGTCACTATACGCAACCGGTCCATTGCGCTCAACGGAGGAGCGCGCCGCGCCCTGTGCGTCATCGGCGCGTCGAGCTTCCGGCGCCGGATTCGCTACGAGCGCCGGGCTTGCGAACTCTGCGTCCATCCGGGCAACGATACTGGGCCGCCTTCGTTCTCCCACCTCTCGGTGGGACTGTTCGGGTCACTGTTCGGGTCAGCGTGCTCCCTGACATAACGCCGGTCGAGCCAGCGCGCAAGCCCCCAGAGGGCGACTGTGAGCGCGGCCGCGCTAACGATGCGATTCATGGGTCTGCGTCCGTTTGTCTTCGCTGCTGCTCGGCGCACCGAACCGCGCGGCGACGGGTGCATTCGAGCTTCGTGGCCCCGCGCAACATGCCGACGGTATCGCGAGACGGAATTTCAGGCCACCCGCGGCGCGCGAAAGCGCGTGTAGGAGTTGCGGGAAGGCTCCTGTAGGAGAAGGAGAGACGACGCCGATCCCCGACGCGCTGGGCACCCTCCGGCGGTCAACGGATCGGAGCCCTCCGACATGCAAATGCAGCTTTCACCGCTCTCACGAGCGGGATCGGAAGGCTACATTGGCTGCATCCTCAACTCTCGATGGAGCCGGACCAATGACACCGTCCCGCAAGTTTCGAGTTCTCTCGCGATCGCCGGTCTTGGGCACGATCCTCGGCGTCACAGTGGTTGCCCCCGCGCTTGCTGCACCGTCGGTCGCGTCGCCGTCGCTGCCGCTCGACGCGACCGCGGTTCCGGCACACGCGTGCGACCTGCTTCCGTGGGGCTCGGCCGCGCTGCTGATCGCCGCACCGGCCGCGAAAACTTTTCGGGAGCGCGATCGCAGCGAGCCGCCGCAACAGGGGCCGGACCTGCGCTGGTGGAAGAACCCGCCGGGCGATCCGCAGCCTCGCGGAGAGCGGCGATGACGCGGCTGATCCTCGCTGCACTGCGGCTCTTCGGCTTAGCCGGGGTTCTCGCGATCGGGGTTGCAGTGCTCGCGCCGCTCGATCCGATCCGATTCATCGGAGTCATCGCCTTTGCATTTGCAGGCGCGGGCTTTCTGGTGCAACTCTGCGCGCTGCGGAAGTCCGATCGGGACGCCTACAGGCGGTTGGCGTTTCGCTTTCGGGCGGCGCGCAAGAGGGCGCGCATTCGCGTCGCTCGCGCAGCGAGCCTCGTCGCCGCCGCTGCCCACCACGGTTCGTCGCCGCGTTCGGTGCGCTGAAGGACCTGCGCGCGAGACCTTCGCGCGCTTCGGGCTGCGGCGTCGTTGTCCCAAGCCATGCGCTTGCGTTTACCCGGCGTGGCGATTCCCTCCTACATGGCGTTCGGGCGCCGTCCGGTTCTGAAGACTGACGCGCGCATGGACACTGCGCTCGTACAACAGCGCCTGTCGATCATGCGCGGTACTTGTTGTCACCAAACTCGTGAAAGGGACTCGATCATGCTGAAGAGACTGATGTTGGTGCTCGTCGCCGTGACGTTGGGATCGTCGATACTGCTGACCGGATGCAACACGATGCAGGGCGCCGGTCGCGACATCTCGAAGGCCGGCGACAAGATCCAGGACGAGGCGGCGGAGCACAAGCACTATTGACACTCGCCGCAGTTGTCGGGCACCAGCGGCGGCGTCAACGGCAATCGCCGCGGCGCGTTATCGGATTGACGAATTCAGCTTGGCGGTCGCGCCGGGAACCGATTCGGAGGCTGCTCATGCATTGCAAATTGGGAACAATGGTAACGGCACTTGGCGTGGCGGCAGTAGGCGTCGCGACGCAAGCGTCCGCGCAGGTCACGTTCTACGAAGGCGACAACTTCCACGGCCGCACCTTGACCGTCGACCGCGTCGTTCCGAATTTCGCTCCGCTCGGGTTCAACGATCGCGCTCGCTCCGCGATCGTCAGTGGCGGCAGCTGGGAAGCCTGCGAGGACGCCGACTTCCGTGGACGCTGCGTGATCCTGCGTCCGGGTAGCTACGACAGCCTCGCGCGGATGGACATGTACAAGCGAATCTCGTCGGTGCGGCCGACGGACGAGCAGGCGCGCTGGAGCGCCCCCGCGCCCGTCGCGGCTTTGGGATATCAGTACTACCAGCGCCCCAATGAGCCGCTTTATGAAGCCCAGGTGACGTCGGTGCACGCCGTGATCGGGCCGCCGGAGCGGCGCTGCTGGGTCGAACGGCAGCAGGTCTACGAGGATCGGCAGCCCAATGTCCCGGGTGCGATCGTCGGCGGGATCATCGGCGGTGTCCTGGGGCATCAGATCGGCGGGGGGCATGGTCGCGACGTCGCGACAGCGGGCGGTGCCGTCGCCGGCGCGGCGATCGGCGCGAACGTCGGGCGTGACGACGGCATGTACGACCGCGATGTTCAACGCTGCGAAACGGTGCAGGGCAATGCCCAGCCGGACTATTGGGACGTGACGTACAACTTTCGGGGGACCGAGCATCGCGTCCAATTGAGCGCGCCTCCGGGGCCGACGATCGCCGTCAACGCGCTGGGCGAGCCGCGAGGCTAGTGCATGGGCCGGCCGCGCTCATGCGGCGACGGCCGTTCGGGGCCGCAGCGCCGCTTCCCGCTCGCGCCCGGCGAAATCTATCAGCCCGCGTATCGGGTCAGCCGCGACTACTTCACGCGCCGGTTGCACCGTCGCGGGCCGGCGTCCTCGGCGCCGCGCAGCGGGCATCGCATCGCCCGTCCGACCAGGTGCTTAAGCGCGAAGTCGTCGCGAAGACTCAGCCCGCGCCGGTACCGGCGTCGTTCGAAGCACGAGAGCAGGTGCTGGCCAAGCAACCTGGACGTCCACTCGAGTCGAACCCTCCCGCCGCGGGCGGACGGACGGACGAGCGCAACGTGCGCGTCATGACGGCGTCTGGGCGGCCGGAACCTGCGCCGAAGGCACCTGAGACGGCTGCCAGTGCAAAGGGACGGGCGCCTGTCGGAGCGAAGGCTGGCGCGCCGGAACGCGAGGACGCGCCGAAATCGCGAGTGGAGGCTGTTCGGTCGCCGCAACAAAATCAAGCCGGACGTCCACAGCAGGAGCAGCAGACGCGGCAACAGGGGCAGCAGCGGGCGCAACAGGCGCAACGCCAGCAACAGGAGCGCGAACGGGCGCAGCAACAGCAGCAGGCCGCGCGCCAGCAGCAACAGGAACAGCAGCGCGCCCAGCAGGAGCAGCAGCGCGCTCGCCAGGCCCAGCAGCCGAAGGGCAAGGAGAAGGATGAGAAGCGCGACGACGAGAAGCAGGCGAAGAACTGACGCTTCCTCGTCGCGTCCGCTCCACTGCATCGAGCCGCTCATGCGTACCCGCACGGGCGGTTTTCATATCGGCCATCGCGGTCCGCACCTCTTGCCGAAGGCAGGGTTCTCTGCGAATCGGTGAGTTCGCGCTCGTTGAACTCCCGGATTCCCGGTCGATGCGGTACCGCGCCGGGTGGAACCCCAGCCGCTCAGAGCATCGTGTCGAGCGGGAGCACCGACAGCATCTGGATCAGCGCGCGTTTGCCGGGGTCGACGTCGGGCTCCGCATCGAAGGTCACGCCTTTCCCGTCGACCTCGGTAATCCACTGGATCGTGTCGCCACCGCCTGGATTCGCCTGCAACACGACCCGGTAGCTGTTCGCCGGCTGCACGATCGCCTCGAAACGCGCGGCGATTTCGCGGGCGATCTGCGGACTATCGACGATCAGGCCGATCTCGGTGTTGATGTCGAGGGAACGCTGGTCGAAATTCATCGAGCCGACGAACGCGCGCCGTCCGTCGATCACGAACACCTTTGCATGAAGCCCGAACTGGCTCGAGCTGCCGGACTTGATCGCCCCGCGGGCTGCTTCAGGCTTCCCCGGCACGGGGCGAACCTCGTAGAGCTCACATCCGGCTTCGAGCAGAGAGACTCGGGAGCGCATGTAGCCGACGTGCACGATCGGCATGTCGGTCGACGCGAGCGAATTGGTCAGGATTCGAACGCGGATGCCGCGCTCGCGCAGCCGGCGCAGCAGAGCAATCTCGCCCTCGCCCGGGACGAGGTAGGGCGAGACCAGGATCAAGTCGCGCTGCGTTCCTTCCACAGCCTCCGCGACGCGATGCCACATCAGGTGACCAGGCTGATCGTCGCGCTCGACCTGCGCTTTGTCTGGCGTGTCGTAGGCGAGCTGTGCCCTTGCCCAGACGACCGAGGGCTTCCCGACGAGCGCCTCGGCGAGCAGGTCCCGCTTCGGCAGCGACAGCACGTAGCTCGATGTCGCCATCTTCTCCTTGTGCGCGGCGAGCGCCTTGCGGCAGGCATCGAGCTCCGCCTGCGTCGGCTTTCCGAGAGGGAGCGTTTCCACGGGAATCGCGAGCTTGTCGTTCCAGTACTTGTCGAAGCTCCGGGAAAGCGCCTGCACCATCGGTCCGACGACCGCGAGGTCGAAATCGCCGAACTCAATCTGAGCGCTCGCCTGGAAGTACGCGTCGCCGACGTTGCGGCCGCCGGTTACGGCGATCGCGTTGTCGCCGATGAAGAGCTTGTTGTGCATCCGGTAGTTGAGCCGACGGGCGCCGACGACGAACTCGGCCCAGCGGAACATCGACAGCTCGCGGCGAACGACGAACGGATTGAAGATGCGGATCTCGATGTTCGGGTGCGCGGCGAGCGGGCGTATCGTCGATCCGCCGTCGAAGGCTTCGGCGTCATCGAGCAGCAGGCGGACGCGCACGCCGCGATCGGCAGCTTCGAGCAGTGCCTGCAGCACGAGCTTCCCCGTGTCGTCCTGCTGGAGAAGGAAATACTGTACGTCGAGCGTACGCTCGACCCTGGCGGCGATCTGCTCGTGCAGCAGGAAGCTGTCGGTGCCGCCGACCAGAAGCCGGAACCCCGAAAGATCGGGATGGAGCTTTGCCTGGGCGCCGAATCGCGCGCCGAGCGCCGTCGACTCCGGGAGCTCGAGCGCCGTCGTCACCTTCTTCGGGCCGTCCATGCCCGGCGGCAGCGTCGCGCAGCCGCCTGCGAACAGCGCAATCGCCGCCAGCGTTGCAGCGAATCCGCGACAAAATGCGGCGCCCCCAGATTCGATCATCGCCGTGCACCTGCAGTCGATTGGAGGGGCACGTCGCCCCTTCGCAGGCCGGGCTCGGCAAACAGCGCCGCCTTGACCTTCGCGGTGAGCGCCGCGTCGTCGACGACGTTCGCGGCGTTTGCCGCGATGTCCTTCGTCGTTGCGGCGACTTGATCCGCTGCGCGATCGACTTTTCGCCCCGCCGTCTCCGTCGGACGCCCCTGCTGATCGCAACCCGCCGCGCCCAGTGCGAGCGCAGCGAGGACCGCCGCTCCGGGGAAGCTTTGCCAGCCAATGAACATGTCTTCCTCCTTTCGATGATGCGACACACGCCTGTGCGCGCGGGTTGCCCGAACATCGATCGCTTGCTGCCGATGATATTCAGCAAACGGCGTGCCGCGGGCGCCTGCAAGGCGATCGATTGCGACAACATGGCAAAGTCGCGTCGGGAAGTAGGACATGTCTTACTTCCGCTTTAGTGACGGTCCGATAGCGCGAGCGATTGCAGGGTGCGACGATCTTCATCGAGACGAGCAACACGGATTTGGCTCCCCCTGTCCCCGCCCCGGGGACAGCACTCGTTCGAGGGTCCTCCCACCCTCGAGCTCTCATTGGGCGGATGCTTGCATCCGCCTTTTTTTCCAGCGTTTCCGGATCGAGGCGCAAATCCGCGCAGGTTGGGGCGCGCGCAAACACAAATACAAATGCCGGCTATGCGGCCGGCATTTGCGAGTTGCAGCGACGGCGGGGTCAACTCGCCGCGAACGCCGCAGCGCTGTTCGCGTCGCCCGAGCGGCCAGCGACGAGAATCGACGCGCCAGGTGGTCGCGCGAGCGCCTCGATCAACCCTTGCCGAGGTTCTCCGCGGCGAATTCCCAGTTCAGCAGCTTTGCAATCACCGTGTCGACGTATTCGACTCGCCGATTCTGGTAGTCGAGATAATAGGCGTGCTCCCAGACGTCGAGGGTGAGGAGCGGCATCTTACCATGCGCGATCGGCGTGTCCGCGTTGGCCGTCGCTTCAACCTTGAGCTTGCCGCCATCGAGCACGAGCCACGCCCAGCCGCTCCCGAACTGGCCCGTTGCTGCCGCCGTAAACGCCTCGACGAAGGAATCGTATCCCCGG
>DATKMY010000083.1:0-6452 GCA_035541655.1 Casimicrobiaceae bacterium | reverse complement strand
TGACGGGCACACGAGGAACGCCGCATGTTGATATGCCTGTCGCCGAACGGACCGATGGTACATGATGCGGCGACCACTCCGTCCCGCATCTTGGTCGCGACGACACGCGGCGTCGCGGTCTTGGACTTCGACCGCTCCGCGCGCTGGACCGTTTCGGCGGTCACGCTGGAGCATCGGCACGTCAGCGCGCTGTTGTTCGAGCCGACGCGCGGCGGGGTCTTCGCCGGGACGCACGGCGAAGGCCTCTTCTTCAGCGGGGACAGGGGGGAGAGCTGGCACCCGGTCGCGCACGAGCTCGCGCGCGCCAACGTCTTTTCGCTCGCGTGCTCGGTCCGCGGCGACGCCGTGACGCTGCTCGCGGGGACCGAGCCGGTGATGCTCTACGGCAGCGTCGATTACGGTCGAACGTGGCAGGCGCGTTCCGCCATCGCCGAGATGGACGGCCGTGAGAAATGGACGTTCCCGGCGCCGCCTCACATCGCACATCTGAAGTCGATCGCAATTCACCCCGCGGAGCCCGACGTTTACTACGCGTGCATCGAGCAGGGCGCGCTGCTGAAGACGACCGACGCGGGGCGAACCTGGCGCGAGTTGAGCGCGTATTTCCGCCCCGACGACCGCTGGTATCGCGACATCCATAAGCTGGTACCTACGCCCGGCGATCCGAGGAAGCTGTTCATGAGCTCGGGCATGGGCGTGTACCGCAGCGCGGACGGCGGCGAATCTTGGGACAAGCTCACCGGCGACGACTTCGCGATCGGTTACCCGGACCATCTGATCGTGTCGCCGCGAGACGAGCAGACGGTCTTCGTGGCGGGAGCCGCGACTCCTCCGAACGTCTGGAGGCAGACGCACGCCGCCAAGTCCGTCGTCATGTGCAGCCGGGACGGCGGCCGGAGCTGGCGCGCGGCGGCGGGTGGGCTGCCCGTCAACGGACGTGCAGCGATCGAAGCGATGAGCGTGGCGGCGGGGCGAGACGCGTACGAGCTGTTCCTCGCCAACACCGATGGCGAGGTCTACAGAAGCGCCGACGAAGGCGCCAGCTGGGACCGGATCGCGGCCGGGCTCGCGCCGGTCTCGAAAGCCATGCATTCGAAGTACGTCACTTGATGCCGGCTGCCGGTGTCTCGAGCCGGGCGCCGGCCGCGCGCGTCAAACGCGGGCGAAGCGGCTCGGTGCGAGACCGAGCGCGGCTCTGCCGAAGTCGTTGACGGCGTCGTCCCAGGAGAACGCGACGTGCGCGCTCGCGGCGTTCAGATCTCGCCAAACGCGCTGTAGGAATTCCCCATCGTAGATTGCGCTGCCGCCGGCTCCGGCAAACAGGCTGTTCGCGGCTGCGCGGCTACGATCGACGGCGTAAGCGAAGTCCCGCCGCAGGCGAGCACGGTCCATTGCGCCGATCGCCTCGGGATTGTCGAGACCGTCGACGTAAGCGCAGTCGGCGAGGATGAGCGCCGCGCTCGCGTCGATTTCGGCGCCGGCGGCCGATAGCCGCGCGAACAGCGCGCCTCTCTCGGCGACTTGCTCCGCATCGAGCGCGCGGACGCGGCCAGTCGTCGCCGTCGCGAACGCTTCGAACGCACCCCGAGCCATCCCGAGCGGCGCACCCACTAGGCAGAGCGCGGAGCCCACGGAGAACGGCACGGCGAACGCGCGTGAGTCGCGATGGAGTTTCGAGCCGGGCGAGGTGCCGCGCATGAGCTCGGCGGTTGCGCACGTCCGGTGCTCGGGGATGAACGTCTCCGCGATGCGGACGGAACGGCTGCCGGTGCCACGCATGCCGACGGTGTGCCAGTCGTCGACGATCTCGACGTCGCGGATCGGCACCAAGCACATACGCGGCTCGGGTGGTCCCGACGCGCGCTTCACCGACACGCCCGCGATCAGCCAGTCGGCATGATCGATTCCGCTCGCGAAGCGGCCGTTACCTTTGGTCAAGCGATAACCGCCGTCGACCTCGGTGACCTCCGCCGGATAGCGGAACACGGACGCGGTCAACGCGTGCGGATTGGCGAACACCTCGAGCTGCGCCCGTTCGGGGAACAGCCCGACAACCCAGTTGTGACCGGCGAACACGCAGAAGATCCAGCCGCTCGACCCGCACGCCGCGGAGAGCTCCGCGGCGGCGGTGACCAGCGCCGAGAAAGATGCCGCGGAGCCGCCGAACTTGCGAGGCGTCATGAGCCCGAGCAAGCCGGATTTTAGAAGGTCGTCGATCGTCTCGTCGGGGATCCTGCGCAGCGTGTCCGCGCGTGCGGCTCGCTCGCGCAGCGACGGCGCGAGTGTGCGCGCACGAGCCGATGCGTCGGCCGTACTCGAGATCGTTGCCACGGCGATTTCTCCGCGAGCGTTGGGTACCCGATTGTAGGTCAGAACGATCGAATCGGTCGCCTGTCGACCCGTCCGTTACGCCGCGGCGAGCTCCGGGCGGCTTCGCAGCGGACGAAGCCTGCTTCGCACTTCGCGACTACTGATGTCACGCCGCGCGCTATAGTTTTGTGCGGCTCGTGACGAGGCAGCACAGTGCAGAGATCCTTCGCGCACACAGTGATCGCGCTGCTGGCGGCAGCAGTTTTCGTGCCGTTTCCGGCCGGCGCTCAGCGGAGCGAGCCGGCGGCCGCGAGCAGCACCGCGGAGTCGCGCCACGCTCTCGAGGACTATGCGCGGCTCCTGATGGTGGAGCGCGACGTCGTGACCGCGATGGCGCGCTACTTCGACGCGAGCCTGATCCAGCACGACGCCGAGATCGGCGACGGCGGGCACGGCGACGAGGAATTCCTCGCGAATCGGCGCAAGCTGCATCCCGAACAGTTCCTCGCGGAGGATCAGTACCACACGGTGGTCGACAACCTGCTTGCCGACGGCGATCTGATCGCGCTGAAGTCGCACGTCTATACGAACCCGAAGGACCCTGGCCGGGTGTTCGTCGACATCTGGCGTGTCGCGGGCGGCAAGTTCGTTGAGCATTGGGACGTGGTCCAGCCGGTGCCGAGCGCGCCGCTGAACTCGGCGACGATGTGGTGCGGCGGTGCGGCTACCTGGTCCGAAGCCGACAAGATCGGCGACACGGTCGCCCACCCTGGCTGTGGAGTGTCCGGGCCGGCCTCGCACCGCGAGAGCGCGCTCGCGACGGTCACCGCGTTCACGGCACTCGCAGCGGACCCGCGTAAGGCGGCCGAAGCCGTCGAGAAGTATTTCGCAGCCGATTTCGTGCAGCACAGCCCAAGCGTCAAGCAAGGCAAGGCTGCGCTCGTCGCGTACGAGCACGCACAACTCGAATCGCGTTTGGCGGAAGGCCGAAAGGCCGTCATCGCGCGCGTGGTCGCCGATGGCGACTTGGTGCTCACGCACGCCCGTGAGACGAGCAGCGCCGATCCGCGTGGCTCGGCTCGAGTCGATCTCTATCGCGTCGCGAACGGTAAGATCGTGGAGCACTGGGACGTCGTCCAGCCGATTCCGACGTTCAGCGTCGCGGGTCACTCGATGGTCGACGGGCCGCTCGAGCCGGCGCGCTCCGTCGGCCGTCCGGCGGAGCCCGCGCGCTAGCAGCATGGCGACGGTTTGCGCAATCATCTGTGCGTCGCATTCGCCTTTCCTATACGCGGCGCCCGACGAGTGGTCGGCCGCCCGAATCGCGCGTAACGCTTCCGATTCGTTCGCGCCCGGTCTGCCGCTCGACTCGGCGGACGAGAACAATGCGAAGCACGCACGGTGTGTGCGCGCTTTCGACGTTCTGCGCGCGCGGCTCGCCGACTCTCGTCCGGACGTGCTGCTGATTTTCGGCGACGATCAGCTCGAGCAGTTCGACTTCAGCAACTTGCCGGCGTTCTGCGTGTTCATCGGCGAGAAAATATCGGGCTACCGAATCTCGCCGTTCTTCGGTCTGCCCGTCGGCCGCGACCGCCCCGCGAGACCGAAGACGCCGGAGCATTGGATCACGCTGACAGGGCATCCGGCGCTCGGGCGGACGCTGGTCGCGGGGCTCGTGTCGCGGCGCTTCGACATGGCGTTCAGCGCGAGCAGCAACGGCCACGGCATCGGGCACGCGTTTACGCGGCCGGTCGAGTCCCTCGGGTTTGGGCCCGCGCTCCCGGTCGTGCCCTTCTACATCAATTGCTATTACGGCCCACAGCCCTCGGGGCGCCGGTGCTATGAGCTCGGCCGAGCAGTTCGGGAGATCATCGACGCGTGGCCCGGCGACACCCGCGTCGCGGTGATCGGATCGGGCGGTCTTTGGCACACGCCGATGGAGCCGAACGCCTACATCGACCAAGCCTTCGACCGCCGGATCCTCGAGGCGCTGGCTCGCGGCGACGCCCATGGCATGGCCGACATATTCGATTCACGGCAGCCGGAGTTCGATCCGGCGCAAGCCGCCGAAGTCGAGCGCGCGAGCGGTGGCACGGGGATGGTGTTCGGTCTCGGCAGCGGCGTCGGCGAGATCCGTAACTGGATCGCGGCGGCCGCGGCGGTCGACGGCGTGCCGGGCACGGTCGTCGACTACGTCGACATCAATGCCTCGCCGGTCGGCGTCGGCTTCGCGTACTGGAATCTCGAGAGCTAATGGGGCAGGCAGCGTTCAATTCGTGCGTCATAATTGAAAGGCGTCTAGTCCGGCGGATCTATCAGGCGCGGCTGCCGGCCGCAGCGGGGGTACTTAACCGAGCCGTGTCATCCATATCCCGCCAAACGCGCTCGTTGCGCGCGCGCGAGCTCAACCCGTCGCGCTTCAATTTCGTCACGCTCGCGTTGATCGTGAGCGTCGTGCGCGCGGGCAGCATCTCCGCGGGCGCGAAAGCCATGAACCTCGCGCTCGCGGCGGCCAGCAAGCGCATTGCGGACTTCGAGAGCTATGTCGGCGTCGCGATCTTTTCGCGGCTGCCTCAGGGCGTTGCGCTCACCGAAGCCGGCCAAGCGATCTTCCACAACATCCTGAGCATCTTGGAGAACGTGGAGCTCCTGCACCGCAACATCGAGCAGATCGGTGCGGGCGGCCAAAGCCACGTGCGGCTCTGGGTGAGCCCCGCCGCGATCAGCGAGCACCTTCCGGAGCAGCTCTCGAGCTTCATCCAGGCGAATCAAGACATCACGGTGGAGCTCGAGGAGCGCGACAGCTCGGACATCATCAAGGCGGTGCGCGAGAACCGGGCGGACATCGGCATCTTCGTCGACGCAATGAACAGCAACGGCTTACAAACGAGCGTCTATTGCGAGGAGGAGCTCGTCGTCATCGTGCCCGAGGGTCACCCGCTTACGCACACGAAGAGGACGACGCTCGCCGAGGCTCTCACATACGACTTCGTCGGCATGCAGTCCGGCACGCCGCTCGCGGCGCGCGTGGATTACGAGAGCAGCCAACTCGGCCGGACGCCGAACTTCAAGATCCAAGTCCGCGGCGTCGAGACGATGTGCCGCATGGTCGCTGCGGGGCTGGGCATCGGGATTCTCCCGGAGGCGGCGGCGCGCCGCTATCTGGAACGATTGGGCCTGCGCAGTGTCGCGATCAACGAGGCGTGGGCCAAACGACGTCTCTTTCTCGGCTATCGCGACGAAGCGACGCTGCGTCACGCGGCGCGGCTTCTCGTCGGCTACCTCCGTCGCAACCCAACGCAAGCCACAACCGCATGATCAGCTCCGAAGAGAACACGCTACTCACTCGTGTCGGCCCCGGCACGCCGTGCGGCGAGCTCCTGCGCCGCTATTGGCACCCGATCTACCCCGACGCGTTGCTGCGCGAGAATCCCGTGCGCAAGGTTCGCATCCTCTGCGAGGACCTCACGTTGTTCCGCGACCGCAGCGGTGAGCTCGGCCTCGTTCAGGAGCGCTGCCCGCACCGCTGCGCGAGCTTGCACCTCGGTATCCCTGACGCGCGCGGGCTGCGCTGCTGCTATCACGGCTGGCTCTTCGACCGAGAAGGCCGCTGCCTCGATCAGCCCCTCGAACCGCCGAATCACACGCTCAAGGACCGGATTCGGATCAAGGCGTATCCCGTCCAGGAGATGGGCGGCCTGATCTGGGCGTATCTCGGGCCCGAGCCCACACCGCTCTTGCCGCGCTGGAACTTGTTCGTGCGGGAGGATGGCTTCCGCCAAATTCTCGCCCACCAGCTGCCATGCAATTGGCTCCAGAACATGGAGAACCGCGGTGACCTTGGCCACTCGGTCTACCTGCACGGGGCGCTGTTCAAGTATGTGCGCGAGCGCAAAGGCCTGCCGCACGAGGATCCCGAAGCGCGTTACAACGCGACGATGCGCGACTTCGACGCGATGCGCGCGCGCGGCGCATTCTTGAAGTGGCGGCCGATCTATAACGAGTTCGGCTTTACGAAGGGCACGCTCGAATCCGACAAGAGCGAGGACACGCGCAGCTGGACCATCGGCCAGAACCCGATACTGTTCCCGTACACGCTCGCGTTCGGTCCGCAAGAAGGCGACGAACGGATACGGCGGCTC
>DATKMY010000082.1:0-13173 GCA_035541655.1 Casimicrobiaceae bacterium | reverse complement strand
CGCGTGCAAAGGCAGCAACGACCCTGCGCTGGGCGTCCGTCCTGCCGGCCAACCACCCTGCCGTGGTGATGATGGAGCGCGTCGCGAAGCAGGTGCGCGAGCAAACCGGCGGAGCGGTCGACATCCAGACCTTTCCCGCCGGACAGCTCGGGTCGTCGCGCGACCTGATTGAAGCGACTTCGAGCGGCGCCGTCCAGATCGTCGACGAGGGCGCGGCGCAGTTCGGCCAGTTCGTTCCGCAGTTCTCGATCCTTGAGGCGCCGTATCTGTGGCGCGACGCGCAGCACATGCGCCGCGCCTGCACGTCGCCGGTGATGGAGGAGATGTCGACGATGCTCGTCGCGAAGCGGCAGATGCGCGTGATCGGCGTCACGTACTACGGCAAGCGGCACGTGACCTCGGGCACGAAGGCGATCAACACCGTCGACGACATGAAGGGCTTCAAGCTGCGCATTCCCGAGGTCGACACGTTCCGCGCGATGGCGGAGGCCTGGGGCGCGCGGCCGACGCCGCTCAACTTCGGCGAGCTCTATCTCGCGCTCTCCCAGGGCGTCGTCGACGGCGAGGAGAACCCGTTGCCGACCATCCAGAGCGCGAAGTTCTTCGAGGTGCAGAAGTACCTCGTGCTCACCGGCCACATCATCACCCCGCGTCTGATCGCGATCAACGAAGGCGCGTGGCAATCGCTCGACGCGAAACAGCGGGCCGCTCTCAAGAGCGCGCTCGACACGCATGAGCTGGTGCAGGACAGCGAGATCCTCGCGCAGGAAGCGAAGCTCGTCGACACGTTCAAGGCCGGCGGGATGGCGGTGATCCAGCCCGACGTCGAGAGCTTCCGCAAGCCGGTGCTCGCGGCCGTGCCGCCCAAGTTCGAAGCCAAATGGGGCAAGGGACTCTGGGAGCGCATCGCCGCGTACTGAACGCGCGATTGCCGATGCAGCCTGCTCGACGCCGCGCGCGGCCGCCGCGATCGCGCGGGTCGCCTGAGCCGCACGGCGCGCGGGACTGCTGATGCTTCGCCGTCTCGTCGGCGCATTCGACCAGGCGGCGGCGATCGTTGCCGGCGCACTCGTCGTCGCTCTCCTCGCCGATGTCTCCCTCGGCGCGATCACGCGCTCGCTGGGCGATCCGCTGATCTGGACCGACGAGCTTGCGCGCTTCCTGATGGTCTGGCTCGCGGTCGCGGGCTGGATCGTCGCCAGCCGCAAGCGGCTGCACGTCCGCATCCGATTCTTCCAGGATCTGCTGCCCTTTCGCGTTCATCGCGCCGTCGAGGTCACGCTCCAGCTCGCAATGTTGCTCTTCGGCGCGCTGATCCTCGTCTACGGCGTCGGCCTCGTCGCGAAGAACCGCGACCTCGAGGCGACCACGCTTCCGATTGCGATGGCGTGGATGTACGTGCCGCTGCTTCCCGCGGGCGCAGTGACGCTCGCCCAGGCGCTCCACGAGCTCGTCGCAGCGTTCTCGCTGCGAGCAAGCGGCGAGTCGGCGAGGGTCGAGGGCCCAAGCGCGTGAGCGGCCACCTGATCGTCGAGATCGTTGTCGTGTGGTTCGCGGCGATTCTGCTCGGCCTGCCGCTCTACGCGTCGATGGGTCTCGCCGCGCTCGCTTTCGTGATCGGCACCGGCGTCTCGCCGACGATCGTCCCGCAGAAGATGGCGCAGGCGATGAACTCGTTCCCGCTCGTTGCCGCGCCGCTCTTCGTCCTGATGGGCAACCTTCTCGGCGCGGCGAAGCTCACCGACCGCATCGTACGCTTCGCGACGTCCGTGGTCGGGGCGCTCCGCGGCGGCTACGCGCACGCGAGCATCCTGTCCTCAATGATCTTCGCCGGGATGGTCGGATCGGCGGTCGCCGACGCCGCAGGCACCGGCGCCGTCGAAGTGCGCGCGATGAAGAAGGCCGGCTATCGACCGGAGACCGCGGCTGCGATCAGCGCGGCGGCGGCGACGATCGGGCCGATCATTCCGCCGAGCCTGCCGATGGTGATCTACGGCGTGGGCGCCGACGTCTCGGTCGGGCGGCTCTTTCTCGCAGGCGTCATCCCCGGCGTGTTGATGGGCGTCTCGCTGATGATCCTCGTTGCGGTCCTCGCGCCGCGCCAGGGACTGCCGCGCGGCACGTTCCGCGGGCTGCCCGATGTGCGGGACGCGTTCAAGAAAGCGTTTTTCGCGCTGCTCGCACCGGTGATTCTGCTCGGCGGTATGTTCAGCGGTCTCTTCACGCCCACCGAGGCGGCGGCGGTCGCCGACCTCTACGCGCTCTTCCTCGGTTTCGTCGTCTACCGGACGCTGCGCGTCGCCGACCTGCCGGCGATCCTCATCAACACCGCGGAGACGACGGGCATCGTCGCCGTGCTCGTGATGGTCGCCGGCGCGCTGGGCTGGTGCCTGTCGCTGTCGCGGATTCCGCAGACGGTCGCGCCGGCGCTCGTCGCCGCGATCCACCAGCCCCTCGTGTTCCTGCTCGCGGTGAATCTCCTCCTTCTCGCGGTCGGCTGCTTCATGGAGGTGCTCGCGGCAATGCTCATCCTGATCCCGATCCTCGTGCCGGCTGCCATCGGGTTCGGCATCGACCCTGTGCACTTCGGACTGATCATGATCTTCAACCTGATCCTCGGAACGATCCATCCGCCGATCGGCGTCGTACTGTTCGTGATGGCGCGTATCGCCGAGGTGACTTTCGAGCAGATCTCGCGCGCGATCCTGCCCTGGCTTGTCCCGCTGCTCGTCGTGCTGGTCGCGATCACCGTGTGGCCGCCGCTCACGCTCTGGCTGCCGAACCTGCTGATGAACAAGTGATGCGACAGCGGCGTAGCGATCAAGGTCTGCGCGACGGCGCGAGCACCTTCAGCAAGAACGCCTTGATCGCGTCGATCTCCTCGAGCACGACCGAGTGCGGCATCGGGTAGGTGTGCCACTCGACGTTGTAGCCGGCGGCGACGAGCGCGCGACGCGACGCGTCACCCCACTCCGGCCGGATCATCGGATCGTGGGTTCCATGCGCCATGAAGATCGGAACATCCTTGTTCGCCGGCGAGCCCTCGGCGGCGAGCTTGTCCGGCTGAACGACGTACGTCGACAGCGCAACGATTCCAGCGAGCCGCTCGGCATGGCGCACGCCGGTGTGGATCGCGATGACGCCGCCCTGCGAGAAACCGGCGAGGACGATGCGCCGCGCGGCGATCCCGCGCGCCTTCTCGCGCGCGATCAGCGCTTCGGTCTGCGCCTGCGATTGGCGCACGCCGGCGATGTCGGCGCGACTGGTGATGTCGCCCGGCGCGATGTCGTACCACGCGCGCATCCGGAAGCCGTTGTTGAGCGTCACGGGCCGCACGGGCGCGTGCGGAAAAACGAACCGGATCGCCGCCGAGGCGGGTAGCCGCATCTCGTTCACCACTGGCACGAAGTCGTTGCCGTCGGCACCGAGCCCGTGCATCCAGATGACAGCGGCATCCGGATGAGGGCCGGTCTCGCGTTCTATGCAATCGAGGAGTTCGGTCGTCATGAGCGTGTCTTTGCAGCTGGAATTCGACAGGTCGCGCATTCTACTGTGACCGCTCGCGACGCCGGTCGAATCCCGGCGCAAGCGCCGTCGGGCGCCTCACGACGCCGAGCGAATTCCCAAGTAGAATCCCGCCTCCGGCCGCCCACAAGCCGTCGTGCAGGCAGATCCCTCGATTCGCATTCCGCCCGCACCCGGGACGCGCGCTATGCGCCCCCCTTCTCCGCAACCCGGACAGAACTCATGAGCGATCAAGGTTATCTGCGCCAACCTACGCTGCACCGCGACACGATCGTGTTCGTCTGCGACGACGACCTTTGGTCGGTCGCCGCTTCCGGCGGCGTCGCGCGCCGTTTGACCGCCGGCCTGTCCGAGCCATCGACGCCGTGCCTGTCCGCAGATGGCCGCTGGATCGCTTTCACGGGACGCGACGAGCAGCATCCCGAGATCTACCTGATGGAGTCCGGCGGCGGTCCCGCGCGCCGGATGACGTGGCTCGGCCCCGACGTGCAGGTGCGTGGATGGACTCGCGCAGGCGAGATCCTGTTCGTTTCGACCTACGGACAGCCCTTCTTCCGCAACTACCGCGCGTTCACGCTGGCGCCGGCCGGGGGGTTGCCGAGGATGCTGGAGCTGGGACAGGTCAACCACCTCTCCGAAGGCCCCGGCGGCGCCATGGTCATCGGCCGCAATACCGCAGATCCCGGACGCTGGAAACGCTATCGCGGCGGCACGGCAGGACACCTGTGGATCGACGCTGCCGGCACGGGTACGTTCCGCCGGTTGACGGAGCTCGAGGGCAACCTCACCTGCCCGATGTGGCTCGGGGAGCGCATCTACTACGTGTCCGACGGCGACGGCGTGGGCAATCTCTATTCGTGCCGGCCCGACGGGTCCGACGTCAGCCGCCACACGCAGCACGACGATTATTTCGTCCGGTACGCGCAAACCGACGGCGAGCGCATCGTCTATCAATGCGGAGCCCGGGTTCATCTGTTCGATCCGGGGCAGAACCGGGCGTCGCCGATCGCGATCGAGGTTCCGTCGCATCGGACGCAGGCGGCGCGCAAGTTCGTCGCTGCCGCCGAGCATCTCGGCTCGTTCCACGTCCATCCGTCAGGACACTCGCTCGCCGTGGATGCGCGCGGCAAGGTGTTCGCGTTCCCGCTGTGGGAAGGCGCGGTGCGCCAGCTCGGTGCGGATGGCGCGCGCCATCGCCTCCCGCAGTGGCTCGACGACGGCGCGACGCTCGTCGCCGTCGGCGATGCGACTCGCGAAGAGCGTGTCGAAGTATGGGAGAACGGTGTCGCGCGCACGCTCCCCTGGGACATCGGACGCGTGGTCGCGATGCGCGCGGCGCCGCGCGGCAAGCTCGTCGCGATCGCCAACCATCGCAACGAGGTGCTGATCGGAGACGTCGGGAGCGGCGAGGTGCGAGTGATCGATCGGAGCGACGCCGGACGCACCGAGGATCTCGCGTGGTCGCCGGACGGCGCGTGGCTCGCTTACACATTCTGGACGACCTTCAGGCACTGCGCGATCAAGCTCCACGACGCGAAGAACGCGAAGAGCGCGCTCGCGACCGATCCGGAGTTCCGCGATTACAGCCCGGCATTCGATTCCGAAGGACGCTATCTCTATTTCCTCTCGGTGCGCACGTTCGATCCGGTCTACGACAACGTCCAATTCGAGCTCTCCTTCCCCCGCGCGGCGCGGCCTTATCTGATTGCTCTCGCCGCAGGCGGGCGCCCTCCGTTCGATCCCGCGCCGAAAGGCCTGAAACCCGAGGACCCGGCAAAGGCCGCCGGCGCGGGCAGCGAGCCGTCGTCGATCAAGGTCGACCTCGACGGCATTGCACAGCGCATCGCGCCGTTCCCGGTTGCCGAAGGCCGCTACGCGCAGATCGCCGGCGCTGCGGGCGGCAAGGTACTGTGGACATCGATGCCGATCCTGGGCGCGCACGGCCGCGGCGGGCACAAGGAATCGCCGGGCAGGCTCGAGATCTTCGAATTCTCCACGCTGCGCACAGAGACGCTGATCGACAAGGTCGACGCATTCACGGTGGCCGACGACCACGTGACCGTCGTCTACCGCGAGGGCAAGCGCCTGCGCGCGATCTCAGCGTTCAGGCACCGCGACGCGCGGCGCGACGCCGAAACGTCGTCCGATGCGCCGTCGCGCAAGACGGGCTGGATCGATCTCGGTCGCATCCGCATCTCCGTCGATCCGCGCAGCGAGTGGCGGCAGATGCTGCACGAAGTCTGGCGGCTGCAGCGCGATCAGTTCTGGGTGCCCGACATGTCGGGCGTGGATTGGGAAGCCGTCTACCGCAAGTACGCACCGCTGCTCGACCGCGTCGGGACGCGCGGCGAGCTCTCCGATCTGGTCTGGGAGATGCAGGGCGAGCTCGGCACGTCGCATGCTTACGAAGCGGGCGGCGATCATCGGCGCCCGCCGTCCATCGCGCTCGGCTATCTCGCTGCCGACGTCGAGCTCGCTGCCGACGGCAAGAGCTACACGATCACTCGGATCGTCCGTGGGGACACCTGGGATGCCGCTGCCGATTCTCCGCTCAATGCGGTGGGCGTCGAGGCGAAGGTCGGCGAGCGAATTATCGCCGTCAACGCGCGGCCCGTGTCCCGCGACACGCCGCCGCAAGCGCTTCTCGTGCATCAGGCAGGCACGAAGGTCGAGCTGACGCTCGGGGCCGCGGACGGCAGCGATGCGACGCGCACCGTGCTCGTCACCACGCTCGCCGACGAAGTCCCGGCGCGCTACCGGGAATGGGTCGAACGCAATCGCACGTGGGTCCACGAGGCGTCGAACGGGCGCGTCGGCTATTTCCACCTCCCCGACATGATGTCGGCGGGGTTCGCCGAGTTTCATCGCTACTTCGCGACCGAGTGCGACCGCGACGCGCTGATCGTCGACGTCCGCTACAACCGTGGCGGCCATGTGTCGCAGCTTCTGCTCGAAAAGGTCGCGCGCCGCAGGATCGGCTACGCGCAGTCGCGCTGGAGCGGCACGACGCCATATCCCGACGAAGCCGTCGCCGGGCCGGTGGTGGCGCTGACGAACGAGCATGCGGGCTCCGACGGCGACATCTTCTCGCACAGCTTCAAGCTGATGGGTATCGGCCCGCTCGTCGGAACGCGGACCTGGGGCGGCGTGATCGGAATCTGGCCGCGGCATACGCTAGTCGACGGCACCGAGACGACGCAGCCCGAGTTCTCGTTCTGGTTCCGCGACGTGGGCTGGGGCGTCGAGAACTACGGCACCGAGCCGCAGATCGAGGTCGACAATGCGCCGCAAGACGCCGCCGCGCACCGCGACCGCCAGCTCGCCACCGCGCTCGCGACTGCGCTCGAGCTGATCGCCAAGGGCGGCTCCGGAAAGCCGGAGTTCGGACCCCGGCCGAATCTCGCCTTGCCGACGTCGCGCGGCTAGCATCGCAGCGGTGAGGCGCGCGAATTCCCGTGAGGCGGTGTCGATGGCCACGCCGGCAGCGCTCGTCATTCAGGTCAGGGTGAAGCCCAATGCGCGCGCCAGCACGCTCGAGCGAGGCGAGGACGGAACGTGGCTCGCGCATGTGAAGGCCGCACCTGTCGACGGCAGGGCAAACGAAGAGCTGATCGCGCTGGTTGCAAGGCGCTTCCGATGCCCGAAGTCCACCGTGTCGATCAAGGGCGGCGCGTCCGGCCGCCTGAAGCTCGTCCGGATCGCCGCGGCGTAGGCCGTCCCGATGGAAATCATTCGACGCGACCAGATTCCTGTATTGACCATGCCCGGCATCGCCTCGCATCAGCTGCTGTTTCCCGGGAACTCCGCCTCCGTGCGCGTCACGATCACGAAGGTCGTCGTGGACCCCGGAGCAGTGAACTCGCGGCATCGGCACGCGACGTCGGAACAGGTGTGGATCGCGCTGCGCGGCGCGGGCCTCCTGCTTCTCGCGAACGACGCGACGCTGGCCTTTGCCGAAGGCGACGTCGTCCGCTTCACCGACGGCGACGTGCACGGCTTCCGGAACACCGGAACGGTCCCGTTCGAGTATGTGGCTGTAACTGCGCCGCCCATCGACTTTCGTGACGCATACGCTGCGTCCCGCGCCGCGAAGCAGCCGTAAGCGCGCGACGCGCGCCCCGTCCCCATCGGCTGTTTGACGCTCGCTCCAACGAGCGTATGCTTTTGTCGCGGACCCAGAACGCGGGGACGATCGTTGCGTCGCGGCCCCCAATCGGCGGACCTTCGCCCCGGAAGGAGATCACCGTGACCAAACTCAACATCAACGGCAAGCAGCACGACGTCGACGTGCCCGGCGACACGCCGCTCCTCTGGGTGCTCCGCGACGAGCTCGGAATGACGGGGACCAAGTTCGGCTGCGGGATGGCGCTGTGCGGCGCTTGCACGATTCACATCGACGGCCAGCCCGGACGCGCGTGCGTCACGCCGATCTCCACGCTCGCGGGCAAGAAGGTCGTCACGATCGAGGCGATCGGCGCGGACAAGGTCGACAGGGCCGTGCAGACCGCTTGGATCGAAATGGGCGTGCCGCAATGCGGCTACTGCCAGGCGGGGCAGATCATGTCGGCGACCGCGCTGCTGAAGCACAAACCGAAACCCTCCGATGCCGACATCGACGAGGCGATGGCCGGCAATATCTGCCGTTGTGGAACGTACGGCCGCATCCGCGCCGCCATCAAGCGGGCGGCGGGCGAGAAAGGAGCGACGGCATGAACGCGCCTCGTGAACTGTCCGCAGCGCTGAACACCGAGCCGATCGATGCGCCGCTCGTCATCGCCAACGTCAGCCGGCGCCGCTTTCTGCGCGGCGCATCGGCACTCGGCGGATTCGTGCTGGTCGCCGGATTCCCTGCAGCGGCGCGCGCCGCCGATCCGCCCAAGTACGGTGCCGACGGAATGCCGCACGGCTGGGTCGACAATCCGCTCGTGTTCGTCGCGATCGGCCAGGACGGGGTCGTCAGCATCGTCTGCCATCGCTCGGAGATGGGCCAGGGCGTGCGCACCGGGATGCCGATGATCGTCGCCGACGAGCTCGAAGCCGACTGGAGCAAGGTGCGTGTCGTGCAAGCGCCGGGCGACGAAGTGAAGTATGGAAACCAGGACACCGACGGCTCGCGAAGCACTCGGCACTTCTTCATGCCGATGCGCCGTTGCGGCGCCGCCGCGCGCCAGATGCTGGAAGCCGCGGCCGCCCTGCAATGGAAAGTGCCCGCCAGCGAAGTGGCGGCGAAGAACGGCGAAGTCATCCACACGAAGACCGGTCGGCATCTGGGCTACGGCGCGCTCACCAAGGCTGCGGCGAGCATGCCGGTTCCCGCCGCCGATGCCATCAAGCTCAAAGAGCCGTCGCAGTTCCGTTACATCGGCACCGGCAAGCTGAGGCTCGTCGACGCGCCGGACATCGTCACGGGTAACTCGCAGTACGCGCAGGACACGCGTGTTCCGGGAATGCTCTACGCGGTCGTCGCGCGTCCCCAGGTCTACGGCGGCAAGGTCGTGAGCGTCGACGATTCCGCAGCGCTCAAGGTCCCCGGGGTGATACGTGTCGTCAAGATCGACCCGACGCCCGGCGCGCCCAATTTCAACCCGCTCGGCGGCGTTGCGGTCATCGGGCGCAACACCTGGGCTGCGATCCAGGGACGCAACGCACTGAAGATCGTCTGGGACGACGGCCCGAACGCAAGCTACGATTCGGTCGCCTACCGGGCAACGCTCGAGGAGGCGGCCCGCAAGCCCGGGCCGGTCGTCCGCAACGACGGCGACTTCACCGCCGCGGCGGCGGCCGCAGCGAAGCGGATCACCGCCGAGTATTACTGTCCACACCTTGCGCACGCATCGATGGAGCCTCCGGCGGCGAGCGCGCGCATCGCGGGCGGCAAGTGCGAAGTCTGGGGTTGCTTCCAGTCGCCGCAGGTCGCGCGCGACCTGGTCGCGAAGCGCCTCGGCATGCCGGTCGAAAACGTGACCGTGCATGTGACGCTGCTCGGCGGCGGATTCGGCCGCAAGTCGAAACCCGACTACGGCGTCGAGGCAGCGGTGCTGTCGAAAGCAATGGACGGCAAGCCGGTCAAGGTCGTCTGGACGCGCGACGACGATCTGCACAACGACTACTTCCACACGGTCTCGGTCGAGCATCTCGAAGCAGGCGTCGATGCGCAGGGAAAGCCCGTCGCGTGGCTGCATCGCAGCGTCGCACCGACGATCATGTCGACGTTCGATGCGGGAGCCAATCGGGAGGCCAATTGGGAGCTCGGAATGGGCGTCATCAACGTGCCCTTTGCGATCCCCAACATCCGGATCGAAAATCCCGAGGCCGTCGCACACACGCGCATCGGCTGGTTCCGTTCGGTGTCGAACATCCCGCACGCGTTCGCCGTGCAATCGTTCGTCGCCGAGCTCGCTGCGGCTGCCGGACGCGATCAGAAGGATTTCCTGCTCGAAGTGATCGGGCCGCCGCG
Organism: Casimicrobiaceae bacterium; assembly: GCA_035541655.1. Taxonomy (GTDB): domain Bacteria; phylum Pseudomonadota; class Gammaproteobacteria; order Burkholderiales; family Casimicrobiaceae; genus CAIWHR01. Next base: position 3,191 of record DATKMY010000082.1, on the reverse strand, counting down.
CGTGGTCTCTCCGCAAATGCTTTCGGACACGTGGAACCACGGCGAATCGCCCGAGCGCTATCCGGTCGATACCGGCCGGCTCCGCGCCGTCGCCGAGCTCGCAGCGAAGGAGGCAGGCTGGGGCAAGTCGATGCCCAAAGGCAGCGGCATGGGCATCGCCGCGCACTACAGCTTCGTCACCTACGTCGCCGCCGTCGTCCAGGCGGCGGTCGACGCGAAGGGCGAGCTCACGATTCCGCGCGTCGACATCGCCGTCGACTGCGGCGCGACGGTCAACCCGGAACGCGTCCGCGCGCAGATGGAGGGCGCGTGCGTGATGGGTGTCGCCGCAGCGACGCTGGGCGAGATCACGTTCAAGACCGGCCGCGCGCAGCAGGACAATTTCCACCAGTACGAGGTGACGCGGATCACGGCTGCGCCGCGCGAGATCCACGTGCACATCGTCCCGGGCGACTACAACAAGCCGCTGGGCGGCGTCGGCGAGCCGGGTGTGCCGCCGGTCCTGCCCGCGCTCTGCAACGCGATCTACGCGGCGACGGGGAAGCGGATAAGACAGCTACCGATACGCGACCAGCTCAAGGCTTGACGGCGCGGCACCGGAACCTCCTGTCGATCGCTGCGGCGGCCGGCAGACCGTCTGGCCGCGCCGTGGACGAGGCAACCTGATCCGGTCATCCGCAAACCATGAACGGCACCATGACACGCGCGCTGCGAAAGTACGTCGGCAGCTGCCACTGCGGCAACGTGCGCTTCGAGATCGAGTCCGACTTCCCCGAGCTCACGACCTGCGACTGCTCGATCTGCCGGCGCAAGAACGCGCTGATGGTGAAGGTTCACGAGAGCGCGTTCAGGCTGCTCGCCGGCGAGGATTCGCTCGCCGAATACCGATTCCACACGATGACCGCTCGGCACTACTTCTGCAGGACGTGCGGAATCTATCCGTTTCACCGCAAGCGCGTGACGCCCGACTATTTCGGCATCAACGTGTTCTGCCTCGAGGGCTTCGATCCTTCGGGGATTGCGGTCCGGCGGACCGTCGGCGCGGCGATGCGATGACGGAACGCTACAGCGGACTCGCTCGAGCACTCCACTGGGCAACGGCGATCCTCGTGCTGATCGCGTTCATTTACGGACCCGGAGGATCGGAACAGCGCGTGTATTCCGCTGCGCGCGATTTCGACCGGCAGTTGCACGAGACGCTCGGGTTGACGGTGCTGGCCCTCGCTACGCTACGCCTGCTGTGGCGGACGTTCGACAGGCGTCCCGCTCCGCGGGGCGCTGGCTGGGTGCGAATCGTCGCACGAACGACCCATGGCGCGCTCTACACGCTGCTGTTCGCCGTCCCGCTCGCGGCGATCACGGGCGCGTGGCTCGAGGGCCATCCGCTCACGCTCCTCGCCGGCGTCGAGATACCACCCGCGCTCCCGCTCGCGCACGACAGCGGAGCGATCGTCGCGCGCATTCACACATGGCTTGGCGACACCATTCTGTGGATCGCCGGCTTCCACGCGCTGGCGGCGCTCTTTCACCATTTCGTACTCGGGGACGACGTGCTAACGTCGATGCTTCCCCAGTGGATTCCGCTGCGCAGGCCGGAGACAAGATGAATTGCTGTTCGGGCGCTCGAAATGGAACGTCGTCTCTGCGTTTGCGCGAGGGTGATCGAACATGGGCCCACGCAACCGGTCGAATCGCTGCCGCGCGGAGAACCAAGTATCCTGCTCGCTCGATGACAACCGAAGGAGGAATGCCATGCGCATGATGCTCACCGCTTCGATCCCGAACGAGCCGTTCAACAGCCTGGTGCGCTCGGGCGAGGTCGGGAAGATCATCCAGGACATTCTCGCCGAGCTGAAGCCCGAAGCGACGTACTTCGTCGAGGAAGGCGGCCAGCGTTGCACGATACTCATCGTAGAGATCGCAGATCAGTCGCGGATCCCCTCGTACGCCGAGCCGTTCTTTCTCAAGTTCAACGCGACCTGCCGCTTCCGGGTCGCGATGGTTCCCGAAGATCTCGGCAAAGCCGGCCTCGAAGCGCTCGGCAAGAGGTGGAAGTAGCCGCCGTCCCGAGCGTTTGGGTGAAGCGGATCCTGAGGTACGCAGCGTGGGCTCTGGCCGCCGTTGTCGCCGTCGCCCTCGCCGCCTGTTTCTGGGCGTACCAGGTGGCAATGAGCCGGTATGAAACGAAGTGGACGACGCATGCTGCAGACTTCCCGATTCCCTTCCCGCTGCGCGAAGACGAACTCGCGGCACTGAGCGCTGAGCGCGTCGCCGGCGGCGCCACGGCAAGCGATCCGCTGCGCGGCGTCGATCCGCAGGCGCTCGCCCTCGCACGCGCTGTCCGCCGCGGGGAGCACCTCGTCGATAGTCGGACCGGCTGCAAGGGATGCCACGGCCAGGATCTAGGCGGCGCGACGATCATCGACGCAGCGCTCGTCGGTCGCTGGGTCGCCCCCAACCTGACCACCGGCGCGGGAAGCGTGACGCGAGACTTCACCGCGAGCGACTGGGATCGCGCGGTGCGGCACGGCGTCCGCCACAATGGGCTCACTTCGTCGATGCCGGTCGTGGATTTCGTCAACCTGTCCGACCACGAACTCTCGGACATCGTCGCGTACATCCGTTCGCTGCCGCCGGTGAATCGCGACATGGGTGCGGTGAAGCTGGGGCCGGTGTTCGCGTTCCTGATCGCGACCGACCCTAACGCGCTCGGCGCATTCAAGATCGACCACGACAAGGCGCACCCGGTCGAGCCGCCTCCGGACGTCCAAAGCGCCGAGCTCGGACGCCACATCGTGCAGGTCTGTCGCGGCTGCCACGGCGAGAATCTCTCGGGCGGCAAGCTTGCGGGCGACCCGGACATGCCGATCGTCGCGAACCTGACGCCGCACGAGACCGGTCTCAAGGGCTGGACCGAGGCGGATTTCCTCCGCGCGATTCGCGAAGGCAAGCGCAAGGACGGCACCGACATCAGCCGCATGATGCCGTGGCAGGCCTACGCGCGGATGAGCGACACCGAGCTGAAGTCGATCTGGGCCTATCTGCAGACGGTGCCACCCCGCGAGAAGGGAAACCACTGAGGAGCTCGCGGGGCGACTGCATTTATCGTCCGCTACGCGCGACAACGAGTCCCGCGGCATCGCGTCGCTCACTGTAGTTGTGGCTCCCCCGAGACCACGCCGCCGGCGTGG
>DATKMY010000081.1:0-8512 GCA_035541655.1 Casimicrobiaceae bacterium | reverse complement strand
CGCGAACCGCGCGAGCCCCGGGCGCCGCGGGGTGAGCGAATGGACGAACCGATCGTCGCGACCGCCTTGCCGGCGATCGAAGCGGCCGGGCCAGGCATGGTCCGGCCCGCCGAACCGCAGTCGGCCCCGGGGGAAGCACCGGAAGGCGGCCGCAGGCGCCGTGACCGTCGTCGCCGCGGCGACCGCGGCGATCGGCACGAGCGGGACGCCCAGCGCGCCACGTCGGCGGGCGATACGCCGGACGCTCTGACCACGGATTCAGCGCGCAGTCCGAGCCTATCCCTCGAGCACGAATCCGAAACTCCGATGGGAAGCGCCGCCTCCGCGCATCCGGCCGGCGATCACGAGCACCGCGATCCGTTGCATCACGAACGCGATGTCGTACTCGGAGAGGCAGATGCCATGCCTCGCGAGCCGGAGGTTGCACCCCGCGCGACGGATGACGCGCCACAGGAAGCGATTCGCGCCGTCGAAGCTGCACCCTCCTTCGAACCGTCGCACTCCGCCCCGCGAGTCGAAGCCGCGACGTCGGGGCCGCAGCCCGACCTGCGCCCGGTGCGCCCGCTCGTGGACCTACCCCCGATATCCGGTACGCTGCCTCCCGATTCAGCGCTCGAGATCGTCGAGACGCGGTTCAGACCCATGACCACTGCGGAGCCCGAACCTGCTCCCGCGGCGCCGCGTCGCGTGCGCCCGCCGCGCGTCACCCTCCCGGACGAGCCGTTGGAGATCGTCGAAACGCGGAAGAATGCGAATCCGCCGCCCGGCTGATCGCTGCGGTCCGATCCGACGCTCGAAGCCGCGCGGCATGCCCAGGCGCCGCGCGACCGCGCCCGGTCCGCACGCCGAACGCTTCGCCGCGAGGCCGCGCTCGCGGTGAATCACGCCACCCGCAGCCGATGGTGGGCGCCGCCTGCCGACGATCTCTCGCGGTCGCTCGCGTTCGGAGGAATGCCGGCGAAGCTCGGCGGATTCGTTCGTCGGGTCGGTGTCTGGAGCCAGTTCTGGATCTGCGTCCTGGCCGTGCTCGTGTTCATCCTGAACACGGTTCCGCTCGAGCTGCAGCGCAGGATTCTCAACGCGATGGTCTATGGCGGCGCGATCGATCACCTGCTCGCCCTCGCGCTCGCGTACGTCGGCGTCGTGCTCGCCGAAGGACTGGTCAAGCTGTTGATGAACGTCTATCGCGGCTGGATCGGCGAAAAGGCGGCACGCGCGCTGCGTCTCGCAACGAGCGCGCTCGTCGCCTCGCTGCCCCCGCAGCGCGCCGCGGCCCAGGGTGTCGGCGTTGCGCTGATCCTTGCCGAGCCCGATCCGATCGGCGAGTTCGTCGGCATCGCCGTCTCCGAGCTCGTGCTGCAGGCCGGGATACTGCTGAGCGTCTTCGGGTACATGTTCTACCTTCAGCCCTGGCTCGCGCTGGTGACGCTAGCGATCTTCTCGCCGCAGCTCGTCTTCGTGCCGGTGATGCAGCGCGCGATCAACAGGCGCGTCCAGGCGCGCGTCCTCATGCTGCGCCAGGCAAGCGCCGGCGCGTTGCGCTCGAAAGAGAGCGAAGTCGAGGAGGCGCTGCGCCAGGAAATGCGCTTCGCCGAGATCTTCGAATTGAACCTCGGCATCTTCAAGCTGCGCTACTCGATGAAGTTCCTGATGAATCTGACGCAGAACTTCGGCAAGGCGGTCGTGCTCGCCGTCGGCGGGTGGCACGTGATCACCGGCGATACGCAGGTCGGGACGGTGATCGCGTTCGTCTCCGGCCTGCACAACGTCGACGATCCATGGCGCGACCTCGTCGAGTGGTACCAGAGAATGATGATGACGCGCACGAAGTACGACGTATTCGCGGCAGCGATGCGGCGATTCGCGGCGGGCGAGGATCCGGCGGCAGCCTAGCGCACCGCCGGGAAGCACGCAGCCGCGATGGAGGGCTGCGCCTGGCGCAGGCCGCGCGGGCACTCAGCGCTGCGATATCGCCGAGCGCATCCCGGCGATGAGGCGCGGTATTGCGGGTTCCACCAGATCGAGCACGCGCTCGAAGCCTTCGGGGCCGCCGTAGTACGGATCCGGAACCTCGCGGAGTCGGAGCTCCGGCGCGAAATCAAGGAGCAGACCGACGTTGCCGCCGAATTCGGCCGGCTTCATTTCCTCGAGCGCCTTCAGGTTGGACTCGTCCATCGCCACAATCCAGCCGAATCGGGCGAAGTCGGCGATCTCGATTTGCCGACCGCGAATCGCGCTCAAGTCGTATCCCCGGCGCTTTGCGGCGTTGATCGCGCGAGGGTCCGGGGGAAGCCCCACGTGCCAGTCGCCGATGCCCGCCGAATCGGCATGCAGGCTGCGCGCCAGGCCGGCTCGATCGGCCGCGGCGCGAAACACGCCTTCCGCCGTCGGCGATCGGCAGATGTTGCCGAGGCAGACGAAGAGAACCGACGACTCCGGTGGGATGCGCCGCCTGAACATCTCGCTACTTTACAGCGCGGACCATGCCCGAGGGCCGAGAGGCTTCTGACAGGCGGCGCTCGGCCGGACTGCGCCACGCGCCGCGAACTCGATCAAAGGCCGTCAAGCTTCGTCCGGCAGCGCGACGCCGAACATCGCGGACTTGAGCTCGGCCAACCGATCGCGAAGCTGCGCCGCGCGCTCGAACTCCAGATTGCGCGCCGCGTCGAGCATCTCCTTCTCGACCCGCCTCAGCTCCCGCTCCATGTCCTTCTCGGGCATCGATTCGTACTTCGCGCGGGTCTGCGCCGCCTTGAGCTGCTTCTTCCCTTCGTCGGAATCGTAGACGCCGTCGATCAGGTCCTTGATCCGCTTCTGCACGCCGATGGGGGTGATTCCCATCCGCTCGTTCCACGCGATCTGCTTATCCCGCCGGCGCGTCGTTTCGTCGATCGCCGCCTGCATCGAATCCGTCACCTTGTCGGCGTAGAGAATCGCCATCCCGTTGATGTGCCGCGCCGCCCGGCCGATCGTCTGGATCAGCGAGCGCTCCGAGCGCAGGAAACCTTCCTTGTCGGCGTCGAGCACCGCGACCAGCGACACCTCTGGAATATCGAGACCCTCGCGCAGCAGGTTGATCCCGACCAGCACGTCGAACTCGCCGAGCCGCAGGTCGCGGATGATCTCCACGCGCTCGACCGTGTCGATGTCCGAGTGCAGGTATCGCACGCGCACGCCGTGTTCGTTCAGATAGTCGGTGAGGTCCTCGGCCATCCGTTTGGTCAACGTGGTCACGAGCACGCGCTCCTCGCGCTCGACGCGCAGCGTGATCTCCGAGAGGAGGTCGTCGACCTGCGTCTGCGCCGGCCGCACCTCGAGGCCCGGATCGACGAGCCCCGTGGGTCGCACGAGCTGCTCGACCACCTGCCCCGAGTGCGCGCGCTCGTACTCGGCCGGTGTGGCCGAAATGAACATGGTCTGCGGCAGGAGCCGCTCGAACTCGTCGAAGCGGAGCGGCCGATTGTCGAGCGCCGACGGCAGCCGGAAGCCATAGTTGACGAGGTTCTCCTTGCGCGCGCGGTCGCCGCGATACATCCCGCCGACCTGCGGAATCGTCACGTGGCTCTCGTCGACGAACATCAGCGCTCGCGAAGGCAGGTAGTCGATCAGCGTCGGCGGCGGCTCGCCCGCCGCGCGCCCCGAGAGGTGACGCGAATAGTTCTCGATACCCTTGCAGAAGCCGATCTCGGTCATCATCTCGAGGTCGAAGCGCGTTCGCTGCTCGATGCGCTGCGCCTCGACGAGCTTCATCTGCTCGACGAAGCGGTTCCTGGTCTCGACCAGCTCGGCCTTGATCTTCTCGATCGCCTCGAGCACTTTCTGCCTGCCAGTGACGTAGTGGCTCGACGGAAACACGGTGAAGCGCGAGATCCTCTGCCGGATATGACCGGTGAGCGGATCGAAAAGATGGAGCTGCTCGAGCGTGTCGTCGAACATCTCGATCCGAACGGCGTTCTCCGCGTGCTCCGCCGGAAAGACGTCGATCACCTCGCCGCGGACGCGAAAGGTTCCGCGCCGGAAGTCCGCTTCGTTGCGCGTGTACTGCATCTCGGTCAGGCGCTTGATCACGTCGCGCTGCGTGATCGGCTCGCCCTCCTTCACGTGCAGGATCATGTTGTGATATTCGGACGGGTCGCCGATGCCATAGATCGCCGAGACCGTCGCGACGACCACGCAATCCGGGCGCTCGAGAATCGCCTTCGTCGCCGAGAGCCGCATCTGCTCGATGTGCTCGTTGATGTGGCTATCCTTCTCGATGTAGAGGTCCCGCGACGGAACGTACGCTTCGGGCTGGTAGTAGTCGTAGTAGGAGACGAAGTACTCGACGGCGTTGTTCGGGAAGAATTCGCGGAACTCCGCGTAGAGCTGCGCGGCGAGCGTCTTGTTCGGCGCGAGGACGAGCGCCGGCCGCCCCGTCTGCGCAATGACGTTCGCCATCGTGTACGTCTTGCCGGACCCCGTCACGCCGAGCAGCGTCTGGACCGCAAGCCCGTCGGCGAGCCCCTCGACGAGGCGCGCGATCGCTTCGGGCTGGTCGCCCGCGGGCTCGAACGGCTTGAACAGCTGATAAGGACTACCCGGAAACGTGGCGAGCATGAGCGGTGGCGGCCTTGGGTCGCACGTGGCGAACCCGACATTTTACTGCGATCCGGGACCTCGCCGCAGCGTGTTCCTGTCGCCGGCAATGGAGGATCAGAGCGGCCATCAGCCGGCGCCCGGGGGGCGGTTGCCTCCGCGCAGTCGTTCGCGGTATCGGAGCACGGAGACCGGGACGAGCCGCCTGCGGAAATCGCCATTGCGCGGCTTACGTGCCCGCCGCCGCCTCCGCGCGCAGGCCCGCATCGGTGAACTGCAGCGCGGCAAGCCGCGCGTAGAGGCCGCTGCGCGCAATCAGCGTGTCGTGCGCGCCGATGGCGGCGATCCGTCCGCGTTCCATCACGGCAATGCGATCCGCATGCCGCACGGTGGCGAGCCGATGCGCGATGATCAGCACCGTACGTCCGACCATCAGCCGCTCGAGCGCGAGCTGAACGACGCGTTCGCTTTCCGCGTCGAGGGCGCTGGTCGCCTCGTCGAGGAGCAGGATCGGGCGATCGGCGAGAACGGCGCGCGCGATCGCAAGCCGCTGCCGCTGTCCACCCGAGAGGCGCACGCCGCGCTCGCCCAGATTGCTTGCATAGCCTTGCGGAAGCCCGGCAATGAATTCCGCAGCGTACGCAGCTTCGCAGGCTCGGCGCACGTCGTCCGCGGTTGCATCGGGACGCCCGTAGCGGACGTTGTCGAGAACGCTCGCCGCGAAGATCACCGGTTCCTGCGGAACGACGGCCACGCGGCTGCGCACCTCGCTCGGTTCGGCCGCCTTGACGTCGACGCCGTCGATTCGCACCGACCCCGCCTGCGGATCGTAGAAACGCAACAAAAGCTGGAATACCGTAGTCTTGCCGGCGCCGGAGGGTCCGACGAGCGCGACTTTCTCGCCCGCAACGACGTCGAGCGAGAAGTCGTCGAGCGCCGCCGAATCGGGGCGGGACGGATAGCGGAACGAGACGCGCTCGAAGCCGACCGTACCGCGCGCAGGCATCGGCATCGCGACGGGACGATCCGGCGCGCGAATTTCCGGTTCGACTTCGAGGAGCTCGAAAAGCCGTTCCGTCGCCCCCGCGGCACGCTGCAGCTCCCCGAACACTTCGCTGATCGTGCCGACCGCGGCAGCAACGATCACCGCATAAAAGACGAAGGCCGACAGCGCACCCGGGCTCAAGCGACCCGCGACGACGTCGTGCCCGCCGATCCAGAGGATGACGCCGACGGCGCCGAATACCAGCGTGATCACCGTGGCAACGAGGATCGCCCGCTGGCGTATCCGGTCGAGCGCCGTCGCGAACGCCGCCTCGACGCGCGCGCCGAAGTCGCGCCGATCGATCTCCTCGTGTCCGTATGCCTGCACCGTGCGGATCTCGTGCAACGCTTCGTCGACGTACGCGCCGACGTCGCCGATGCGGTCCTGAGAGGCGCGGGCGAGCTTCCTCACCCGGCGGCCGAACAGAACGATGGGAACGACGACGATCGGCACGCCGGCCAGCACCAGCAGTGTGAGCTTCGTACTCGTCACCGCGAGCATGGCGAGGCCACCGATCAGCAGCAAAACGTTGCGGATCGCCATCGAGGCGCTCGACCCGATCACCGTGTCGAGCATCGCGGTGTCGTTGGTGAGGCGCGAGATCGCCTCGCCGGTCCGCGTGAGCTCGAAGAAGCCCGGCGGCAGCGTCAGCAGATGGCCGAATACCGCGCGGCGCAAATCCGCCGTGACGCGCTCGCCGATCCACGACACGAAATAGAAGCGCGTGTAGGTCGCTGCCGCCATCACGATGATCACTCCGAGCATCAGCGCCAGCGTCCGGTCGAGCTCGTGCGCGTCGCCCGCCGAGAATCCGTGGTCGATGACGCCTCGGAGGCCCTGGCCGACGGCCAGCACGGCGACAGCGGCAACGACGAGTGCGATTGCAGCAAAGATGACCTGGCGCCGGTAGGGGCGGACGAACCGGCCGATCCGCGCGAGCGTCCTCAGCGAGGAAATCGGCCGCCCAGGCGTCGCGGTCCCGGAGGTGGACGAGATGTTCGACATGACGATGCGTCGGCGTGCGCGTCGAGCGGGCGAAGCGTCGCACGTTAGCCGGGGCAAGGCGCGTTGTCGAGGGCGCGGTCGCCGCTGCCGCGGTACAATGGGCGCGCTCATCCCGCAACCCGACCTTCATCGATGAACGCGCCCTTCGCCCCTTCGCTGCTATCCGCTATCGAGCTCGCGCCGCGCGACCCGATCATCGGCGTCACCGAGGCCTTCAACGCCGATCCGAACCCGAACAAAGTGAATCTTGGCGTCGGCGTCTACACCGACGAGGGCGGCAAGGTGCCGCTGCTCGAATGCGTCAAGCGCGCCGAGCGCGAGATCACGGACAACGCGGCGCCGCGCTCGTATCTGCCGATCGACGGCATACCCGCGTACGACCGCGAAGTGCGCAACCTGTTGTTCGGTGCGAAGAGCGACGTCGTTACCAGCGGGCGCGCCGTCACCGTGCAGGCGCTGGGCGGCACCGGCGGGCTCAAGGTCGGCGCCGATTTTCTCCGGCGCTTCGCGCCGGGAGCGCAGGTGTGGATCAGCGATCCGAGCTGGGAGAACCACCGGGCCCTCTTCGAAGGCGCGGGGTTCACGGTGAACAACTATCCGTACTTCGACGCGGCAACGCGCGGGCTCGACTTCAACGGAATGATCTCCGCGCTGGAGAAGGTTGCGGCCGGCTCCATCGTCGTGCTGCATGCGTGCTGCCACAATCCGACGGGCGTCGATCCGAGCGCGGCGGAGTGGGCGCGAATCGTCGACGTTGTCCGCGGACGCGGGCTCGTGCCCTTTCTCGACCTTGCGTACCAGGGCTTCGCCGACGGCATCGATGCCGACGGGAGCGTGGTTCGCGCGTTTGTCGCTACGCCGGGTCCGTTGCTGCTCGCAAGCTCGTTCTCGAAGTCGTTCTCGCTCTACGGCGAGCGCGTCGGCGCATTGTCGGTGGTCGCCGTCGATCGCGACGAGGCGGCGCGCGTGCTGTCGCAGCTGAAGCGCACCATCCGTGCCAACTACTCGAGCCCGCCGGCACATGGCAGCCAGATCGTCACCGTGGTGCTGTGCTCGCCGGAGCTGCGCGCGCTGTGGGAGGCAGAGCTCGCGACGATGCGCAACCGCATCAAGCTGATGCGCGCGCTGCTCGTCGAGCGCCTGCATGAGCGCGTGCCCGGCGCGGATTTCCGCTACATGCTCGGGCAACGCGGCATGTTCTCGTACTCCGGGCTCTCCAAGGCGCAGGTGCAGCGTCTGCGCGAGGAGTTCGGCGTCTACGCGGTCGACACGGGGCGCATCTGCGTCGCCGCGCTCAACCAGCACAATGTCGATTACGTCGCGGAGGCCGTGTCCAAGGTGCTCCGCTAGAGCTCGCTCGGACGCCGTCCGATTTTGACAGGCCCGAACAATTCGCTATAATTCAAGGCTGTACAGCGCGGGAATAGCTCAGTTGGTAGAGCGCAACCTTGCCAAGGTTGAGGTCGCGAGTTCGAGACTCGTTTCCCGCTCCAGCTTCTCGAGGGAGAGCCCTGGCGATCGAATGCGGCTCTCCCTTTTCGCTTGATCGGCTGCGCGGCTTGCGCGACAGCCGACGCCCCGGGCGGGGTGGCAGAGTGGTCATGCAGCGGCCTGCAAAGCCGTCTACGCCGGTTCGATTCCGACCTCCGCCTCCAAACATTACTATGAAAAGCGGCCCACCTCGCCGTTCTTCTCTCTTATCGTCCTTTGCGTCCCTGCTGGCTCGGCGCGAGCAATGCGATCGAAGCACGCGAAGTCTTCAGTGAGTAGCGATGACCGCTACTCGACCGGGCATCGCACACGAGGAAGAAGAGGTAGGCCGCATGCTTGAATTGCATCCCGTGCGATCTATCGTGCCGGTCGTTCGCAGCGGCGTTGCCTCCCCTG
>DATKMY010000080.1:0-71263 GCA_035541655.1 Casimicrobiaceae bacterium | reverse complement strand
ACGCTCTACCGCGGCGCGGATCAGAGCGATAGCCTGCTGCTTGTCAGTCGCGGGGCCGTAGCCGTAGGAGAGGCCCATGCAGCCGAGCCCGAGGGCCGAGACTTCGAGATCACTGTTTCCGAGCTTGCGCTTGTTCATCATCGGTTCACCATTACCTTAAGTGCTTTCCGTTCGCTCATCGCCCGATACCCATCCGGCACATCGTTTTCGATGCGCGGAGGGCGATTTCCATCGTAAACAGCGTAACGCCCGACAGGCCGGCGATTAAGTGGGACAATTCGCATGAACTATTGAGCGGATCTCAACAATGCCCAAGGAAATCTTCAATAATCTCGTCGCTTTTTTGGCTGTCGCACGGGACAGGAGCTTTACCAAAGCGGCTGGCAAGCTCGGAGTCTCAACGTCGGCGCTCAGCCACAACGTACGCGGGCTTGAGGAGCGGCTGGGCTTGCGGCTGCTGACTCGGACAACACGCAGCGTGGCACCGACGCAGGTGGGCGAGCGCCTTCTCGAGCGCGTTGGTCACCGCTTCGATGAAATCGAAGCCGAACTAAAGGCGTTGACCGAGCTCCGCGACAAGCCGGCCGGCACGATACGCATCACTACCGCGGAGCACGCCGCGAACACCATACTGGCGCCCGCATTGGCAAGGCTGCTCCCGAAGTATCCCGACATCAACGTCGAGATCACGATCGAGCTCGGATTCATCGACATCGTCGCGCAGCGATACGACGCTGGCGTGCGGAGCGGAGAGCAGGTTGCCAACGACATGATCGCCGTGCGCATCGGGCCAGACATGCGCTGGGTAGTTGTTGCCACACCAGCCTACTTCGCTAGGCGCCCGCCGCCGAAGAGGCCGCAGGACCTGACTGAGCACAACTGCATCAACCTCCGTCTTGCCTCAGGCGGGTTATATCCCTGGGAATTCGCGCGCGGCGGTCGCGAGTTCAGCGTACGCGTCCAAGGTCAGATCACATTCAATGGTACGAATCTGCGGCTCAATGCAGCGTTGGCCGGCCTGGGCGTGGCATATCTTCCGGAAGATCTCGCGTTGCCTCACATTGCAGCGGGTCGGCTGAAGCGCGTGCTCGAGGAATGGTGCCCGACGTATCCCGGCTTTCACTTGTACTACCCAAGCCGCCGGCAAGCTTCCTCGGCGTTCAGCGTTGTCGTAGACGCGCTGCGTTATCGACCTTAGCGAGCCAGTGGAGGGCCGTCCATAAGTCCGTTTGGCGCACTTTCGTTCTCTGCCGCGCGCGAAGGCTCCAGCAACGAGTCACCCGCCAGAAGCTCGCGTGCTGCGCAATCTTCCATAATGCCGCCGTTGGATCGGCTCCGGTAGTGACGCTGTCAAAGCACGGGCCCAAGCGTCGCGATGAGGTTATTCCACAGTCTTCGTGACATCGGCCAGGCCGCGACCGCTTCTTTCGTGACCGAACGCGACCGCGCGATGTAGTTGCGCTGACGCTCGCGCATCGCAATGGTAATCGCGGGGTCGTGAAGCAGGATATTGTTCTCGTAGTTGAGCTCGAAGCTGCGGCGGTCCATGTTCGCGGAGCCGATCAGCGTAATCTCGTCATCCAGCGTCACTGACTTCGTGTGCAGGAGTCCCCCCTCGTACTCGTAGATCTTGACCCCGGCGGCGAGCAGGTCGGCGTAGTAGCTGCGGCTTGCCGCTCCGACAATCCATGAATCGTTCCTGGCGGGAAAGACGATTGTGGTGTCGATTCCTCGGTAGGCGGTCGTACACAACGCATTCTGCAGCGCCTCGTCAGGCACGAAGTAGGGAGTGGTGAGGACAACGTCGCGACGAGCCGCAAACAGGAGCGACGCGAACATCTCGGGCATAGCCGAGTAGCGCACCGTCGGGCCCGTGCCGATGACCTGTGCAGGCGCCCCTCGCGAGGCGGGCGATGGCAGCGGCCGACTCAGAATATCGTCGAGGTTCTCATCCACGTACGTCATCCAGTCGCTCGCGAACAGGAACTGGTTCTGGCGGGCGATGGGCCCCTCGAAGCGCATCACCGCGTCGACCCACGGAGCGTACTTCGCCTTGACCAGGAATTCGGGATCGGCGCAGTTCTGGCTGCCGCAGTAGGTGACGCGATCGTCGATCACGACGATCTTGCGATGATTGCGCAGATCAATGCGGCCAAGGAATGGACGGAGCAGCGGATTGCCGACGGGCAGACCCGCGGCGACCCGCACGCCGGCCGCACGCATATCCGACCAATGTCCGCAACGGATGATCGTGCGCGAGCCCAGGGCATCGGCCATGACCCGACAGGTCACCCCGCGCCCGGCGGCCCGCTTCAGCGCTTCGACGACCTTGCAGCCGTTGCGATCGGGCAGCCAGATGTAGAACAGCAAATGGACGTGATCCTTGGCCGCATCGATGTCGGCTACCATCGCGTCGATCGTGGCATTGGAATCGGGCAACAGCTGCGCGGTGTTGCCGCCGACAGGGTCGAACCCGCTGATCGAGCGCCCGAGGTCGAAGAGATGCCGGTAATGCTCGGGTATGGCCGCCGCGGAGTCCAAGGCGTCTTCGACCTGTTGGCCCGGGAATGCAGGCATCCGCGCGAGAACGCCGTGCAGCCGCGCCGTGCGGCGACGGCCGATATTCACTTCGCCGAGGAGCAGATACCCGATGATCCCCAGCAGCGGCAGCACTCCGACGACCACGACCCACGCGATCCGGGAAGCCGGGTCGCGATGGGGACGAAGCAGGATCCTGGCGATCACCGCCAGCTCGAGCAACGTGACGACGGCAATAGCGAGCAGGGAGTGCCGAAGCGTGGCGATCATGGGGGTACTCGAGCGGTGGCGGACCGACGATCACGGATTATCGCCAAGAAACCGCCGGGGGCGCTCTCGAGTAGCCCGCGTCCGGAACTGCCCAGACAGATCAGTGGCAGTCGGGCCGCTCGCGACGCGCGGCGAGATTTCTGAAGTGCCGGTGAGCGGCCTTCTCAGGTCTTGATCGGCAGCCGTTCGGGCACGTCGCCTCGCCGCGTTCCGCCAAGGCTTGGGCAGCGTCTTCCCTCAGTCAACCAATTGCCGAACGGCCGCGCGACGCTTTCAGTTCGAAGAGTGCAAGCAATACGATCGCGATCCCTGCCAGAGACAGCGGCGAGGGCTCGGGGACGGTGTTTGTTCGAACGCAACCGCTCCCGCAGGTGTCGATCCTGAGGTTGTCGATCCCGATCTCCGGCGGCCAATCCTCGAATCTCAGCGTGTGCGTGCCGGCGGCGAGATTCAGCGTGAAACTAGCGGTTCCTATGCCCTGCGGCGAATGCCCGGGGATCATCGAGGCAGAGAACGTCGGCGTCGCACCCTCGTGGACTCCGTCCACCCAGAAGTCGAGATCGGGAAAGTTCGCATCCGACGGGTGCGTCGCACAGGAGCCCGAACTGCACGTAGCGTCGGGAAATATTTCCCAGTCGAACGATACCGTCCCAAGGGCGACGTTGGTCAAAACGATCTGAATCGCATCTGACTTGGTGCCGAAAATCGGGAAGTTGTCGTTCATGATGAACTTGTCCGGCGTCGCAAGGCTCGGCTGCGTTGAATCCGAGTAGCTCGTGGCACCGTCAGAAGTTCCAAGCGTCGGCCCGTAGCCGTAGCCGTCGGCAGTGTAGTTGAGCGTCGCCAACGCCCCCGTCACCGTCGCCGTCGACGCGATCGACGCCGCGGCAAGCGTGGCGTTCATATAGTTTTGGATCAAATACGAGTCGGCGGCTCGATTGAGCCCGTCGAGTGTAGTGCTGCTGGTGTGCGAACCATTGCCCGTCAGCGGGATGGAGTTGAAGTCGAACGTCACCAGAGCGGCCGACGCTGGTGCCGCGCTCGCCCATGCGACTGCTGACATAAATATGCGTGCGATCAACCTGCTTGGCTTCATCTTGGTTCCATCAAGTTTGCGGTGGCCATTCCGGAGCAAGCACCGAGCCAATCGAGCAAACTGTCTGTTTTTGAAGTACTTACCAGTCATCCGGAAAGAGGATGGGCGCGCGAATGTAAATTTCGCCAACAAAATCAAATTGTTATATCTCGTGATGTGCACTACTGTTCGGCGCACACAAGTAAGCTTGGCGAACCATCGCCGTTGGGCTGACGCGTCGGTCGAGAGCAGCCGGATGTCGCGGCGGTCGTTCGGTCGGGGCCGTGATCTTCCAGGTGCTAGAAGCTGCCTGCAGGCTGTCGATACTCGCGCTGCAGGCGCGAGGGTGGCAGCGCTTAGCCGGGCGGCCCAGGGGCTTCCGTGCGCTCCAGCGCGGCGCGATCCCATTCGCCGAGGTTCGCCGCCGCCTCGTAGGTCGTCTGCAGAAAATCGATGAGCATCCCGTCGGGCGTCGCTGACGTGCGGACCGTGTCGTAGGGAAGAATGAATTCGTGAAGGTCCGCGCTGTAGAACGCTTCGGCGGGCTTCACCGGCGCCGTCGCGAATCCCGGCGGCTCCGGGTAGGCGTATGCGTAAAAGGCGGGATAGTCGACGCTACCCCCGCCGGGCCAGAAGCCGCAGCTCGCCACTTCGTGCGAATACGCTTCGCGCGTCACCCAGTCCGGCAGGTTGGGAATTCCGCCCGGATGCTGCGGCGCGCGGCGGCCGGAAAAACGCGTCACCGCGACGTCCAGCGCACCCCAGAAGAGGTGCACCGCACTGCACTTGCCGATGAAGCGAGCGCGGAAGTCCTTGAAGACGCGGTCGACCTGCACGAGGACGCGCCAGAAGCGGTTCGCGTAGATCGGATCGTACGCACAATGCACCTCGTCACGATCGAAGCGCACCGGATCGGGAACCTCGTTGGGCCGCGGATGAATGCGGAGCGGAAGATCCAGCGCTGCGAGCTCCGCCATCAACCGCGCATAGAACCACGCGACCGACCGCGGCTCGAGGGCGAAGCCGCCGGTGCGGCCATCGCTGTCGCGAACGACGAGCCGATGCTCCACGAAGTCGACATCGATCTGAAAGGTCCGGTGCCGGTAGGGGATCGGCCCCGTCGTGAGCCCGAGCGGCGTGACGTAGAGCGTGACGTGCCACGAGTGGTTGACCCACGCGCTTTGCGCGAGCCGCACCTTGCCGACGATCTGCAGCCAGCGGTGCAGCGTCGCGTACGTGTCGCTCCACGCCACGAGCGGCAGGCTCGGCCACGCTTCGGTGGTCGATTGCCGCACCGCTACTCCTGGGGGATGCCCGCGGCTTCGACGTTGGGTCCCCGCCGCGCGACTTCGGCACGGATGTTCATCGCCAGCGCGCGCGGCGAGATCGTCTCGGGAGCCATGTCGATCGCGTTCAGCCGTTCGCGCCGAAGCGCCCGTGTCCGGGATTGCCGATGATCATTGATTGCGCATCGCTACCATCGCCTCGAACAGCTCGGGATCGTCCCACGGAACGTCGACCGGGTAGTCGCGGAGGAAGGAGCTTTCGGGGTCGCGCAACCATTCCTGGGGGAAGTGCACGCCGATCCCTTCCTCACCGGGAGCGGGATCGGTGCGCGATGGCGAGGGCGTGCCGGTCAGCGCCGCATGGAGCGCAGCGCTGAGATCGACATTGATCCGCTGCCCGATATGCATGCCGGGAGTGAGCCGGCGGTTGATCTCGATCAGATTCGCGTGTCCGGTGCGCTCGTCGATCACGCATTCCGTCGCGAACAAGCCGCTCATTCCGAAGCCGGTGACGAGCCGCTCGGAGATATCGCGAAGATCGGGCGAATGAAACCAGCGAATGACCGCCGCGGGGCTCTTGACGTCGCCATGCGCAACGAGCCGATCGACCGCGAATCCCGCGAGCCGCCTTCCCTGCCACGCGGCGACGTTTTCGTAGCAGATGCGGCCGCGAACTTGCCGCTGGACGAGCCACGCGCTCGCTCCGGGGCGATCGAGCGCTGCGCCTGCAGTTGCGAGGTCGGCGAACGCGCGCTGCAGCGCATCGCGGTCGCCGACGATCGCCACCCCTTCGCCGGCGGTGCTGTAGTTGCGCTTGAGCACGACAGCATAGCCATGCGCTGCCGCGAAGGCGTCCGCCGCCGCGAAGTCGGCGACGACCGCGTGCTCGGGCACGCGAACGCCGAGCGCCTGCGCAGCGCGCGGCAACAGCGTCGTCTCGATGCTCGTCCCATAGTACTTCGGGTCGCCCAGCGACTCGCGAATCAGCGCAGCGAGCTGCAGCCGAATCTCCGACGCCATATCCTCGGGCGGCGATTGCACGAGAAGGTCGAGAAGGCGCAACGACATGTCGTCGCAGGGAATCACGACGCGCGGGACGGTGGCCTTCACCGTCGCTGCCAACGCGTAGATCCAGTCTTTCGGCGTGGCGTTGTCGGGAAGCTGACCGATCCTGCGGACGAACCGGCTCTTCTCCGCAAGCGATCCCTTCGGCGCGAGCAGCGTGACGTCGAAGCCGGCACGCGCGAATGCGCGCGGCATCCGCGCAGTGCCGAACCCGCGGGTGGCCGTGGCAACGAGCAGGACGGAAATTCCCATCGCGAGCATTCGAGCGGGACACGCCGCGGGTTCGGCGACCGCTGACCGGCCTCAAAAAAGCGAGCCGTCGCGCGAGCGACCTCTGCCCGGACCGCGCGCCAACCCGATGGATGCGCCGGCTATGCTACCCGAAGTCGCCGCCCGCGGGATGCCGCGCGCGCGACCGAGCGGATCAGTGGCGATGGCCCCACTGGGGTACGGGTCGCGGGGGTTCGCGGAACAGCGCGTCGATCTCACGCAGCGTCGCCGCGGCGCGCTCGCTCGCGCTGGCGGGGACACCGATCCAGCGCACTCTTAGCTGCCCCTGCCGATCGATCAGGTATTCGAGGTGCGCTGGCGTCGCGCGGTCGCCAACGCCAGCGGGTCGCGCGAAGAGACGGTACGCTTGGCCGACGTCGGCGGTTGCGGAAGCGACGATCGCCTCGATGCCTGTCACCCGGCGCAGAGGGTCCGTTGTCGGTGCACCTTCGAGTGGCACGGCGATGACGCGGGCGCCGGCTTTCGCGTAGGCGGTCAGGTTCGCCGCAATGTCGGCGAGCCGTGGCAGTGAATCCGGCAGCGCATAGAGCACGAGCAGGGTGACGCGCTTGTCCTGCGAACCTGCGAGCGTTTGCTGCGGGCTGCCCGCGACTTCGTACGTAAAGTCCGGCGCGGGAATCGGAAGCAGCGGTTTCACGCGCTCGGTCATCGCGGCCGCGTTGCGCGCGGCCGATTGCGCATCGAGAAACTGGATCAGGCTCCAGATCTCGACGTCCGAGAACCTCGATCCGAATTCGGGCATGGCCGTTCCGGGAATCCCGTGCGCGATCGACCAGAACAGATCGCCACCCTTCCGCTGCCGGAGCTGCTCGGCGAGATCCTTCACCCGAGTCGCCGACAAAGCGGAGGTCGGCGATTCGCCGCGGCCGTCGCTGCCGTGACACGAAGCGCAGCCCGTGTCGTAGAGCGCCGCGCCGGCTGCGACGACCTTCGTCGTGTAACCGACCGGCGACGATGCGTAGGTCGTGGGATGCGCGGGCACGACGAGCAGCCACGCGACGAGCACGCCGGTGATCGCGATCGCCGCAAGCGCGCCGAAGCTTGGCCGCGCAGGTCGGCGCAGAAGGCCTGCCAACAGGAAGATCGCGCAGCCGAACGCGATCATCGCCGCCGCGGCAACGACGAGCTGCGTCCACGCGGACTGCTCGACCGGGAGCAGGGAAAGCGTGTGCGCGAACGGCCAGTGCACCGGCTGATGGGCCCCCGGAACCGTGATGCCGAGCCGGCCGACGATCGCGACGACACCGAGTCCCAGAGCGATCTCGGCGAGCGCGTTGCGGCGGAGCACGCTCCGCGCGCCGCGATCGCCGGCGACGACACGCGGAGCGAGAGTTCCGCGGTTGACCACCGCGACGGCGATCATCGCGGCGAAGAGCATCAGCTTGACGAGCAGCAGCCGCCCGTACGGCGTCCCGAGCAGCGCCGGACCGTCGCCCACCTGGTACCAGGCATTGACGAGACCGCTCGCAACGAGTGCGGTTACGGCCGCGAGGCCGATCGCCGAGAAGCGGCCCGCTGCGCGTGCGGCGATCTCGTCGCCGCGATTCGTGTCGAGAGCGGCGACGAGTGCGGGCAGCCCACCGAGCCATGCGCCTGCGGCGAGCAGATGCACGACATCGGCGTAGATCTCGACGCCGTCTTCGCCGCCCTGTCCGGCGGCAGCGTGTCCCGCCCATGCGAGCGCGCCGAGGTACGTGGAGGCAACGATCGCGCCGACAGCGTAGAACGCCGCGCGAGCGGTAGGCCTCGATCCCCGGAACGCGATGGCGATCGCGCCGAGCACGGCCAGAAGGCCCGCGCGCAACGCCCAGACCTGCCCGAACGCGGTGTCGCACAGAACAATGGCGAGCGTGGCGCGTTTCGATGCCGAGGCGAGCGGCATCCCGCTCATCGCCGCGGCCTCCAGCACGAACCACAGCGTCCCCGACGCCGCGCCCGCGACGATCGCCCAGACCATCACGCGAAAAATGCGCGCCGAATCGGGAGCATCGCTCCGCCCGGATGCGCGCCATGGCCGAGCCCCGACTGCAATTGCGAACACGAGTTCGCCGAAGGGCACGAGCGCCGACGCGTAGTGGATCGCCCTTGCGGCGACGAACAGCGTGCTCATCGCGGCGCTCGCGGGGCGCGGGCGCAGGCCCGCCTACGGCGCGACATCGAAAGTGAATTCGCCCTCGCTGACGTGCGTGTCGACCGCCAGGATCCGCCACTTCACGTGGTAAGTCCCGGCGCCGAGGACCGGCAGCGAGACGCGAAGCACCTTGCCGTTGGCGGGGTCGAAGCGAAGGGCGCCCGCGCTCACCTGCTTTCCCGCGGCGTCGAGCACGCGCACCTCGCTGAACGCGGGCTCGACGCGCTGGGTGAACCACAGCGTCAGCTCGCGCGGCGACTCACGAACGACGCTGCCGGCGACCGGCTGCGCCCGGTCGAGATAGGCATGCGCGCGCGCATCCGCCGCGAGGGTCGCGGCCAGCACCGCGATCGCCAGCGTCGCCAGCAGGGCCTTCCGCGATCGCGGGTTGTCGGAGCGCAGGGGCATCGCGCCAGTCTACCGCATCGCAGTGCTCCGGCAGCCTGCACTCGCGATCGCAGGTCGCGGCAATGGCGGCCGTTTCGAGGAGCGTCCCGGTTCGCGTGAAGCCCGGAGGTATCTGCAGCTCGCCGCCCCGGCTATGAGCGGCATCTAGCGGCGCACCCCCGGCGCTTCGAGCGGAAGCCCCTGCGCGCGCCACGCGAGATAGAGCTCGAGGTCCGTGAGCTCCGGCGCGCCCGGCGCGGGCATTTCCGCGCGGATTCCGAACAGGCACGCGCGCAGACGCCGCTGCAACGATCCCAGACTTTGCCATTCGAGGCGATAACCGGGGAACGCCGTCGGATTCCCCTGGCTGATCGTCTCGGCGAGAAGCCGCTTCCCCCAGTTCTGATCGTGGCATTGCGTGCACGCGATGTTCATCTGGCCGTGGCGCTGGAAGTAGAACTCGCGCCCGCGGTCGAACGCGGCCCGCGCCGCGCCGTCGACGCTCACGGCGAGCGGCGCCCCGCGCGATTGGTACGCGACGAACGCGCTGAGCGCGAGGAGGTCTTCGGACTCGCGCGCGAGCGCGGGCACCTGCTGGCGGCGCGTACGGCAATCGTTGATCCGCGCCTCGAGGTCGAGCACTGCGCTCGCGTCGCCAACGTACTTCGGATAGTGCGCGGCCACGCCGCGCATCGACGTTTGCGCCGCGCCGTGACACGACGCGCAAGCCTTGCCGGAGCTCGCGGCAGACCTATTCCAGAGCGTCTCGCCGCGCTCCACCCAGAGCATCCCGGGGTTCGCGAGGTCGTCGGCCTGCATGGCGCGCACGTTGGCACCGGCAAACGTCACGCCGGAGCGGAGCTCCGACAAAGGCAGCAGGCGCTCCTGCGCCGGCGCGCCGCCCGCGAAGCACGCGACGAAGACCGCCAGCGCACGCCACATCAGACGACGGTCACGGTGGCGCGCTCGCTCCCTCGAACGCCGCGGTCGTCGACCCAGTCGAACGCGAGCTCGCCCGACTCGCGGGCGGTGACGAAGAACCGCAAATAGGGATTCGCGGCGATCCCCGGAGAGAGGCGCGCCGAAAATACCGTTTCTCCGTTGTAGCGGCACGTGAGCATCGTGACGACGTTGCGCGGTATCGGCTTGCCGGTATCGTCGGTGCGATAACCGGTTTCCATCGGGTGCCGTATCAGGATACGCACCTCGAACGGCTTCCCGCGCGGCGCCTCCTGCGGAACGCTGATTCGGGCGTCGGGCATCAGGTTCCGTCCATGCACGCGTCGATCGTAACGACGACGTCGGCGCCGGCGGCGAACAGCGCTTCGTCGCTCATCGTCGCGACCGCGACGATGCGCTGCGTGCCGGCGAGCCGTATGCGCGAATCGACTTCGACGCGCTCGACTGCCACCGGAAACTCGAAGGTCGCCATTTCGGGAACCGGATTGCGTTGCGAGAAGAGACGGATCGCCTTGACGTACGGCCCCGGTGCAAAGGGGCCGTCGACGACGATCTTCATCGGCACAGCCTGCCCGTTGTCGGCGAGTCCCGGCAGGTCGAGGCGCATCCGCTCCCAGCGCGGCCTGCGCCCCGCGAGAAACGCGGCGAGCGCCGCAATGTTGGCGATGTCGCGATCGTCGGCGCGCGCCGGCAGCCACGGCGCGATCGCGAGCGCTCCTCCGGCAAGCAGCGCGCGGCGCCTCGAAAGGCGACGGTCGGGGATTCTCATCGGAGCGTCGCGAGGTAGGCGACGACGTCCTCGACCTGCGGTGCGGTGAGGATCGTCCGGCCCTGGTAGGGAGCAGCGACGAGTTTGAGATCGGCGAGCCGGTAGTAGCTCGGCATCACGGTCTGCGGATTGACGCTCAGGTTGTCGACGATCCGCAATCGCAGCTGCGACGCGGTGAGGCGGGAGCCGACCCCTGCCAGCGGCGGCCCGACGTTGCCGGCGAACGGGATTGCCGGGTCCGGCACCGCGTGACACAGCACACAATTCGCCGGATCGCGCGCAGCGACGAGCGCCTTGCCGCGCGCCGCGTCGCCGGGCGCGAGCGCTTCGGGAATCGCGTCGCCGACGATGCGATACGCGACGAGGGGTCCGGGGGCAGGATCCGCAGCGCACGCGAGTCCCGCCGAAAACGCAACCCAGAGCGCGACGATCGGCATCGATCGCAGCGCCGTTTGCGCCGCACGGCGACCGCGCGACTGCGGCGTGCACGCGGCTGTGACAATCATGCCTTCGCCGATAGTCCGATCCTCTGGCTCTTGAGCGGCAGCGTCCGCACCGGCTTGCCGGTGGCGGCGGCAATCGCGTTGAGAACCGCCGGCGTGACCACGGAGATCGTCGGCTCCCCCACGCCGCCCCAGAAATCGAACGACGGCACGACCACCGTCTCGACCTTCGGCATGTCGACGAGGCGGAGCAGCTCGTAGGTGTCGAAGTTGGCCTCGACGATGCGGCCCTTGTCGACGGTGCACGCTCCGAAGAACGCGGCGCTCAATCCCATGACGACCGAGCCCTCGACCTGCGCCGCGATCTGCGCGGGATTGACCGCATGGCCACAATCGAGCGCGAGCACCATCCGATGAACGCGGACGTTGCCTTCGCCGTTGACCGAGACCTCGGCGACCGCCGCCGAATAGCTGCCGTAGCCCATGAACTGCGCGACGCCGCGATGGACGCCGGCGGGAAGCGGCTTACCCCAGTCGGCCTTCGCCGCCGCCGCATTGAGCACGGCGAGATGCTTCGGGTACTTCTGCATCAACGCGCGCCGGAACTCGACGGGATCGGCGCCGGCGGCTTTCGCGACCTCGTCGATGAAACACTCCATGTACACCGCGTTCTGATTCGTGTTGACGCCGCGCCACGGTCCGACCGGGACGTGCGTGTTGCGCATCGCGTATTCCATCAGCAGCGCCGGGAACGCATAGCCGAGCTGCGCATCACCCGGCTTGTCGTACCAGCCCTGGAGCTGCCGCTCATCCTTGCCGTCCTTCGCGGCAGGGAGGTTGTTGAAAGCGTTGATCGACTGTCCGGAGAGTCGCACGTGCACGCCAAGCAGCTTGCCGGACTCGTCGAGCCCGGCGGTGAGCTTGCACTGCGAGATCGGCCGATAGAAGTCGTGCGTCATGTCCTCCTCGCGCGACCAGATCATCTTGATCGGGACGCCGGGAAACTGCTTTGCGATCGCGACGGCCTGCCGCACATAATCCTGCGTGCTTCCGCGACGGCCAAAGCCACCGCCCAACACGGTCCTGTAAGCCTCGCATCTTTCGAGCGGCAGTCCGGACTCCTCCGAAACCGCAGCAAGCGCGCCTTCGCCATTCTGCGTCGGCACCCACACTTCGGCGCGATCGGCGGTGACCTTGGCCGTGCAGTTCATCGGCTCCATCGTCGCGTGCGCGAGGAACGGCGTGCTGTAGACCACTTCGACTTTCTTCGCGGCGCCTTCGATCGCTTTCAGCGCATCGCCTTCCTGCCGATAGGCGTAGGCCGACGAAGCACTCAGGCCCTCTTTGAGATGCGCGTCGATCGTCGCGCTCGTCTGCGTACCGTTCGAGCCTTCGTCCCAGACGATCGGCAGCGCATCGAGCGCCGTCTTCGCGCGCCACCAGGTGTCCGCGACGACGGCCACCGTGCGGTCGTTCACCTTGACCGCACGTGGCGCGCCGGGACGTCCGGCGATCTTCGCTTCATCGAAGCTCACGAGCTTGCCGCCGAAAACGGGGCAGGCCTTGATTGCCGCGCACTTCATGCCCGGAAGCTTCAAGTCGATCGCATAGATCAGGCTACCGTCGAGCTTCGGCGCCGTGTCGAGCCGCTTGAGCGGCTTCCCTGCGATCTTCCAGTCCTTCGGATCCTTGAGCTTGATGCTCTTTTCGTCGGGCGGCGGTAGCTTCGCGGCCGCGGCTGCAACCTTGCCGTAGGTCGTCGAGCGCTTCGAAGCCTGGTGCGTGATGACGCCGTCCGAGACCGTGAGCTCGCCGACCGGCACCTTCCACTCGTTGGCTGCGGCCTGCAGCAACATTATCCGAGCCGCGGCGCCGCCGCGACGGACGTAATCCTCGGAGGTGCGGATTCCGCGGCTGCCGCCTGTGCCCATTTCACCCCAGACGCGCTTTCGCGCGAGGTTCTCGCCGGGTGTCGGCGAATCGGTCGTCACCTTCTTCCAATCGCATTCGAGCTCCTCGGCGACGAGCTGCGCGAGACCAGTGAGCGTCCCCTGCCCCATCTCCGAGCGCGCGATTCGGATCACGCAGGTGCTGTCCGGCTTGACGACGACCCAGGCGTTGACCTCGGGCACGGCCGGTGCCGCCCGCACTGCGGCCTCCGCGACTCCGTAGGGAAGCTGAAAGCCCAGCGCGAGCCCCCCGCCAGCGGCGGCCGAGCTCACGAGGAATCTGCGGCGCGAAAGATTCGTCGCCTTGCCGCGGAGCGTTGTCGTCATCGCTGCTCTCCTCGTCTAGGCTTCGGTGGTCGTGCGCGCGCTCACGGCCGTTTGCATTTTCGCGGCAAGATGGACGGCCTCGCGGATACGCTGGTACGTTCCGCAGCGACAGATGTTGGTCATCGCGTCGTCGATGTCCTTGTCGCTCGGATGCGGGTTCTTCCTGAGCAGCGCAGCGGCCGCCATGATCTGCCCCGACTGGCAGTAGCCGCATTGCGGAACATCGACCGCGAGCCACGCCTTTTGCACCGGATGCGAGCGGTTGACGGAGAGCGCCTCGATCGTGACGATCTTGTCGGTCGCCTTGATCGTGCCGACCGGAATCGCGCACGAGCGCAGCACCTCGCCGTTGACGTGGACCGAGCAAGCGCCGCATTGCGCGACGCCGCAGCCGTACTTGGTCCCGGTCAAGCCGATCTGCTCGCGGATCACCCAGAGGAGGGGCGTGTCGCTCTCCACCTCCACGTCACGGACATTGCCGTTGATGTTGAGCTTCGCCATACGCCTCCTGGTGCTGTAACGCTGTCGAATCCCGACAGCGATCTTCTTCGAGTGGCAGCGGCGCGTTCAGGTTCCCCCCGTCCGGAGCGCTGCCACCGGAAACGCAAAGCTTAGCGCATTCGGCCGGCGGTTGCAGAAGCGCTGCGCCCGCCGGGTCGGAGTCCCGGCACCGTTCCGGACACGGGCGGGCCCGCCCTGGAAGCACATCGGCACGAACGCGATCGCCAGAAGCGGCAACGCGACCAACCGGCCGCGACGACGCGAAGCGGAACTTTCAAGCTAGAATCCGCCGATTCCCGAGTTCGATCCCGCGAACGCGATCGCCCGCGCCGATCCGATACGCCGATCATCAGAGCACGAAAGGTGCAAGCGTGAACAGTGCCGTGCGCCGCGCATGCGTGATGGGTCATTCGATCGCGCACTCCCGCTCGCCGATGATCCATGGCTATTGGCTCGAGAAGCTCGGGATCGCCGGACGCTACGAGCTGGTCGATCGCGCGCCCGAAGCGTTCGCCGATTTCTTCACGCGTCTTGCGGCAAACGGCTACGTCGGCGGCAACATCACCGTCCCGCACAAGGAGGCCGCGTATCGGCTCGTCGACAGCCGCGATGCAGTCGCCGAGGCCGTGGGCGCCGTCAATACCGTTTGGTACGAAGGCGCGCGGCTGATGGGCAGCAACTCCGATCCGCACGGTTTCATCGCAAACCTCGACGAGCTCGCACCGGCGTGGCGCGTGCCAGGGTGCCGCGTGGTCGTTCTGGGCGCGGGCGGCGCTGCGCGCTCGGCCGCGTACGCGCTCCTCGAGCACGGCGCCGAGGTCGCTTTCGCGAATCGCACCGTCGAGCGGGCGGCGGCGCTGGCCGCGCACTTCGGCGCACATGTGAGCGGGCACGGTTTCGATGCGCTGCCCGCGCTGCTCGCCGGCGCGGATCTCCTCGTCAATTGCACGTCGCTCGGCATGGTCGGCAAGCCGCCGCTCGAGATCGATCTCGGTCCGCTCAAGGCGAGCGCCGTCGTCTACGATGTCGTCTACGTGCCGCTCGAAACGAAGCTGCTCGCGCAGGCGCGCGCCCGCGGTCACCGGATCGTCGACGGCCTGGGCATGCTGCTGCACCAGGCAGGATTCGGCTTCGAGAAATGGTTCGGCGTCCTGCCGAAGGTCACGCGCGAGTTGCGTGCGCTCGTCGAAGCCGACATCGGGAAATGAAACGCGCGGGGGGCGAGTGCCGATGGATCGGCGCTCGCGCGCAGCGCCGTACGCGGCGAGCCGCGCTGTCCGCGTCGTCAGCGGACGCGCGCGATGAAGCGGAGAATCGCCGCCTGCACTGCCTCGGGCTGATCGCGATGCGGCGAATGGCCGCAGGCGGCGAGCTTCAGAAGCTCCGTGTCGCGCACGCTGGCTGCGATGCGATCGAGATGGGCCATCGTCCCGTATTCGTCGTCGACTCCCTGGATTGCCAGGATCGGGCACGAGATCCGCGCCACGTACGCTTCGATGTTCCAATCGCGGAACGCGGGGTCGAGCCAGATCGACGTCCAGCTCTCGAAGACGGAATCGGGATCGGCGTGGTGTTTCGCGAGCTTGCTGCGCATTGCGGTCGTTCGATAGGCGCCTTGCGCCTCCGCGATGCCGGAAAGCGTCAGGTCCTCGACCATCACGTGCGGCGCCATCGCGATGACACCCGCCACGGGCCGGTTCGCTCCGCCCGCATGGATCAACGCGATCGACGCGCCGGTGCTGTGCCCGAGCAGAATCGGGCTCGTCACCGCGGTGCGATCGAGCAGCTCGGGCAGGACGGTCAGAGCCTCCTCGTGCATGAAATCCGGGCGATGCGGCGATAGCAGGCTGTCCGAGTTGCCGTGACCGAAGCGCGAGTACACGAGCGCGTTGCAGCCGACCGCCGCAGCGATTCGCGCCGGGAAATCCCTCCACATCGCGATCGAGCCCAGGCCTTCGTGCAGGAACACGATTGTGGGCGCCGCTTCGTCGTGGCCGACGATCTGGCATTCGACACGCCCGCTGCGGAGAGACACGAAGTGCACGAGGACTGCTCCCAATTGGCCTTGCGAATCCCGGTGCCATGGAGCCGGCCTTTCACGCCAGCCCGGCCGGTCTCGAGGCGCCGTATTCTAGCTGCGGCCGTCCTCGGGCGTGGGTCGGCGTCGTCGATCCCGGGTCGGATCCCATGTCCGGCGCGAGCGACGCACGGAGCATCCCAGAGATTGTCAACGAAGTTGACAATCCGCGTCGGGCGGCACTACTGGCACAACGTGCCCGGCGCGACGAACACGAACCGCGTGATCGCGCTCGTCTGCGTCAGGGCGCCGATCGAGTAGGTGAAGGTCGCGTTGTCGCCGTCGGCGAACGTCAGGCTCGCCGTGCCGACCGTCGACGGCGCCACCTTGCCCGGATCGAACGGCGTCGCGTTCCACGCCGGGCCTGTCGACCGCATCAGCGCGCCAGCGTAGGTCGTGCCGAAGACGTTGGAGAGCGCCGCCGAAAGCCATGTAGGCCGTCCGTCGGCATCGTTCGTGAACCAGTCGACGACGAGCGTGCCGCCCTGATGCGCAAGCGACAGGCTCCAGCCCGTCTGCGAACCCGGTGCGCCCCACCACAGGCCCTGGTAGTTGGTTGCCTGCGCCGGCGGAATTCCCGACGCGAACGTGCAGAGGGGCACCGGCGCGGCAAAGACGAACCTCGTGATCGGCTTCGACTGCGTCACTCCGTTCAGGGTGTACGAGAACGTCCCGGATCCCGAGTCGCTGAACGCGAGCGTCCCCGTGCCCACGGCCGTGTTCGTCACCTGGCCGGGGTCGAAGGGTGCGTTGAACGCCGGACCGCGCGTTTCGTAGAACGTCCCCGAATAGGTGTCGGGCGCGATCTCGGAGGCGGCCATCGACAGCCACCACGCGTTGCCGTCGGGATCGTACGTGTTCCAGCCGGCGACGATCACATTGCCCTCGTGCCAGACGTTGAGCGCCCAGCCCGCCTCCGCGCCCGCGGGGGCACCCCACCACAACCCGCTGAAGTTGAGCGTCGTCGAAGCGACCGGTCCGTTGTACGGAATCAGCACATGGTCGTCGCCGCCGCCGGCGACATTCGTCGCCTGCGCCAATTGCTGCTTCGATGCCGCGTTGCCGCGCAGCTCGGCGTCGAGAAACGTGAGCGTCCACGTGAAAATGTCGTTCGTCGACGGAACGTCGAAATGGTGGGTGACGCCGTTCAGCGCGACGAGCTCGCGCGTCCCGCCGAGCAGCGAGACGCCCTCGAACGTCAGCGCGATCGGTGCCGTCGTGTCGGCCGTCCCGCTGATCGCCATGAACGGCAATGCGACAGAGTCTAGCCCGCGCTGGTCGCGGCCGAACGCCGGGAAGATGTACTGCCCGAAGTACGGGATGTAGCTGACACCCATCCTGAGGCGCGCGTCCTTCTCGATCTGCGTCCACGAAAGCCCCAGCGACGTCGTGAGGCCCGCCCCTGCCATCAGCATGATCGACTCGCCGCCCATGCTCGCGCCAAAGGCGCCGATCCGGCCCGGATCGACGTTCGCGCTCCATTGCGGGTCGTCGAGCAGCAGGTCTATCGCCGCCGACAGCGCGAGCGGACGCAGCGCCTGCATCGCGAGGAAGTCGCGCAGGTGCGCGATCAGGTTGACGACGTCCGCGAAGCTCGCGAGGTCGAGATTGGTGTATTGCCAGTCGCCGTGGAAGGGCGCGGCGACGACGTAGCCGTAGCTCGCGAGAACCGTGAGCGGCAGCAGATATTCGTCGGAGAGCGGGCTGCCGCCGTAGCCGTGCGAAAACAGAAGCAGCGGATACCGCGCCTCCGCTGCCGCGAAGAGCGGCGCCTCGGACCCGCGCTGCATATGCGGGACGACGCGCCCGGAAGAGAGGAGATAGTCGGGACGCGAATTCTCCGCCGTGGTCGGGTAGCAGACGAGCACCGTGAACTGCAGGGTGCGCGCCGCATAGGAACCGAAGACGTCGCTGTCAGCGCCCGCCGTCACACTCACGCCCAGCGTGTTCGCCGGATCCGACAGGAGGTCGGCGATCGTCCGTGGCGAGCCGTCGCCGCGCGGTTGCGCTTCCCAATAAGCCTGCGCGTCCTCGCCTGGCGCGACCCGGCCGAAGTCCTGCGAGACGTTGCTGCAGCCGACCGGATACGGCCCCGGCAACGGCAGCGGTTGAAGCACCGACGCGTCGGCGCTCTGCGCGAGCGCTCGCGAAAGGAACATCAGAAAGAGCGCGGCTGCGATCAAGACACGGCGGCCCGCGAGCGTGGTGGTCATCGGATCGGCGCTACTTCGACAGGGGCTTCGAACATGGGCGCAACTCTAGCCGTCGCTCCGGCGCAGCGGCGTCGGCAGCGGCTCCTTTCGCCTGTCGGACACTTCCGACGCAAGCGGATCGACTCGAAGACGCCTTGACGGCTCGCCGCGCCGGACGCTGCCGGTTTCGCGAGCTGTGCCGCAGCTGCGGGCCCCGTACCGCCCCCGCCGGGTACAAGTGCAGCGGACGCACGTTGCCGCCCTTTACCGGCACCGGCCGCACGCGGAAAGTACGCACCGGCCGGCGAGCAACGACGGCAGGCGCCCGCAGCGGACAAACGCCGCGACGCGCCGCCGGAGACCGAACGCTACCTCACGCGGCTTCCATTGCTGGCGTGTACTTGCCCTCGCGCGCCGCGCCGTTCAGGCGCGCACGCTTCAGCAGAGCCTGCTGCGCAAGCGCTTTCTTGTCGGCTGCTCCGCGCCATGCCTCGAGCGCAGCGTGCTGCAGCGCGCGTCCATACGAAAAACTCAGGACCCAGGGTCGCTTCGGCGCGACCACGTTCATCGCGTTCAGGTTCGCGGTGGCCGTCTCGTCGCTCATTCCGCCCGAGAGGAAGAAGATGCCGGGCACCGCCGCAGGCACGTTGCGCAGCAGACATGCGAGCGTCGCACGCCCGACTTCTTCGGCGGAAGCCTGCTGCGCGCACTTGAGTCCCGGCACCACCATGTTCGGCTTGAGGATCATGTGCTCGAGCGTGACTCTCTGGCGATGCAGCGCGTCGAACACGGTATGCAGCACCTCGTCGGTCACCCTGGCGGCGGTCTCGATTCCGTGATCGCCGTCCATCAGCACCTCGGGCTCGACGATGGGGACGATGCCCTGGTCCTGGCAAAGCGCGGCGTAGCGCGCGAGCGCGTGTGCGTTGGCGGCGATCGCCTGCGCCGTCGGGATTCCGGGAGCGACGTCGATGACGGCGCGCCACTTCGCGAACCGCGCGCCGAGCTTCTTGTATTCGGTGAGGCGCTCGGCGAGCCCGTCGAGACCCTGCGTCAGCTTCTCGCCCGGAAATCGCGGCAACGCGACTGTGCCCTTGTCGACCTTGATCCCGGGCACCATCCCCTGCGCGCTCAGCAGCGAAGTCAGCGGCGCGCCCGCGGCACTCTTCTGCTTGAGCGTTTCCTCGTACAGGATGACGCCGCTGATGAACGAGGCGAGCCCGGACGCGGAGAACAGCAGCTCGCGATAGTCGCGCCGCGATTCCTCGGTCGACGTCACGTTGATCGTCTTGAAGCGCTTCTCGATCGTCCCGCCGCTCTCGTCGGCTGCCAGGATGCCTTTGCCCGGCGCCGTCAACTCGGCGACGGTCTTGTCCATTTCTGCATGCGACATGTGATACCTCCGGTGTGGGGACGGGGTCCGAAGCGAAACGCCCGGCCGCTGGCCGCATGCGGACTCCGCGTCGATCCCTGCAAGCGAGGCGAATTCTAGCAGGCGCCGCCGTCGCCTCGAGAGCGGGCGTGCCGGGCCGACCGCAACGGCGCGGGGATGACGACCGCGCTACAATCGCCGCTTTCGCCGTCACCGGCGACGGAGACGAATCGAATGACGAAAGTGGCGTTGACGGGCGCTCGCGGGCAACTCGGGACGGTGCTGCGCGCGGAGCTTCTGCGGCGGCGTGTCGATCTGCGCTCCGCGGGCGGCTCCAAGCCTCTGACGCCGCTCGTCGAAGGCGAGGACGTCTGCTTCGGCGACCTGCGCGAGCGCTCGGTCGTCGATCGCGTGCTCGAGGGGGTCGACGTGGTCATCCACCTTGCCGGGACCAGCGTCGAGCGGCCGCTCCCCGAGGTCATCGAGAACAACCTGCGCGGGCTCTACGAGCTCTACGAAGGCGCGCGCCGCCATCGCGTGAAGCGCGTCGTGTTCGCGAGCTCGAATCATGCGTTCGGCATGTATTCCGTCGATGACAAGCTCGACCCCCGATGCGCTTTCCGCCCCGACGGCTTCTACGGCCTCTCGAAGGTCTGGGGCGAGGAGATGACGCGGATGTACTGGGACAAGCACGGCATCGAGGGCGTGAGCATCCGGATCGGGAGCTGCCTGCCGCGGCCGATGGAGTTCCGGCATCTGAGCACGTGGTTCGGGCACGACGACTTCTTCCACATGATCGACCGCTGCCTGACCGTCCCCGACGTCGGCTACCTCGCCGTGTGGGGAATCTCGAACAACACGCGGCGCTACTGGAACTTCGGCGAAGACGAGGCGAAGCTCGGCTACGCGCCGAAGCAGGACGCCGAAATCTACGCGGCCGAAATCCTCACGCAGAAGAACCCGCTCGACCCGACCGCGCAGCGCTTCCAGGGCGGGGGCTTCGTCACGCAGGACTACACGCCGAAGGACAAGCGTCCGGGCGGGCTTGCATAGAGCGATGACCCGCAGGACGCCCGAAGAGCTCCGCAGCCACCGCTGGTTCGGCGCCGAGGACCTGCGCTCGTTCGGTCATCGCTCGCGCGCTGCGCAGATGGGCTACGACCGCGGCGATTACGCGGGCAAGCCCGTGATCGCGATCGTCAACACGTGGAGCGACATCAACTCGTGCCACTCGCACTTCAAGGACCGCGTCGAGGAGGTGAAGCGCGGCGTCTGGCAGGCAGGCGGATTTCCGCTCGAGCTGCCGGCGATGTCGCTCGCGGAGCCGTTCCAGAAGCCGACGACGATGCTCTACCGGAACTTCCTCGCGATGGAGACGGAGGAGCTGCTGCGCTCTTATCCGGTCGACGGCGCGGTGCTGATGGGTGGCTGCGACAAGACCACGCCCGCGCTCATCATGGGCGCGACGACGATGAACCTGCCGGCGATCTACATGCCGGCCGGACCGATGCTGCGCGGCAACTGGCGCGACGTGACGCTCGGCTCGGGCAGCGACACGTGGAAGTACTGGGCGGAGCTTCGCGCCGGCAACATCACCGAGGCCGAGTGGCGGGAGATCGAGCAGGGCATCTCACGCTCCCCCGGCCATTGCATGACGATGGGCACGGCCTCGACGATGACGAGCGCGGCGGAAGCCCTCGGCTTCACGCTGCCTGGAGCCGCATCGATTCCCGCTCCCGATTCGAGGCATGCGACGATGGCCGCGAAAGCGGGGCAGCGGATCGTCGAGATGGTCTGGGCTGACCTGAAGCCTTCCGACTTCCTGACTGCGCACTCGTTCGCCAACGCGGTGACGACCGTTCTTGCGCTCGGCGGCTCGACCAACGCCGTCGTTCATCTGATCGCGATGGCGCGCCGCGCCGGCGTGCGCCTCGATCTCGATCAATTCGACGCGATCGCGCGGAAGACTCCGCTGATCGCGAACATTCGTCCGTCGGGCAAGTACCTGATGGAAGACTTCTACTATGCCGGGGGCCTGCGCGCGCTGCTCGAACGGCTGGGCGAGCTGCTGCATCGCGACGCGATGACCGTCAACGGCAAGACGCTCGGCGAGAACATCGCCGGCGCGAAGGTCTTCGCCGACGACGTGATACTGCCGCTCGCCTCGCCGCTCGTCGCGAGGGACAGCCTCGCGGTGCTGCGCGGCAACCTCGCGCCCGACGGCGCCGTCATCAAGCCGCCGGCTGCGGAGCCGCGGCTGCATCGTCATTCGGGCAAGGCCGTCGTCTTCGCCGACTACAACGACATGGCGAAGCGCGTCGACGATCCCGATCTCCACGTCGACGAGAATTCGGTGCTCGTGCTGAAGAACGCCGGCCCCCTGGGCGCGCCCGGCATGCCGGAATGGGGACAGCTGCCGATCCCGAAGAAGCTGCTGAAGAAGGGTGTGCGCGACATGCTGCGGATCTCGGACGCGCGAATGAGCGGAACGAGCTACGGCGCGTGCGTGCTGCACGTCGCGCCGGAGTCCTTCGTCGGCGGCCCGCTCGCGCTGGTGCAGAGCGGCGATACGATCGAGATCGACATCCCGGCACGCCGGCTCACTCTGAAGGTGAGCGACGACGAGCTTGCGCGGCGCCGCGCGGCATGGCGAGCGCCGCCGCCGCGCTACGCGCGCGGATTCGGCGCGATCTTCGCCCAGCACACGCGGCAGGCGAACGAAGGCTGCGACTTCGACATTCTCGAGCGCGGCGAGCCGATCGCCGATCCCGAGATCCACTGAACAGAGGGCGAGCGACCATGGACCTTCCTCCGAATTCGTTCAAGCGCGGCATCAAGGCGGGCCGGCAGCAGATCGGCCTGTGGTCGAGCCTCTCGAGCCACGTGACGGTGGAGATCCTCGCGGGCTCGGGCTACGACTGGCTGCTGCTCGACACCGAGCACTCGCCGAACGAGCTGCCGATGGTTCACAGCCAGCTCCAGGCGGCAACGGGGGGCACCGCGCACCCGATCGTGCGCCCGCCGTGGAACGACACGGTGATGATCAAGCGCTTCCTCGACATCGGCGCGCAGACGCTGCTGATCCCGTACGTGCAGACCGAGGAGGAGGCGCAGAAGGCCGTTGCGGCGACGCGCTATCCGCCGAAGGGCGTGCGCGGCTTCGCGGGGTCCTCGCGGGCAACCCGATTCGGCCGCGTGAAGGAATATTTCAAGCGCTACGAGGAGGAGCTCTGCGTGCTCGTGCAGGTCGAGACGCGGTATTCGCTCGACAATCTCGAGGCGATCGCGAACGTCGAGGGGGTCGACGGCGTGTTCATCGGCCCGGGGGATCTGTCGGCCGGCCTCGGGCATCTCAACGATCAGGGGCATCCGGAAGTCGTGGGCGCGATCGCCGACGCGATCAAGCGGATCAAGGCGTGCGGGAAGGCGCCGGGAATCCTCACGCCGGACGAGAAGCTGGCGCGCCGTTACATCGAGGCCGGAACGCTGTTCACCGCCGTGGGCTCGGACCTCGGAATCCTCAGGGGCGGATCCGAAGCGCTTTGTGCCCGCTTCAAGAGCTGAGCGGAGGAAGCGCCATGCCGAAGTTCGCGGCAAATCTGACGATGCTGTGGAACGAGCTCGACTTTCTCGACCGCTTCGGCGCGGCGGCGAAGGCCGGATTCAAGGGGGTCGAGTATCTGTTCCCCTATCCCCATCCCAAAGAGCAGCTTGCCGAGCGCCTCGCCGCGCACAAGCTCGCGCAGGTGCTGCACAACCTCCCGCCGGGCGACTGGGCGAAGGGCGAGCGCGGAATCGCGTGCCTGCCGGATCGCGTCGGCGAATTCCAGGACAGCGTCGCCCGCGCGATCGACTACGCGACCGCGCTCGGCTGCAAGCGCGTCAACTGTCTCGCCGGCATCGCGCCGCATGGAGCTGATGCCGCGACGCTGCACGAGACGTTCGTCGCCAACCTGAAGTTCGCGGCCGCCAAGCTCGAGGCTGCAGGGATCCGGCTGCTGATCGAGCCGATCAACACGCGCGACATGCCGGGTTTCTATCTGAAGCACTCGAAGCAGGCAATCGATCTGATCGCTGCCGTGGGCTCCGACAACCTCTCGCTGCAGTACGACATCTATCACATGCAGATCATGGAGGGCGACCTCGCGCCGACGATCGAGAAGCATCTCGCCAAGATCGCGCACATGCAGCTCGCCGACACACCGGGCCGGAACGAGCCCGGCAGCGGCGAGATCAACTACCCGTTCCTGTTCGAATTCGTCGATCGCCTCGGATACGACGGCTGGATCGGCTGCGAGTACAAGCCGAAGACGACGACCGCCGAAGGGCTCGGCTGGATCAGGCCGTATCTCGAATCCTGATCGGGAAAAAGGCGCAACTTCGCGCGGCGCCGCCCGGCTAGATCAGATCGAAATCGGTGGACGTGAAGAGGCCGAGGTTGTCGGCGTTCTGCCGGTAGATGCGCTCGAAGCTCTCGGCGATCACGAGGCGAACGCCGGCGGACCTCTCGGCGACGTCGCGCAACGGCAGCGCATCCGCGAGTGCGAGGCGTCGGCCGCCCAGCTGTGCGCGGATCTTGTCGGCGCTCGTGCAGAGATACAGGATGTGCGGGTTGAACCGAAACGGCCTCCGCATGGCCGCTTCTTGCGCGGCGCCGCCGGCCGCCTCGGTTCCTCGGGTCATTGAAGCTCGATTCCCGCTTTCTTGACGAGCTTCGCATATTTCGCGAGCTCCGAGCGGAAGAACTGCGCCGCATACCCGGGCGTGCTCACGTCTATCGTGTTTCCCTGCTTCGCCATGATCTCCAGGACCTCGGCCGTCGCGAACGCTGACGCAAAAGCCGCGTTGATGCGCGCGACATCGGCCGGCGGCAGCTTCGCCGGACCGATCACCGCAAACCAGCCTTCGACGAGATAGCCCGGCAGCCCCTGCTCGACCATCGTCGGGATCTCCGGCGCGGCGGCGAGGCGCTTCGCCGCTCCCACGCCGATCGCGCGCAACGTACCGTTCTTCAGGTGCTGCTGCACGGACGGCAGCGACAGCGCGCCGATGTCGACCTGGCCGCCGAGGAGATCGGTCAGCATCGGGCCGACACCCTTATAGGGAACGTGCGTCGCCTTGACGCCTGCTTCGTCGAAGAACATCTCCGCCGCGAGATGCAGGATCGTGCCGTTGCCGGAGGAACCGTAGTTGTACGCGCCCGGCTTCGCCTTGAGCAGCGCGACGAGCTCCTTCACGTCCTTCGCCGGAACTTTCGTCGGATTGACGACGATGACGATCGGCGTCGAGCCGAGAACGGCGATCGGCGTGATGTCGGCGATCGGGTCGAACGGCACCGACTTGTAGACGCTCGGATAGATCACGTGGTTGTTCGAGACGACGCTCAGCGTGAATCCGTCCGGCGCCGACTTGACGAGCGCGGACGTGCCGACGATGCCGCCTGCGCCGGGCTGATTGTCGACGACGATGGGGCGCCCCAGCGCCTTGGCGAGCGCCGGTGACGCGGCACGGGTGATCGTGTCGACGCCGGACGCGGTCGCGACCGGCAGAATGAACTTGATCGGACGATCGCCGATCTGCGCGCGCAGCGTGCCGGCCGCCCCGAGCGCGATCGCCGCGAACATCGTCGTCAGCGCGGCTGCGCGGAGGATGCCCTCTACGCGTGAATGCAAGCGGAGATTCATCGTTGTCCTCTTCGTCTTTTCTGCCGTTGCCCCGGAGATCACGCAACCACGCCCTTCGCGAACAGCTCGTCGATCTCCGCGGACGCGTAGCCGACGACGTTCAGCAGCTCGCGCGTGTGCTCGCCCATCCTCGGCGGATCGCTACGCACGCCCGGCCGCCTCCCTTCGAGCGTCAACGGAAGAAGCGTGGCCTTGACCGTCGTGCCCGCCTTGTCGCCGTCGGGAAGACGAACGTCGGCGAGACCGCCGGTCGCCTCGAGATGCGGATCGTCGTAGAGATCCTCGGGTCTGCGGATCGGCGCGAAGGGGAGGCCCGCCTTCTCGAACATCGCGGCCAGCTCGCCCGCGCTCCGCTCCGCGAGGCGCTCGCGCAGCGTCGCGAGCAGTGCCGGACGCACGCTGACGCGCTGGTTGTTGGTCGCGAGCGCGGGGTCGGCCTTGAGGTCGGCGAAGCCGAGCGCATCGCAGAACGTGTTCCACTGCGCGTCGCTCACGGCCGCGAGGAAGATCTGCTCGCCGTCCTTCACCGTGAACACGTCGTAGACGGCCCACGGATTGTCGCGCGCGGGCATCGGCGCCGGATGCCTGCCGGTCATTGCATATTGCAGCATGTGCTGTCCGACGAGGAAGACGTTGTTCTCGAAGAGCGCCGCCTGCACCTCCATCCCGCGCCCCGTGACACCCCGCCGGATCAATGCCGAGAGCGCGCCGATCGCGCCGAAGAGGCCGCCCATGATGTCGTTGATGCTGGTTCCGGCGCGCAGCGGATCGCCGGGGCGGCCGGTCATGTATGCAAGGCCACCCATCATCTGCACGACTTCGTCGAGCGCAGTGCGGTTCTCGTAGGGGCCGGGAAGGAAGCCCTTGCACGTGACGTAGACCAGGCGTGGGTTCGCCTGGGCGAGCGCCGCGTAGTCGAGCCCGTACTTCGCCATCGTTCCCGGCTTGAAGTTCTCGGCGACGATGTCGGCGCTCGCGCAGAGGCGCCGCGCGATCTCGGTCCCGGCAGGCGTGCGCAGGTCGACCAGGATGCTCTTCTTGTTGCGGTTGAACATCGGGAAGAAGCCTGCACCCGCCCCGAGCAGACGGCGCGTGCGGTCGCCGTCGATCGGCTCGACCTTGATGACTTCGGCACCGAGGTCGGCGAGCACCATCCCGCACGTCGGCCCCATCACCATGTGCGTGAACTCGACGACGCGCGCGCCGGCGAGCGGCAGTGCAGCTGCGGACGAATGCGGCAAGCTCATCGCGAAAGCTCGCGCGAAACGTGGCTGCCTTCCCGGAAGGAGCGATCGGGCTGCATCGGGAGGCAGTTTACCCTCCACCCCGAGCCGTCAGCTGGATGCGGCGACGCTTGCGTGCAGGAGCGCTGCGACGAGAACCGCCCGCGGGAGTCGCGGCGAGAGCGTGCCTCCGCAGCGAGCGAGCCGGCTCCCGGCGGCAGCCCTCGAGCTCAGACCGTCAAGCAGGCGCGGACGCCATCCGCGTCCATGTCCGCGCCCTTTCCGGCCTTGATCACCTCGCCGCGCGAGAGAACGACGTAGCGATCGGCGAGCGACCGCGCGAAGTCGTAGTACTGCTCGACCAGCAGGATCGCCATTCCCCCTTCCGCGGCGAGGCGCCGGATCGCGCGCTCGATGTCCTTGATGATCGACGGCTGTATGCCCTCGGTCGGCTCGTCGAGCACAAGGAGCTTCGGCGCTGCCGCCAGCGCACGTCCGATTGCGAGCTGCTGCTGCTGGCCGCCCGAGAGATCGCCGCCGCGCCGATGCAGCATGTCGGAGAGCACCGGGAACATCTCGAATATGCGCTGCGGAATCGGCGTGCCCGCGGGCCTGGTTGCGAGCCCGAGCTTCAGGTTCTCCTCGACGGTGAGACGCGGGAAGATCTCGCGTCCCTGCGGCGCGTAGCCCATGCCGAGGCGCGCACGCGCATGTGCGGGCGCCCTCGTGACGTCGATGCCGTCGAAGCTTATCGATCCCGAGCGCACGGGCAGCAGTCCGGCGAGGCATTTGAGCAGCGTCGTCTTGCCGACGCCGTTGCGGCCGAGCACGACGGTCACCGCCCCTGTCGGCGCCTCGAACGCGACGTTGCGCAGCGTGTGGCTGCTGCCGTAGTGCTGGTTGAGTGCTGCGACATTCAGCATGGCCGTCGGTCAGCGTCCCAGATAGACCTCGACCACGCGCGGGTCGGCCTGCACGACGTCCATCGGACCTTCGGCGAGCACGCTTCCTTCGTGGAGCACCGTCACTGTCCGGGCGATCCGCGCGATGAAATCCATGTCGTGCTCGACGACGACGACCGAATGGCGTCCGGCGAGCGACATGCAGAGCTCCGCGGTGCGCACGGTCTCGTCGTCGGTCATCCCGGCAACCGGCTCGTCGAGCAGCAGCAGCCGCGGCTCCTGCATCAGCAGCATCCCGATCTCGAGCCATTGCTTCTGGCCGTGCGACAGCGATCCCGCGAGCCGGTCGCCCTCGTCGGCAAGGTGGATCAGCATGAGAACCTCGGCGATCCGGTCGAGCTCGGCGCGCCGTACACGCGCATGGACCGTCGCCCGCACGCGCTTGTCGGCCTTCATCGCGAGCTCGAGGTTCTCGAATACGGTGTGGCGCTCGAACACCGTGGGCTTCTGGAATTTGCGGCCGATCCCGGCGTGGGCGATCTCGGCTTCGGTGAGCTGCGTCAGATCGAT
Source organism: Casimicrobiaceae bacterium (assembly GCA_035541655.1). Lineage (GTDB taxonomy): Bacteria > Pseudomonadota > Gammaproteobacteria > Burkholderiales > Casimicrobiaceae > CAIWHR01. Next base: position 43,251 of record DATKMY010000080.1, on the reverse strand, counting down.
CGTCTGTCCGAAGAACGCATTGCCGGCGTCGGGTCGCGTCTTTCCCGTGATGACGTCCATCATCGTCGTCTTGCCCGCGCCGTTCGGGCCGATGATGCAGCGCAGCTCTCCGTCCTCGATCGTCAGCGACAGGTCGTTCAATGCCTTGAAGCCGTCGAACGAGACGGTGATCCCCTCGAGATACAGGATCGGGCCGTGCGTAGTGTCGACCCTCGGGCCCGCGACGCGCATGCCCGCCTGCGCGAGCCCCGCGGAACCGCCGTCGGTCGAATGCAGCGCCGCTTCGCTCATGGCGCCGATGCGTCCCGCTGTCTGCGGCGCAGAAGGCCGATCACGCCCTGCGGCAGGAACAGCGTAACCAGGATGAACATGAGGCCGAGGAAGAACAGCCAGAACTCGGGGAACGCGACGGTGAACCAGCTCTTGGCAAAGTTGACGATGAACGCGCCCAGCACGGGGCCGATCAGCGTGCCGCGACCGCCCACCGCGGTCCAGATCGCGATCTCGATCGAGTTCGCCGGCGACATCTCGCTCGGGTTGATGATCCCCACCTGCGGCACGTACAGCGCGCCGGCGATCCCGCAGATCACGGCGGAGAGCGTCCAGATGAAGAGCTTGTAGGAGATCGGGTTGTAGCCGCAGAACATCACGCGGCTCTCGGCATCGCGGATCGCCATCAGCACGCGGCCGAGCTTGGACTTCACGATGTAGCGGCCGAGCAGGAACGTGCCGAGCAGCACGGCGCCGGTGGTCGCGAACAGCGCCATTCGCGTCTTCGATGTCGCGATCGGAAAGCCGAGGATCTCCTTGAAGTCGGTGAAGCCGTTGTTGCCGCCGAAACCCGTGTCGTTGCGGAAGAAGAGCAGCATGAACGCATAGGTGAGCGCCTGCGTGATGATCGAGAAATAGACGCCCTTGATCCGCGATCGGAACGCGAAATAGCCGAAGACGAAGGCGAGCACGCCCGGCACGAGCATCACGAGGAGCGCCGCGTACCAGAAATGGTCGGTGAAGCTCCAGTACCAGGGGTACGCCTTCCAGTCGAGGAACACCATGAAGTCGGGAAGCGTGCTGTGGTAGACGCCGGCCGTTCCGATCGAGCGCATGAGGTACATGCCCATCGCGTAGCCGCCGAGCGCGAAGAAGAGACCGTGGCCGAGCGACAGGATGCCGGCGTAGCCCCAGATCAGGTCCATCGCGAGCGCGACGATCGCGTAGCACATGATCTTGCCGCCCACCGAGACGAAGTAGTCGGACAAATGCAGCGGATGGCTCGCCGGCACGTACAGGTTCATCGCCGGGATGAGGAAGAAGATCACGTACGCGACCACGGCGAACGTCGCCCAGCCGCCCCGCGTGAGCAGCGCGCGCCGCCTGGCCTGGAACGCGGGACGGATCTGTTCGGAGAGTTCGCGCGGCAACGGAGCGTTCACAACATCAGTTAAGCATCAGCCATCCGCCCCTTCAGGGCGAACAGCCCCTGCGGACGCTTCTGGATGAAGACGATGATGAACACGAGCACCGCGATCTTCGCGAGGACCGCGCCCGACCACGCCTCGAGGAACTTGTTGACGATCCCGAGGCCGACCGCGGCGTAGACGGTGCCGGCGAGCTGACCGACACCCCCCAGCACGACGACCATGAACGAGTCGACGATGTAGCTCTGGCCGAGGTCCGGGCCGACGTTGCCGATCTGCGAGAGCGCGCATCCGGCGAGCCCCGCGATGCCCGATCCGAGACCGAACGCGTAGGTGTCGACGCGACCCGTAGGGACGCCGAGCGCGCTCGCCATCGGACGATTCTGCGTCACGCCGCGCACGAAAAGCCCGAGGCGCGTGCGCGTGAGGAGCAGCGCGACGAGCGCCACGACCGCCGCGGCGAAGAAGATGATGACGATGCGGCTGTACGGGAGAACGACGTTGGCCATCAGCTCGACGCCCCCCGACATCCATGCGGGGTTCTCGACCTGTACGTTTTGCGCTCCGAAGAGCGTTCGCGTCGCCTGGATCAGGATCAGGCTGATCCCCCAGGTCGCGAGCAGCGTCTCGAGCGGACGGCCGTAGAGGAAGCGGATCACGCTGCGCTCGAGCACCATGCCGACCACGCCCGACGCGCAGAAGGCGACCGGTACCGCCGCGACGAGGTAGAAGTCGAACGCCCCGGGCAGGTGGTTGCGGAATAGATTCTGGACGACGTAGGTCGCGTACGCGCCGATCATGATGAGCTCGCCGTGCGCCATGTTGATGACGCCCATCAGGCCGTAGGTGATCGCGAGCCCCAGCGCGGCAAGGAGCAGAATGCTGCCCAGGCTGATCCCCGAGAACACGCGGCCGATCATCTCGCCGGTACGTAGCCTCGAGTCGATCGCGCGCAGCGACGCCTCCGCCTCGGCGCGGACCTCGGCGTCGGGCTCCGCGAATTCGGCGCCTTTCTTCTCGAGCAGCGGCAGGAGCAGCGTCTTCGTATTCGGATCGCGGCTCTCGGCGAGCGCGCGGATCGCGCCGATGCGCGTGGCCTTGTCCGCGCTGTCCAATTGGATCGTCGAGCGCGCAAGCGTGAGCAGGCCCTTGATCTCGGGATCCTGCTCGTGCTCCTGCGCGCGCCGGATCGCTGGAAGCGTGGCCTCGGCCGCATTGCGTTGCAGCTCTTTCGCCGCTGCGAGGCGCACCGCGCGGTCGGCGGAGCCGAGCTTCAGCGCCGCGATGGCGGTCGCGAGCTCGCGGCGCACGCGGTTGTTGAGCACGACGTCGTCGAGCGACTGCGGAATGGGCTCGACGGCCTTGCCGGTGACGAGATCGACCGCCCTCTTGTCCTTCACCCTGAGGACTTGCTCGCCCGAGGTCTGAATCTCGCCGTCGGCGAGCGATTGCAGCAGAGGGAGCGCGTCGCCGTCGCCCGAAGCGACGAGCGCCGCGATCGCGTCGACCTTCTGGTCGTTCTCACCGAGGGCGAGATCGTGGATCTGCTCCGGCGTGACGGCTCGCGCCGCGCCCGCGCAGAGCATCGCGAGGGCAAGCATTGCGAGCAACCTTCCGGGATTCCGTACGCGCGCGATTCTGGAAGACATGGCTCGCAGTCGATCACGTGTCGCACACACCGAAACGGCGGCGGCGAGTGATCACGGAACGCCGCCGCCGCCCGATTACCTCCGGCACCGCTACTTCTTGTCGGGCTCGTCCTTCTTCTTCTCGTTGCCTTCGATGTACTGGCTCCACGGTTGCGCGCGGATCGGACCCTTCGTCTTCCAGACGACGTTGAATTGGCCGTCCTTCTGCACTTCGCCGATGAACACGGGCTTCCACAGGTGATGGTTCTTCTCGTCCATCTTGATCGTGAAGCCGTCGGGAGCGGCGAAGGTCTGTCCGCCCATCGCAGCGATCACCTTGTCGACGTCGGTCGACTTCGCCTTCTCGACCGCCTGCTTCCACATGTGGATGCCCACGTACGCCGCTTCCATCGGATCGTTGGTGAGCGGCTTGTCGGCGCCGGGCAGCTTCTTCGCCTTCGCGTACTCGGCCCATTGCTTCTTGAACGACTCGTTCGACGGGTTCTTGAGCGACATGAAGTAGTTCCACGCGGCCAGGTGGCCGACCAGCGGGTTGGTGTCGACGCCGCGGAGCTCCTCTTCGCCGACCGAGAACGCGACGACCGGCACGTCGGTGGCCTTCAGTCCCTGGTTGCCGAGCTCCTTGTAGAACGGGACGTTCGAGTCGCCGTTGATCGTCGAGACGACCGCGGTCTTGCCGCCGGCGGCGAACTTCTTGATGTCGGCGACGATCGTCTGGTAGTCGCTATGGCCGAACGGCGTGTACTTCTCGTCGATGTCCTTGTCCTGCACGCCCTTCGAATGCAGGAATGCCCTCAGGATCTTGTTCGTCGTGCGCGGATAGACGTAATCGGTGCCGAGCAGCACGAAGCGCTTGGCGCCCCCGCCTTCCTTGCTCATCAGATACTCGACCGCGGGAATCGCCTGCTGATTCGGCGCGGCACCCGTGTAGAAGACGTTCTTCGAAAGCTCCTCGCCTTCGTATTGAACCGGGTAGAAGAGCAGGCCGTTCAATTCCTCAAACACCGGCAGCACCGACTTGCGCGACACGCTCGTCCAGCAGCCGAACACGACGGCGACCTTGTCCTGCGTGAGGAGCTGGCGCGCCTTCTCGGCGAAGAGCGGCCAGTTCGACGCCGGATCGACGACAACGGCCTCGAGCTTCTTGCCGAGAACGCCACCCTTCGCGTTGATCTCGTCGATCGTCATCAGCGTGACGTCTTTGAGCACCGTCTCGCTGATCGCCATCGTGCCCGACAACGAATGCAGCACGCCAACCTTGATCGTATCGGCAGCGAGTGTCTGCGTTGTGACGCCGAGCCCCGCGATCGCGAGCGCAGCGGACAGCGCCAGACGCTTCAGAGCAGTTCTGCGTTGCATGGATTTCCCCATATTCGATGAATAGACGATGCCGGCACCGGCCCCTGGACGAGCCGTTTGTCGCTAGACGCGGATAGGACGAAACCGCGGCGCGCCGGCCCTGCGATGTTGCATCGCACGATCCATGCCACCGCACCACGAGCGAGCGCTGGCGAATTAAGCTCTTGAATAGGCGGCGCTATGGAGTCGAAACGCGCTGTATCGGGCCTCCGCAAAGTCCGCGGACACTCCGATCGCCACCCCAAAGTGGTGCAATGATTCTGGCCGCGCACCACTTTGGATATTGCGTTGGATCGGCGACAATCCTTCAATCGGTGGCGTCGATTCCCGCGCGCCGCCGAGCATGCGGCGCTCGACCACGAAATGCACGACCGAGTCCAGCCCTCGGCCGGTCTCGAGATTGGTGAAGACGAAACGCGCCTCGCCGCGCATCCTGCGCCCGTCGCGTTCCATCACGTCGAGCAGGGCAGCGCGAGGCGCGCATCCCAGCCGGCGCTCTTGCGATCGGGAGGCTCATCGACCGCCGCTCCCGGCGGCGCCGCAGCAGCGGGGGCCGTCAACGGTCGACCCCTTTGAGTGCGAGCGCCTGCGCGTAGAGGCTCTCGCGCGGAAGGCCTGTCGCTGCTGCGGCAACGCGTGCGGCGCGCGCAGGCGGGAGCTCGGTGACGAGCGCGGCTAGCAGACGCTGCGTGTCGCATTGCCGGCCTTCCGTCGTGTCCCCGGTCTGCAGCGGGGCGTCCACGAGGAGGACGAATTCGCCCTTCGCGTGATTCGGATCCGCGGCGAGCCATCCGGTACCTTCGGCGAGTGTCATTCGCGCGATCGTCTCGAACTTCTTCGTCACCTCGCGCGCGACCACCAGCGTGCGGTCGCCGCCGAGCGCATTCTCGAGATGCGCGAGCGTCGCGCGCACGCGATGCGGCGCTTCGTAGACGACGAGCGCGAAGGGGAGGTGCGCGACCGCGGCCAGCAATTCGCGCTGCGCCTTGGCCGCCGAAGGCAGGAACCCCAGGAAGACGAACCGGTCCGCGGCAAGCCCGGCGATCGAGAAAGCAGCGATCGCTGCGCACGCGCCGGGAATCGGGACCACCGGCAGCCCCGCGTCGCGCACTCTGCGCGCGAGCCGCGCGCCGGGGTCGCTTACCGCGGGGGTTCCGGCGTCGCTCACGAGCGCCACGCTGCGGCCCGCGCCGAGCATCGCCACGATATCGTCGGCGCGCGCGAGCTCGTTGTGCTCGTGCAGCGCGAGCGGCCGCGTCGCGATCCCGTAATGGCGAAGCAGCACGGCGGTCACGCGCGTGTCCTCGGCGGCGACCACGTCCGCGCTGGCGAGAATGTCGAGCGCGCGCAGCGTTACGTCGCGCAGATTTCCGAGCGGTGTGGCGACCACATATAATGTCCCGGACAGGGCGCGAAAGCGCTCCCCCGCGGCGCCGGTTTCGTTGTGCGCGCCCCCGTTCTCGTCCATGGGAATCGAGACCCCTGCCGTATGCCCGCCCTGTACCGATCGCCGTCGAATCCCCGCTCGTTCGCGCGACGCCGCGCGATCGCGTTCGCTGCTGCGGTCGGGTTGAGTGCATTGTCCGCCGCGCAAACTCCGGCAGCAAGCGACGAGACGCCGGCACCGGCCGAGGGGCGCAGCGAAACAGGAGCAGCGATTGCGCTGGTCCTGCCGCTCGGATCGGGGACATTCGGGCGCGCGGCCGATGCGGTTCGCGCGGGCTTTCTCGCGGCCGCGGCCGCCGCCAACGTCAAGCCGATGGTCGTCGGTCACGGCGACGACGATGTGCTCGCGGCGTTCAACGCCGCGAAGGAGGGCGGCGCGCGCGTGATCGTCGGACCGCTGGTGCGCGACGATCTCAAGAAGGTCGCGGCCTCCGGGCTCGAACTCCCGCCGACGGTCGCCCTCAATCAACTCGACGACGCGGCGCAGCTTCCTGCCAACGTCTACACTCTGACGCTCACGCTCGACAGCGACGCGCGCCAGCTTGCGCATCGCGCGCGCGAGGCCGGTGCGACGACCGTCGCGGTGATCGCGAGTGACTCGCCGCTGCAGCAGCGCTTCGCTCAGGCGTTCAACGCCGAATGGATACTCACCGGCGGCGATGCGCCGATCATGTTCCGCTTCGACCGCTCGCCCGAGGTGCTGCGTGCGCTGCGGAGCGATCTCATCAAGGCCCACGCCGACGCGGCACTGCTCGCGATCGACGGCGCCGACGTCGCGCTCGCGAGGTCCTACGTCAAATCGATACCGACCTACACGAGCAACCAGGTCAACGAGAACCTGAGCCGCGAAGCGCGCTACGACCTCGACGACGTGCTTTTCGTAGACATTCCATGGCTCGTCGATCCTTCCGGAGCCGCGTACGCAGGCCTGAAGCGTCCCGACTATCCGAGCGTCACGCTCGATCGTCTGTACGCGCTCGGCATCGACGCGTTCCGCGTCGCGCAGGCGTTCGTCGACGGCGCGCCCGAGCGCCTCGACTTCGACGGTGCAACGGGCAGGCTGTCGCTCGATTCGAGCCGGCAGATCGTGCGCGAAGGCAGGCTGATGGTTTTCCGCTCGGGCGAGGTCGTCTCGGCGGAGACGCGCTAGGCGATGCGTCCCGCGCGCGCCGTCGCCGGGGAGAAGGCGGAGGCGCTCGCGGCGGAATTCCTCGCCGCGCGCGGCATGCGAGTGATCGAGCGGAACTTCCGCCGCCGCTGCGGCGAGATCGACCTTGTCGCGCAGGACGGCGATACGCTGGTGTTCGTCGAAGTGCGGCTGCGCACGCGCAGCGATTTCGGCGGCGCGGCTGCGAGCATCACCGGGCGGAAGCGTGCACGGATGAGCGCCGCCGCCGGACTCTACCTCGCACGGCTGCGCCGCGCGCCGCCGTGTCGGTTCGACGCCGTGCTGCTCGACGCGATCGACTCCGCGCGCATCGAGTGGCTGAAGGACATCATGTGAGCGACCGGACTCATCCCGGTCGATCCCGCCTCGTCGAGGTGGCGTGAGGTACAATTTCTCGATCGGACATCCTCCTTGCACCATGGATCACATCTCGCGCATTCGCGCTCACTTCGCCGACAGCGCGCAACTCAAGCTGGCGGCCGCCGATGCGCTCGCGCCCGCCATCGCGCGCGCTGCCGAGCTGATGTCGGAGTGCCTGCTCGGCGATGGGAAGATCCTCGCGTGCGGCAACGGCGGATCGGCGAGCGATGCGCAGCACTTCGCTGCCGAGATGGTCGGCCGCTTCGAGCGCGAGCGGCCGGAGCTGCCGGCGATCTCGCTCACGACCGACACGTCGATCCTCACTGCGTTGGCGAACGACTATGCGTACGAGCAGGTGTTCGCGAAGCAGGTGCGCGCTCTCGGCACGGCGGGCGATGTCCTCCTCGCGATATCGACGTCGGGGAACTCCGGAAACGTCGTCGCCGCGATCGAGGCGGCGCGGGACCGCGAGATGCGCATCGTCGCGCTGACTGGCAAGGACGGCGGCCGCGTCGGGGCGATGCTCGGCAGCGGCGACGTGGAGCTTCGCGTGCCGCACGAGCGGACCGCTCGCATCCAGGAATGTCATCTGCTGGCGATCCACTGCCTGTGCGACGCGATCGACAATACGCTGCTCGGAGAGGAGGCGTGAGGACGTTCGCGTCGCGATCATCCTCGGCCTGCATTCTCGCTTTCACCCTCGCCGCCGCTGCCGGTAGCCTGCTGCAAGGGTGTGCGCCGGCGATCGTCGCCGGCGCTGCAGGCGCGACGATGATGGCCGCCGACCGGCGATCGGCGGGAGCGCAGGTCGACGACGGCACGGTGGAGTTCAAGGTCGAATCCGAAGCCGGGACCCGCTGGGGGAACGACATTCACCTCAACGTGACGAGCTACGACGGCTACGTGCTGCTGACCGGCGAGGCGCCGAGCGCCGAGGTGAAGAGCGAGATCGTCAAGATCGCCCGTACCTCGAGCGAGCGCGTGCGCAACGTGTACGACGAGATGGTGATCGGGCCCGTCACCGATCTTGGAGCGCGCGGCAACGACAGCTACATCACCTCGAAGGTCAAAGGGCGAATGCTCGACTCCGATGCGGTCAACACGATCTACGTCAAGGTCGTCACGGAGCGCGGCGTCGTGTACCTGATGGGAATCGTCTCGCGCCAGGAAGGCGACTCGGCCGCGCAGGTGGCGGCGACGACCGAAGGGGTGGCGCGCGTCGTCAAGCTTTTCGAGTACACCGACTAGGGGCCCTCGACGCCATGGGCGCAAACGCCAACGGGCCCGCGCCGGGCCGCCCGCACGCGCCGCGCTACGCCGCCAAGCTCGCGACCGCCGAGACGGCGCTGGCACGTATCGCCGCGCTCCCGCGCCCTCTCGTGTTCACCAACGGCGTATTCGACGTGCTGCACCGCGGCCACGTCACCTATCTCGACCAGGCGCGTGCTCTCGGCGCCGCGCTGGTGGTCGCCGTCAACTCGGACGAGTCGGTGCGGCAGCTCGGCAAGGGCCCCGATCGGCCGCTCAATACGCTCGAGGACCGCATGGCCGTGCTCGCTGCGCTCGAAGCCGTGGACCTCGTCGTCCCGTTCGCGACCGATACCCCCCGCGCGCTGATCGTCGCATGCCTGCCCGACGTGCTGGTCAAGGGCGCCGACTACACGGCGGAGACGACTGCGGGCGCTCGGGAAGTGATCGCTGCGGGCGGGCGCTTCGTCGCGATAGCGTTCGCGTCCCCGCACTCGACGACCGCGTTCCTCGAAAAGGCGCGCGGCTACTTGCGGTAGCGATTCAGGAAGTCGCCGACGATCCCCTTCTGGCTGCGGTCGATCGCCGCATCGAGGCTCTTGTCGCCCGGGTCGAACTGCTTCGCCTTGCGGAACGCGAGGAGCGCGTCCTGATGATTTCCCTGCGCCGCTTGCGCCTGCCCGATGCAGCGCCACGCGTCGGCGTTGTTGAGCTCGAGATCGGCCCAGCCCGTGCAGAGCTCGACGGCACGTCGGTAGTTGCCGGCCGCCAGCATGCGCGGCCCTTCGATCTTCAGAACGGCGACCTTCGCGCGGCGCTCGGCAAATAGCACCGCGAGATCGGAATCGACGGGCGCCCCGGACGGAGCCTTCGGCGTCGCGTCGGGCGCCGGGGCTGGCCCGCTCGAGCCGAGCCGCGTGATCTCGCCGGCGATTCCGGCGATGTTGCTGCCGATGCCCGTCGGCAGCAGCGACTGCGCCGAGGGGAGCGACGCCGTGACCTTCCCGCCGACCGACGCAAGCGTATCGGCGAGCGGCCGGTGCCACGCGACGCCGTAGAGCCAGAGCATCGCGGCGAGGCCGCAGACGCCGGTCAGCGTGTTGAGAATCCCGGGCGGCGCATACGTCGCGAGGCAGTCCTGCGCGAAATCCCAGTCGGTCTCCTGATTCTCGACGACGCGTTCGTACGCGATCGCTATGAGGATCGGCGCGAGCAACGGAAACCCGCAGCCCATACCTTCCCACCAGACGCGCAGCGACCGCTTGAATGCGCGCAGCAGCTGCGATTGCATCGAGCGGTTCGCGTAGGCGTCGGAGATCGAGAACTGCAGATAGCAGCCGAACAGCCATTTACCGGGTGTCGTGCCGAGGGAAGCCATCAGCAGCGTTTCGACGGCGACCCAGGTTCCCGTGATCAGCATCGGCGCAACGAGTGGGTGGCCCAGATAGAACGCCGCGTTCTCCGGGACGAGCCTCGCGCCGCGCAACTCGGAGAGCAGCAGCGCGAGCACGATGCCCCAGATCGCGTAATCGAAAAGCCTCGCGCCGAGACGGCTCCACGGTCGCGGCTCGCTCGTCCGGCCCGCCTTCGCGCGCTCGAGCTCCGCCATCCGCAGCTGAAAGATCCAGCTCGCGTCCTCCTGCGGCTGGTCGGTGCCGAGGAACACGCTCTTCTCGCGGCGCCAGTTGAGGATCGCGAGGTCGGTCTGCGGCATGAGCGCCGGCTGGGGCAAGCCGCCGCGGCGCCGCGCCCACGAAAGTCCATGAACGACTCCGTAGACGACGGTCAGCGAGAGCAGCGTGAGCGTGAGCCACACCAGGACCTGCTTCGCGACGTTGATCGAATCGACCGGCATCACGATGACGATCGCCGCAGCGATGAACGCACCGAACAGGACGCAGAGCGCGATGGTGACGATCGTCGGCCGCCCGAACGACGCGACGGGCTCGGTGAGCCCCGGATGGTGAATCGCGCGCGATCCCTTGGCGTCCGCTTCCTCGGGCGCTTCGTCGAGCGCGATGCGCCCGTCCGCGCTGGCGGCGGCGACCGCGACGTCGGTGCCCTCGCCGGGGACGGCGATCGCATCTCCGGCGACTGCCGGCGTGGCACGCCTCCCGCGATCCGTCTGTGCGAGCTCCACGTTGTAGCGCGTGCGCCGCTCGACGTCGCTCAGGATGCGGCTGGCATGGTTGATGAAGCGCAGCGCCTCTTCGACGTTGCCCTGTCCGTCGCGGGTCTTCGCGTAGTATTTCCGGATCAGGCGCCGCAGCGCGGCTCGAACCTCCTCGTCGGAGGCGCTCGGCGCGATACCCAACGCTTCGTAGAGCGAGGCTCTCATCGACTCCGAATGACGGCGGATGCGCCGGCTGGCTGGGGAAATCTTCGGGGAAATCGGCCCCCGAGGCAAGAGAAATACTGCAAGAAGCGGGCCACGACGCGCGTCGAGCGATCAGTCGCGCAACGCTCGTGCCGCGCTGCCGCAGAGCGGCAGATTCATTCGGACCGCCGGCGCGAGGCAGCCTCGACGCCGCCTCGGCCGGCCCGAGCGGATTACTCCGCTTTCTTTTCCTTTTCCTTGTGCACGTGCGCGAGTTTCTCGCGGATGCGCGCGGACTTGCCCGAGCGATCGCGGAGGTAGTAGAGCTTCGCGCGCCGCACGTCGCCCTTGCGCTTCACCTCGATGCCGGCGATGAGCGGCGAGTACGTCTGGAACGTCCGCTCCACGCCTTCGCCGCTCGATATCTTGCGCACGACGAACGACGAGTTCAGGCCGCGGTTGCGCTTGGCGATGACCACGCCTTCGTAAGCCTGGACCCGCTTGCGCTCGCCTTCGACGACGCTCACGTTGACGATGACGGTGTCTCCGGGCGCGAAGGCGGGGATCGTCTTGCCCAGCCGCGCGATTTCTTCCTTCTCGAGCGTTGCGATGATGTCCATCTCTGTTTCTCCGTTGCAGTGGCTTCCGGTCGTTGACCTTGCGCGCAGAGCAGGGCGCCCCCTGATGCGCGCGGCTTGTTGTTGCGCAGCGGGTGCGCGATTGTTGCTTACCCGCCGGCAGTTGCCGGGGCCGGCTTCGGCACCGGCCGCCCGCCTGCCGCGGGGCTTCTACCCGTTCCGTTTCCCTTCGTCGTGCTCGCGCCGGTAGGTCGCGAGCAGTTTCTCTTCCTCGGTCGACAACGCGCGCTCCCGCAGCAGATCGGGGCGCCGCTCCCACGTCCGTCCGAGCGACTGCTTGAGCCGCCAGGCGCGGATCTGCGCATGGTGTCCCGAGAGCAGCACTTCGGGGACGCGCGCGCCGCCGAGCTCCTCCGGCCGCGTGTAGTGCGGACAATCGAGGAGCCCGTCGACGAACGAATCCTGTGCCGCGGACTCCGCATCGCTCAGCACGCCGGGCCGCTGGCGGACGATCGCGTCGATCAGCATCAGCGCCGGAAGCTCGCCCCCCGAGACCACGAAGTCCCCCACTGCGATCTCCTCGTCCACCTCCGCCGCGAGCAGCCGCTCGTCGATCCCTTCGTATCTGCCGGCGAGCAGAACGTACGCCGTTTCGTCCGCCGCCGCCGCCAATTGAACCACGCGCCGGTGCACGAGCGGCGCACCTGCCGGCGACAGATACAGCGTTCGCGTCGCCTTGCATCCCTCCGTACGCTGCGCGGATCGCGCAGCCGCCAGCGCTTGAGCGAGCGGCGCGGCGAGCATCACCATCCCGGGTCCTCCGCCGTACGGACGGTCGTCGATCGTCCGATGATTATCGGCGACGAAGTCACGCGGATTCCACAACCCCAGGCGCCAAAGACCCCGCTCCAGCGCGCGCCCGGTCACCCCGAACCGGACCGCGTGCCCGATCATCTCCGGGAACAGCGTGACGACGTCGATCCGCATCGAGCCTCAGTAGTCCTCGCCCCAATCGACGTCGATCCTGCGGGCATCGATGTCCACCCGATCCACGATCGCCGGGACGAAGGGGATCAGCCGTTCCTCGCCCCGCCCGCCTTGCAGGCGCGCCACCCGCAGCAACGGATGTGCGCCGTGCTCGGTGAGCCCCGCGACTTCGCCCAGCACGATCCCCGCCCGGTTCCTCACCTCGAGGCCGGCGAGGTCATTCCAGTAATACACATCCTTTCCGACCGCCGGCAGCGCGCTTCGCCTGACGCCGACCTCTGCGCCTTTCATCGCCAGCGCCGCTTCGCGCGACTCCACCCCTTCCAGCGCAACGAGCAGCGAACCCGAATGTAGCCGACCCGCGGTGCCGGGGAGCCTACACAGCTCGTGCCAGCCGCTTCCGCGCGGCCTGACCCACCAGGCGGCGTAGTCGAGCAGCGATTCCGGCAACTGCGTGTACGGCCGGATCTTCAACCAACCGCGCACCCCGTAGGGACCCACGACCTCGCCCAGCACGACGATGACGTCGCGGGCTGGCTCCATCAGTAGGCCTTGACGTCCTCCGGCGAGGCCGCGGGCCCGGCGTCAGGGGGCCGTCGCGGGCGCCGCCGCAGCGGCGGACTTGGCGGCGCGCTTCACGAGCCCCGTGACCGTGTCGGAGAGCTTCGCGCCGCGTTGCTGCCAGAATGCGATCCGATCGACCGCAAGGCGCAGCGCCTCCTCGCTCTTCGTAGCGATTGGGTTGTAGAAGCCGACGCGCTCGATGAACCGGCCGTCGCGGCGATTGCGCGAATCGGCGACGACGATGTTGAAGAACGGGCGCTTCTTGGCGCCGCCGCGGGCGAGTCTGATGACGACCATGTTGTCAGGATTCCTGAGGGGCAGTTTTCGTTCGGGAAAGCCTTAAATTTTACGATGAAATGGGCGTTTCCCGCAAGGCGGGGCGACCGACCCAGCCCGCTGCCGGGCCCGACCGGCCTGCGCCCACCCCCGGAGCGCTGGGGGGAAAAGCGGCGGCCCGGCTACCGGATCCCGGGCAGCAAACCCTTCATCCCGCGCAGCATTTTCTGCATTCCGCCCTTCGCAACCAGCTTCATCACTTTCTGCGTCTGCTCGAACTGATTGAGAAGCTGGTTGACCTCCTGGACCGAGACGCCCGCGCCGGCGGCAACGCGACGCTTGCGCGACGCCTTGAGGAGCTCGGGCTTCGCCCGCTCCCCGGGCGTCATCGAATTGATGATCCCCTCGATCCTCGCGATCTTCTTCTCTCCCATCGATGTGTCCTGCGCGGCGCGCGCGAGCTCCGCCGGCAGCTTGTCGAGCAACGCCGCCAGCCCTCCCATCTTGCGCATCTGTCCGATCTGCGCCTTGTAGTCCTCGAGGTCGAAGCCCTTGCCGGACTTCACCTTCTTCGCGAGCTTCTGGGCCTCGGCGACGTCGATCGTCTTGTGCGCCTCCTCGATGAGCGACAGCACATCGCCCATGCCGAGAATCCGCGATGCCATCCGCTCTGGATGGAACGTCTCGAGGCCGTCGATCTTCTCGGAGACGCCGGCGAACTTGATCGGCACGCCGGTCACATGCCGCACCGAAAGCGCGGCACCCCCGCGTGCGTCGCCGTCGAGCTTCGTCAGCACGACGCCGGTGAGCGGCAGCGCCTCGCGAAACGCACGCGCGGTGTTCACCGCATCCTGCCCCTGCATCGCGTCGACGACGAACAGCGTCTCGATCGGCTTCACTGCCGCGTTGAGGTCCGCGATCTCGCGCATCATCGCGTCATCGATCGCGAGCCGCCCGGCGGTGTCGATGAGCAGCACGTCGTGGTAGTGCTTCTTCGCCCAATCGACCGCCGCTTCGGCGATCGCGACGGGCTTTTCGCCGACTGCCGATGGAAAGGCGTCGACGCCCACCTGCTTGGCGAGCGTGGCAAGCTGCTCGATCGCCGCCGGCCGATAGACGTCTGCCGACACGACGAGGACCTTCTTCTTCTGTCCGCGCAGGAGGTGCGCGAGCTTCGCCGTCGTCGTCGTCTTGCCCGAACCCTGCAGTCCCGCCATCAGCACGATCGCCGGCGGCTGGACGGCGAAATCGAGAGGAACCGCAGCGCCTCCCATCAGCGCCGCGAGCTCGCGGTGAACGACCCCCACGAACGCCTGGCCCGGCGTGAGCGAGCCGGCGACCTCGGCGCCGAGCGCCTTCCCGCGCACGTGCGCGATGAACTCCTTGACCACAGGCAGCGCGACGTCGGCCTCGAGCAGCGCGAGGCGGACTTCGCGCAGTGCGTCGGCGATGTTGGCTTCCGTGAGCCGAGCCTCGCCACGCAGTTGCTTGACGACGCGCGAGAGTCGCTGCGACAGATTGTCGAACATCGGATCCGGAGACGAAAACCAAAAAAAGTCGGGGCACCCGGGCCCGCGACTCCCTCGCCGATCAAGGGGTAAACAGGAGCGCCGACTGACCTGCGGTAAACTGCATGCGGCCCGCGGCAGCGGCGTTGCCGCACGCCAAGTCCGATGATTTTACTCCACGTTGCCGCAGCGGCTCTCTATGCGCTCACCGCCGGCGCGCAGTGGCCGCGGCCCGCGGCGGCCCCGGCAGGTGGCGCCCCCGCGCCGTCGCGCGCCACGATGGCGTTCTGGCTGTTGCCGGCCGCGCTGACGCTGCACGCGTGGGCGATCGTGCAGGACACCGCCACCGCGCAAGGACTCGATTTCTCGCTGCTCAACGCAATCTCGGTCGTCGGCGCGCTGCTCGCCGCCGTCGCCTGGGCCTCCGGCCTGCTGCGCACCTTGCCGGCGATCGGCGCGATCGTCCTACCCGTCGCCGCCGTGGCCGTGCTGCTGCCCGCGCTGCTGCCGCGCCTCTCTCCTGCGCTGTTCGCGAACCCGCATCGATTCGCGTACGGCGCCGAATCGCTGGCGGCGCTGCACGTCGCCGTCGCGCTCGTCTCGTACGCTATGTTCCTCGTCGCCGCGGTGCTGGCGGCCGTCGTGATGAGCCTCGAGAAGCGCCTGCGGCACAGCGTGCTCGACCCCGAGTCGGCCGGCGTGCCGCCGCTTCTCACGCTCGAGCGATTCCTGTTCCGTCTGGTCGCGATCGGCTTCGTTCTCCTGACGGTGACGCTCGCGAGCGGGATGCTCTTCACCGAGCAGCTCTTCGGCAAGCCGCTGACGTTCACGCACAAGAGCGTGTTCTCGGTGCTGGGCTGGTTCAC
The DNA here is from genome assembly GCA_035541655.1 of Casimicrobiaceae bacterium. Lineage (GTDB taxonomy): Bacteria > Pseudomonadota > Gammaproteobacteria > Burkholderiales > Casimicrobiaceae > CAIWHR01. The sequence continues at coordinate 27,507 of DATKMY010000080.1, read as the reverse complement.
TTTCGGCGCGCTGCTCTGGGGCCGCTGGCGCTACGGCTGGCGCGGCCGCGTCGCGCTGCGCTGGATCATCGCGGGCAGCGCGTTCGTGTTCCTCGCCTATCTCGGCAGCAAGTTCGTGCTCGAAGTTCTGCTCGGGCGCTGAATGGACGACATCTCGCTGCGCGCCCTGGGGGTCGCGCTCGTCGTCCTGCTCGCGATCGCCGGTTTCTTCTCGATCGCCGAGACCGCGATGATGGCGGTCAACCGCTACCGGCTCAAGCATCGCGCGCGCAAGGGCGAGCGCGGCGCGCGTCTGACTCTGCAGCTCCTCGACAAGACCGACAAGCTGCTCGGCGTGATCCTGCTCGGCAATACGCTCGTCAACGCCGGCGCCGCTACGCTGACCGCGGTCATCACGAAGCGCCTGTTCGGCGAGGGAGAGATCTCGCTCGGCCTCGGCACGCTCGCGATCGCGTTCGCGATCCTCGTGTTCTCCGAGATCACGCCGAAGGTCGTCGGCGCCGCGCACGCCGACCGCATCGCGGCGCCGGTGAGCTTCCTGCTCGCGCCGATGCTCAAGGCGGCCACGCCGGTCGTATGGTTCGTCAACTTGTTCGTGCAGGGCCTCCTCAAGCTCCTCCGCATCAAGCCGGTCAACGAAGCCGACGCGACGCTCACCCAGGAGGAGCTGCGCTCGCTCGTTCTCGAAGGACAGTACTTCCGCGGTAAGCACCGGGCGATGCTCGCGAACCTGATCGACCTCGAGTCGGTGACGGTCGACGACGTGATGACGCCGCGCAACCAGATCCATGCGCTCGACCTGACGGCAAAGCCGTCGCAGATCGCGCAACAGCTCGCGACCTCGTATCACACGCGGCTGCCCGCCTACGAGGGCGAGCTCGACAACATCGTCGGGGTGATCCATCTGAAGAACGTCGTGCACCTGCAGCGCGGCGGCGACATCGACACCGAAGCGCTGCGTTTGATCCTCCGGCCGGCCTATTTCATTCCGGCCGGGACGTCGCTGCTCGTCCAGCTGCAACAGTTCCAGACTGATCGCGAGCGCCTCGGGCTCGTCGTCGACGAGTACGGCGAGCTCAAAGGCCTGACGACGATCGAGGACATCATCGAGGAGATCATCGGGGATTTCACGACGCAGGCGCCGGACGGTGCCGAGACGTATCGCCGGGGAGCCGACGGCAGCGTCGTCGTCGACGGGCTCGCGCCTCTGCGCACGCTCAACCGCAAGCTCGGGACGAAATTCCCGATCGACGGTCCGAAAACGCTCAACGGACTGATTGTCGATCGCCTCGGCGAGATTCCCTCCGCCGGAACGCATTTCGATGTCGAGGGCCAGTCGATCGAGATTCTGCAAACCCAGGACCGTGGCGTAAAAGTCGTAAGGCTGCTGGCGCCGGTGGGTCGTGCGCCGTCAGCGCCTTTACAAAGCCATGACGGGCAGGCATCATCGGCCGGCTAAGTTATATGCAGATGGAATAACTTGCGCCTCGTGCACCTGGAGGCAGTTTGTAGCCGACACGGCACAAGAATTGCTTAACGTTTCGGGATGACTCGGCGCCCCAGGACAGAGAGCCGCATTCGAACCGCCTAGCCCATGGCAACGCACGTCGCCTCGACCAGAAACATCAGCGGTCTCGCCCGAGCGCTTGCCCAGCACGGGCTCATGACGGAGTACGAGGCCGAGACGCTGCAAACGCAGGCGCAGCAGGCGGGCGTGAGCTTCGTCGATCACGTTCTCGCCGGGAAGCGGATCTCCGCGAACCAGCTCGCGATCTTCGCGTCGCGCGCATTCGGGGTCCCGCTGCTCGACCTCTCCGGCTTCGACACCGATCAGCTGCAGAAGGACCTGATCGATCTGAAGATTGCCCAGACGCGGCACGTTTTGCCGCTGCACAAGCGGGGCAATCGCCTGTTCGTCGCGACGTCGGATCCGGCGAACCTGCAGGGCCTCGAAGAGATCCGGTTCAAGACGAATCTCGTCGTCGAGCCCGTCGTCGTCGAGAACGACAAGCTCGCCGCGACGATCCACAAGCTGGTCGAGGCCTCGGGCGCGCTGCTCAAGGATCAGACCGCCACGATGGAAGACCTGGAGGTCGACCTCCAGGAATCGGACGCCGGCCAGGCAGCGAGCGACGAAGAGAGCTCCGAGGTCGAAGACGCGCCGGTCGTCAAATACCTGCAGAAGATCCTGATGGATGCGATCGCCGCGGGCGTGTCCGACATCCACTTCGAGCCTTACGAGAAGTTCTACCGCGTCCGCTATCGCCTCGACGGCGTGCTGATGGAGATGGCACAGCCTCCGCTCGTGATCAAGGACAAGCTCGCATCGCGGATCAAGGTCATCTCGAAGCTCGACATCTCGGAAAAGCGGGTACCGCAGGACGGCCGGATGAAGCTCGTGGTGTCGAAGACGAAGACGATCGACTTCCGGGTGAGCACGCTGCCGACGCTCTTCGGCGAAAAGATCGTGATTCGTATCCTGGATTCCTCGGGCATCAAGCTCGGCATCGAGGCTCTCGGCTACGACCCCGAGCAGCAGGAAGCGCTGATGCACGCGATCGGCCGGCCGTACGGGATGATCCTCGTGACCGGCCCGACCGGGAGCGGCAAGACGGTTTCGCTCTACACCTGTCTCAACATCCTCAATCAGCCAGGCGTCAACATCTCGACGGCCGAGGACCCGGCGGAAATCCAGCTCGCCGGGGTGAACCAGGTCAACGTGAACGAGAAGGCGGGGCTCACCTTCGCCGTCGCCTTGCGGGCGTTCCTGCGGCAGGATCCGGACATCATCATGGTCGGCGAAATTCGCGACCTCGAGACCGCCGAAATCGCGATCAAGGCGGCGCAGACCGGCCACCTCGTGCTCTCGACGCTGCACACCAACGACGCTCCGAACACGCTGCTGCGGCTCCTCAACATGGGTGTCGCGCCCTTCAACGTCGCCTCGTCCGTGCTGTTGATCACCGCGCAGCGCCTCGCGCGCCGCCTTTGCGCGCAATGCAAGAAGCCCGAGGAGATCCCGCCCGAAGCGCTGCTGCGCGCGGGCTTCGTCGGGGAGGACCTCGACGGCAGCTGGCAGCCGTTCGGTCCGGTCGGGTGCGACCACTGCAAGGGGACCGGCTACAAGGGTCGCGTCGGCATCTACCAGGTGATGACGATCACCGACGAGATGCGCCAGCTCATCATGCGCAACGGCACCGCCTTCGACATCGCCGAGCAGGCGAAGCGCGAGGGGGTGCGCGATCTGCGCCAGTCGGGCCTGGTCAAGGTCAAGCAGGGCGTCACCTCGCTCGAGGAAATCGAAGCCTGCACCAACGAATGACGGATCTACGAGGGTAAGACATGGCCACCGCCACCACCGCTGCGCCGCGCCGCGACGTCAAGGAATTCATCTTCGTTTGGGAGGGGCAGGATCGCAACAACCGCCAGGTCCGCGGCGAGATGCGCGCGGCCTCCGAGACGGTCGTCTCGACGAACCTCCGCCGCCAGGGCATCCGGGTCACGCGGATCAAGAAGCAATCGTTCCGCGGCGGCCGGCGCGTCGGCGAGAAGGAAGTGACGTTCTTCACGCGCCAGCTCGCCACGATGCTGCGCGCCGGCGTACCGCTGCTGCAGGCCTTCGACATCGTCGCGCGCGGACACAGCAACGCGCGCTTCTCGCGCCTGATGCTCGACATCAAGGGCCGCATCGAGGCCGGATCGAGTCTGTCGCAGGCATTTCGCGAGCACCCGGCCCAGTTCGACAATCTGTATTGCAACCTCGTGAACGCGGGCGAGACGTCCGGGATGCTCGACGCGATCCTCGAGCGCCTCGCGACCTACAAAGAAAAGATCCTCGCGATCAAGGGCAAGATCAAGTCGGCGCTCTTCTACCCGATCTCCGTCGTCGTCGTGGCGATCGTCGTCGTGTGGGTCATCATGATCTGGGTGATCCCCGCGTTCAAGCAGGTGTTCACGAGCTTCGGTGCGGATCTGCCGGCGCCTACGCTGATGGTGATGGCGATTTCGGACTTCTTCGTCTCGTATTGGTGGCTCGGCGTGCTCATCATCACGGGCGCGCTCTCCGCGTTCTTCACGCTGATCCGAAGGTCGACGTCCTTCCGCTACACTGTCGACCGCCTCTCGCTCAAGATCCCGATCGTCGGCGACATCCTCGAGAAGGCGACGATCGCGCGCTGGACGCGCACGCTCTCGACGATGTTCGCCGCCGGCGTTCCGCTCGTCGAATCGCTCGACGCAGTGGCCGGCGCGTCGGGCAATTCCGTCTACGCCGCCGCGACCAAGCGCATCCAGACCGAGGTCAGCACCGGCGCGAGCCTCACCAATTCGATGTCCAACACCAAGCTCTTCCCGTCGATGGTGCTGCAGATGACGCAGATCGGCGAGGAGTCGGGCTCGCTCGACAGCATGCTGTCGAAGATCGCCGAGTTCTACGAGCGGGAGGTCGACGACTCCGTGGCGGCGCTCTCCAGCCTGCTGGAGCCGATCATCATCGTGTTCCTGGGTGTCGTCATCGGCGGGCTGGTCGTTGCGATGTATCTGCCGATCTTCAAGCTAGGTTCGGTCGTCTAAAGGGCACACCCGGGGCCGCCATGCGTTCCGCCGCGATCCTGCGGCTTGCCTGAAGAGCCGCGGGCCGCACGCCTCGCGCCTTCGCGTCACGCCGGATGCCACACTCGGAGGCCATCTTCGACCCGAACGTCGCGACCGCGATCGCGTTCGTCGTCGGCCTCTGCGTCGGCAGCTTCCTGAACGTCGTCATCCACCGTCTTCCGAAGATGCTCGAGCGCGGCTGGGAGGCGCAGTGCGCGGAGCTGCGGGGCGAGACGCCCGCTTCCGAGCCCGCCTACAACCTCGTCGTCCCGCGCTCCGCATGTCCGGCGTGCGGCGCGAGGATCACCGCCCTGCAGAACATCCCCGTCGCCTCGTGGCTCGCGCTCGGCGGCAAGTGCGCGTCGTGCAAGGCGCCGATCTCGGCGCGCTACCCGATCGTCGAGATCGCGGGCGGTCTTCTCGCGGCCTACGCGATCTGGCGATTCGGCCCGACCGCGCGCGGGGTCGCCGCGTGCGTTCTGCTGTGGACGCTCACCGCGCTGACGATGATCGACATCGATACGCAGCTCCTCCCCGACGACCTCACGCTGCCGCTGCTCTGGGCCGGGCTGATCGTCAACCTCGGCGGACTGTTCACGCCGCTGAGGGACGCCGTCGTCGGCGCGGCGGCCGGGTACCTGTCGCTGTGGACGATCTACTGGCTGTTCAAGCTGATCCGCGGCAAAGAAGGGATGGGCCACGGAGACTTCAAGCTCCTCGCGGCCCTGGGCGCCTGGCTCGGCTGGCAGGTGCTGCCGGTGATCGTGCTGCTCTCGTCGCTCGTGGGGGCGGCGATCGGCATCACGCTGATCGTCTTCAAAGGGCGCGACAACCAGGCTCCGCTCGCCTTCGGTCCGTACCTCGCGATCGCCGGAGCGATCGCGCTCTTCTTCGGCGCTCCGCTCGCGAGGCTGATCCTTCCGTGACGTTCGTCGTCGGACTCACCGGAGGGATCGGCAGCGGCAAGTCGATCGTCGCTGACGCGTTCGCGGAGCGCGGCATCGACGTCACCGACACCGATCGCCTCGCGCATGGGCTCACCGCGCCGGGGCAAGTGGGCTATGCGCTGGTGCTCGAAGCCTTCGGTACCGCGTTCCGCCGCCCGGATGGCACGCTGGACCGCGCTCGGTTGCGCGCACGGGTCTTCGCCGACGACGACGCGCGGACTCGGCTCGAAGCGATCCTGCATCCCCTGATCCGCGAGGCGGCAGCGAGGGAAATCACCGGCTGGACGAGCCCGTACGGTATCCTCGTCGTACCGTTGCTGCTCGAGCGCGCGGGCGCGAGCCGCGTGGATCGCGTGCTGGTCGTCGACTGTCCCGAGGAGGTCCAGATCCGGCGGGTCGCGCAGCGCAGCGGGCTGAGCGATGCCGAAGTGCGCGCGATCATGGCCACGCAGCTACCGCGCGCCCAGCGACTCGCGCGGGCCGACGATGTCCTCGACAACTCGGGTCCGCTGTCCGCGATCGCGACGCAGGTCGACGCGCTCGATCAGCGTTACCGTGCGTTGGCCGCCGCAGCCAATCAGCGGTAACGCGCGGGGCTGAGCGCCTCGAACCCTTATTGGACGGCGCGACTTCGGGCAGAATGCCGGATTGGCACACCCGTCCCCGCCCGACGTGCCCTCGATCATCCGCTACGAGCACCCGCTGAACGAGCGCATCCGCACGCTGATGCGGCTCGAGGATCTTTATCGCCGCGCGCAATTCTTCGCCGCGCAGGTCGATGCTGCAGATCATCACGCGGCGCTCTCGGCGCTTTTCGAGATCACCGACGTCGCAGCGCGCGCCGATCTGAAAACCGACCTGCTGCAGGAGCTCGAACGGCAGAAGCAGCTGCTGCAGCCGCTGCGCAACAATCCGGCGATCGAGACCGGCGTGCTCGAGCAGTTGCTCGCCGACATCGACCGCGCGAGCGGCGCATTGCTCGCGCAAACGGGCAAGGCCGGTGTCCATCTGCGCGACAACGAGTGGTTGATGACGATCAAGCAGCGCACGACGATCCCGGGCGGCGTGTGCGAATTCGACCTTCCCGCGTACCACTACTGGCTGAACGCCGATCCGGGTGCGCGGCAGAACGACCTGCGCGGCTGGATCGCGCCGTTCCTGCCGATCTACGACGGGCTCAACATCATTCTGCGGCTGCTGCGCGACAACGGCCGCGCGAGCCGGCAGACGGCGGTGGGTGGAGTCTTCCAGCTCATGCTGACGACGACGAAGGTAGCTCAGCTGCTGCGCCTAACGGTGTCGCACGAGCTCCCCTGCGTCCCGGAGATCAGCGCGAACAAGTACGCGCTCAACATCCGGTTCATCGGCGTCACGGGAATGGATCGGGGCACCGCGTACGCGCGCGACGTCGACTTCGAGCTCGCCTTCTGCAATCTCTGAATGCCGTCGAAAGACGTTCCCTGTCCGCATTGCGGCAAGCCGGTCGAATGGTCGCCGGCATCGCGCTGGCGCCCGTTCTGCTCGGAGCGCTGCAAGACGATCGACCTCGGCGCGTGGGCGACCGAGTTCTATCGGATCCCGGCCGGGGATGCGGTCGAGCGTGAGAGCGGAGAGTCCGCGCGCGCACGCGAGCGGCGCGAACGGCGAGACAAGTGACGTGCTCGCCTCTCGAGACCGCGGCGGGACGCCAGTCTAGTCCCACGCGCCCCGGCGGAGCGCGACGCCATGCGCGCCGTGGGCGATCGCGGTCTCGAGATCGCCGCGCGCGAGCCCCCCGAGCGCGAAGACCGGCAGCGGCGCCTCGCGCGCCAGAGGCGCGAATCCGTCCCATCCGAGAATCGGCATGCCGCGATGCGTCGGGGTCGGCAGCACGGGACCGAGCACGACGAAGTCGAGGTTCAAAGCAGCGGCGCGCTCGACCTCGGCGCGCGTATGGCACGAAGCCGCGCAAAGCATCTCATCCGGCACCGGGCGTGCGGCGACCTCCGCGAGAGCGGCTGCGGTCAGATGCACGCCTGCGCATCCCCAGTCGAGCGCATTGCGAGTCTCGCCGTTGAGCAACACCTTGACGCCGCGCGGGACGGCGAGCGCAAGCAGCGACTCCGCGAGCGCTCGCTGCCGTGCGAGCGGCCAGGTCTTCTCGCGCAGCTCGATCAACCGCAGGCCGGACGCGATCGCGATCTCGGCACGAGCGAGAAGCGTGGCCTCGCCCACGTCCTCTGCGTTGGTGATTCCGTAGATCGACGGCAGGAGCAGCGCGCGCATGACGAACGTGTTCGCCGGGAGCAGCGGGCGCACGTCGAAGCGTCCCGGTACCTGCCACGCGAACATCTGGCCGTCGTGGCCGACGGGCTCGCCCTCCCATTCGAAGACACGGAAGAAGTGGAGCTCGACGTGCGCATGCGGGTAACGATAGCGCTGCACGAGCCATGGCGCCGCGCGCTGCACGGCGATGCCCAGCTCTTCGCGAAGCTCGCGCGCGAGGGCCTCGCGCGGTGACTCGCCGAGTTCGACCTTCCCGCCGGGGAACTCCCAGTAGCCGGCGTACGCCTTGCCCGCGGGCCGCTGCGCCAGCAGTACGCGACCGTCCGGCGCGACGATGACCGCGGCGGCGACCGGGACGAGCGCGTCCTGTCCACTCACGCTCACTGCCCGCTCAGGCGCGCGGCCCGGTCACGCTCGCTTCCTGGCGCGCAGACCGTGCGCGCCCGCATAGCCCTTGGCGAACTGCCATGCGACGCGTCCGCTGCGGGACCCGCGCTGCAGCGCGTACTGCAGCGCTTCGCGGCTGCGGGCCTCCGTCTCACGCGCCGACTTGGGCGGTGCGACGCCGAACGCGGCGAGCCACGATGCCGCGGCGGCGAGGTAGTCGTCCTGGCTGAAGGGATAGAACGTGATCCACAGGCCGAAGCGCTCGGAGAGCGATATCTTCTCTTCGACCGATTCGCCCGGATGAACCTCGCCGCCGATGTGCTGCGTTTCGAGGTTCTCGCTGAAGTACTCGGGCATCAGGTGGCGGCGATTCGACGTTGCGTAGATCAGCATGTTCGCCGACGGCGCGGCGATCGTCCCGTCGAGCATCACCTTCAACGCCTTGTAGCCTGGCTCCCCGGCGTCGAACGTGAGGTCGTCGCAGAAGACGATGAAGCGCTCGCGGCGTCCGGCGACGATGTCGGCGATGTCCGGAAGCTCGACGAGATCGGTTTTGTCGACCTCGATCAGGCGCAGGCCCTTCGCGGCATACTTGACGAGCATCGCCTTGACCAGCGACGACTTGCCGGTGCCGCGCGATCCGGTGAGGAGCACGTTGTTCGCCGGCAGCCCGGCGACGAACTGCCGCGTGTTCGCGTCGATCGCCTGCTTCTGCTCGCCGACGGCGACGAGGTCGTCGAGGCGTATCGAATGGGGGTGCGCGATGGCCTGCAGGTATCCCCGCTGTCCGCGCCTGCGCCAGCGATGAGCCGTCGCGCTCCAGTCCGGCGGTGGCGCCTGCGGCGGCAGCATCCCTTCGACGCGGTCGAGGATCCTTTCGAGACGCACGAAGAGCTCGCCGAGTTCGGCCGCCGAGACCACGTTCTAGCTCCGGTAGTCGGCGTTGATGCTGACGTAGTCGTGCGAAAAATCGCAGGTCCAGACGGTCGCTATCGCCGGCCCCCGTCCGAGCGCAACGCGCACGGTGATCTCGTCGTTCTTCATCACGCGCTGGCCTGCGCCTTCCGTGTACGAGGCCGCACGCGCGCCGTTGGCGACGACCTGCACGTCGTCGAGCCAGAACGATACGCCGGCAGGATCCTGGTCGGGCGCGGACCCGTTGCCGATCGCGCAGACGATGCGGCCGAGGTTCGGATCCGAGGCGAAGAACGCCGTCTTGACGAGCGGCGAATGGGCGATCGCGAGCGCGGTGCGCCGGCATTCGGCGGCATCGCGCCCACCCTCGACGCGGATCGTGATGAACTTGGTGGCGCCTTCGCCATCGCGAACGATCGCCTGCGCGAGCGCAACGGCAACTTCGGTCAGCGCGGCGCGCACCGGCGCCAGGCGCGGGTCGTCGGAACGCGTGATGGGTGCGATCGGCGCCTTGCCGGTGGCGACGATCACGAAGCTGTCGTTGGTCGACGTGTCGCCGTCGACCGTCGCACAGTTGAACGAAACGTCGGCGATCTCGTGTGTCAAATCGCGCAGCACGGCGGCCGCGACCGGCGCGTCCGTCGCGATGAAGGACAGCATCGTCGCCATGTTCGGATGGATCATCCCGGCGCCTTTGGCGATCCCGGTCGTAGTGACCGCTGCGCCATCGACGGCAACGCGGCGCGATGCGCCCTTCGGCGCCGTATCGGTGGTCATGATCGCGGACGCCGCGGCGAACCACCCATCGGCAGCGAGCGCGGCGCGCGCAAGGGGCAGCGCGGCGACGATCCTGTCGACGGGCAGCGGCTCCATGATCACGCCCGTCGAAAACGGTAGAACTTCCGGCGGCGCGCAGCCGAGGATCGACGCGACCGCCGTGCACGTCGCCTGCGCCGCGGCGATGCCGGCGGCGCCGGTGCCGGCATTGGCGTTGCCCGCGTTCACGACCAGCGCACGTATCGTCCCGGATTCCGCGAGATGGCGGCGGCACACCGCGACGGGTGCCGCAGCGAAGCGGTTCTGCGTGAACACGCCCGCGGCAACGGTCCCGGATGCGAACGCCGCGAGCAGCAGGTCGTCACGCTGCCACTTCTTGATCTTCGCAGACGCCGTGCCCAGCACGACGCCCTGCACGGGCAGCAGCTCGTCGGAGCGCGGCGGCGTATGACGGACGGGCATCGCAAGGCAGGTGCGGTTGGACGGAAAGCGTTCCGAGCGGGCCGGCTGCCTCAGTTGGCAAACCCGGGCCCGCAGCGAGGCCCGAGATAGTACCCGATAGTACAGCGAGCGCCGAGCGAGGACGCAGGCAGTCCGCGCAGTGGCCTTACGTCAACCGACCGTGGCAGTGCTTGTATTTCTTCCCTGAGCCGCACGGACAGGGATCGTTGCGCCCGACTTTCTGTCCCGCGCGCACGAACGGCGCGGTCGCGACCGCGGCCGCGGCTTCGCCCCCGACCCCGGCACTCGCTCCGCCTGCGGGAGCTTCCGCCGCCGCTTCGGCCAGCGCTTCGTCGTAGTCGGCATGCTGATATCTGACGTTCGACATCGCGGGCTTCTCTTCGACGGCGTGAACGTCCTCGGGCGTCCGCACTTGCACGGTGAGCACGACGCGGACGACGTCCTGCTTGATGCGGTCGAGCATGTCGGAGAAGAGCTCGAACGCCTCGCGCTTGTACTCCTGCTTCGGGTTCTTCTGCGCATAGCCGCGCAGGTGGATCCCCTGGCGCAGGTGATCGAGGTTCGCGAGGTGATCACGCCAGTGCTGATCCACCGTCTGCAGCATCAGGCTGCGCTCGAACTGGCGCATGAGGTCGGGACCGACCTGCGCTTCCTTGCTCGCGTATTGGGTGAGAGCCGCCTCGGTCAGGCGCTCGCGCACCTTGTCGTCGGTGAGGTCGGGGTCGCTCTTCAGCCACTCGCCGACCGGCGATTGCATCTGGAACTCGGAGGCGAGCGCCGCCTCGAGGCCCGGAATGTCCCACTGCTCTTCGACCGACTCCGGCGGGATGTAGCGGCGCACCGTCTCGTCGATGAGGCCGGTGACCATGTTGCGAACCGTGTCGCCGATGTCGCCGGATTCCAGCAACTCGTTGCGCTGCTGGTAGATGACGCGCCGCTGGTCGTTCGCCACGTCGTCGTACTCGAGGAGCTGCTTGCGGATGTCGAAGTTTCGCGTCTCCACGCGGTTCTGCGCCTTCGCGATCGAGCGGTTGACGATCGGGTGCTCGATCGGCTCGCCCTCGGGCATCTTGAGCTTCTGCATGATCGCCCCGAGGCGCTCGCCGCCGAAAATCCGCAGCAGCGGATCCTCGAGCGAGAGATAGAAGCGCGACGACCCCGGATCGCCCTGGCGTCCCGAGCGGCCGCGGAGCTGATTGTCGATCCGTCGCGACTCGTGGCGCTCGGTGCCGACGATGTGCAGGCCGCCGGCAGCGATCACCGCGTCGTGGCGCACCCGCCACTCGCCGCGGAGCCTCTCGATCTGCGCGTCCTTTTCCGCGGGCGCCAGCGCTTCGTCCTCGCGCAGCTTCAGTATCTGCGGCTCGATCGCGCCGCCCAGCACGATGTCCGTGCCGCGGCCCGCCATGTTCGTCGCGATCGTGATCGCACCCGGACGGCCGGCCTGCGCGACGATCTCGGCTTCGCGCGCGTGCTGCTTCGCGTTGAGCACCTCGTGTGGAAGCGTCTCCTTGACGAGGTAGCCGGAGAGCATTTCGGAGTTCTCGATCGACGTCGTGCCGACGAGCACCGGCTGCTTGCGCTCGTGGCAGTCCTTGATGTCGGCGACGATCGCGCCGACCTTCTCGGCGAGCGTCCGGTACACCTGGTCGTTTTCGTCCTTGCGCACCATCGGCATATGCGTCGGGATCACCACCGTCTCGAGGTGGTAGATCTGCTGGAACTCGAACGCCTCGGTGTCCGCCGTGCCGGTCATTCCGGCGAGCTTCCCGTACATCCGGAAGTAGTTCTGGAAAGTGATCGATGCGAGCGTCTGGTTCTCGCGTTGAATCGGCACGCCTTCCTTCGCCTCGACTGCCTGGTGCAGGCCGTCCGACCAGCGGCGACCCGACATCAGCCGGCCGGTGAACTCGTCGACGATGACGACTTCGCCGTTTTGCACGACGTAGTGCTGATCGCGGTGGTAGAGCGCGTGCGCGCGCAGTGCCGCGTACAGGTGATGCATCAGCCCGATGTTGTGCGCGTCGTAGAGGCTCGATCCGGGGGCGAGCATCCCGAGCGAGGACAGGATCTGCTCGGCGCGCTCGTGGCCGGCTTCGGAAAGCAGGACCTGGTGCGCCTTCTCGTCGACCCAGTAGTCCCCCTCGCCCTTTTCATCGTCCTGGCGGACGAGCTTCGGAGCGATGTCGTTGAGGCGATAGTAGAGGTCGACCGTATCCTCGGCCTGGCCCGAGATGATCAGCGGCGTGCGCGCTTCGTCGATCAGGATCGAGTCGACCTCGTCGACGATCGCGAATTGAAGGCCGCGTTGGACGCGCTGCGACGCCTCGTACACCATGTTGTCGCGCAGGTAGTCGAAGCCGAACTCGTTGTTGGTCCCGTAGGTGACGTCGGCGGCGTAGGCCGCCTGCTTCGCCGAATGCTCCATCTGCGTCAGGTTGACGCCGACCGTGAGCCCGAGCATCCGGTAGATCCGCCCCATCCAGTCCGCGTCGCGGTGCGCGAGGTAGTCGTTGACGGTGACCAAGTGCGCTCCGTTGCCGGCGAGCGCGTTCAGATAAATCGGCAACGTGGCGACGAGCGTCTTGCCCTCGCCGGTGCGCATCTCGGCGATCTTGCCGTTGTGCAGTGCCATTCCGCCGATCAGCTGGACGTCGAAGTGCCGCATCTGCAACGCGCGCTTGCCGGCTTCGCGAACGACGGCGAACGCCTCGGGGAGCAACGCATCGAGCGACTCGCCGTTCGCGACACGGCCCTTGAACTCCACCGTCTTTTCCTTCAGCGCTTCGTCGGTGAGCGCCGCGATCGATGGTTCCAATGCATTGATCTGCCGCACGGCGGAGCCGTACTGCTTGAGCAGCCGCTCGTTGCGGCTGCCGAAGATTCGGGTGAGGATATTGATCATTGTCTATCGAGATGTCGGCACCGGTGCAAAAAACAAGGGGTGAGGACCGCCTCACCCCTGCTACCGTCCGAATTGCCAGGCGCTCGCGTGCTCCCAATCGGCCTGCGAAACCAACCCGTCGTCGTGGTTAATCGAAAATATTTTAGCATACAGGGTGGCACCCATGATGCCGTTCAAGCATGTCCTCACTGGCGATTCGACCCTTGCCGACTGGGAGGCGCGGCGTTGCCGCGAGCATGCGCTGACGATCTTGGTTCGCCAACAGCTGCCACGCCCCCTTGCCCCACGGATTCACGTCGTCGATGCACGCCGCGGCGAGCTCGAGCTTGCGGCCGATGCCGGTGCGGTTGCCGCGATGCTCAGGCAGCGCGCTACCGATCTTCTCGCTGCACTGCGGCGTCAGGGGTGGGAATTTACTGGAATACGGGTGCGGGTACAGGTTCGCTCCGATGTGGGTCCGCCGCCAAAAGCGCTAGTGAATCAGCCGGATAGATCATCTCTGCAGTCGCTGGGCGCGCTGGCGCGCAGGCTGCCGCGCGGGCCGCTCAAGACGGCGCTGGAGCGATTCCTGAGGCGAGCAGGTTGAGGATGGGACGAGCGCCCCGCTCACTCTAGAGCATGGGGCCGACGATCCGCTCGAAGGCGAAGAAGATCAGCACGATCGCGAGGAGGAGGATCGCGAACTTGATGACCTGCCCGATGAACCGGAGGTAGCGTCTGTCGCGCCCGTAAAGATAGAGGATCCCGGCAACGGCGATCGCCGCCAGCGCGAGGAACAGCAGCAGCCGGACGAGAACCAATGCGCTATTAGCGCCCGGCGACCTTGCGGGGTCGCGAAGGGGCGATTTGCAGCCACGGGCGGGCCGGCACGCCCGCCATCACGCCGGGGAAAGCTGCCAGCCCTGGAACGCGGAGGGTACTTCCGCGGGCTCGGCGAAGGTGACGAGCTCGAACGCGTCGGCACGCCCAAGGAGGGCGCGCGCGAGCGCGTTGTTGAGCCCGTGCCCCGACTTGAACGCCGTGTACTGGCCGATCAGCGGGTGCCCGAGCAAGTAGAGATCGCCGATCGCATCGAGCACCTTGTGCTTGACGAACTCGTTGTCGTAACGCAGCCCCTCGCTGTTCAGTACGCGATATTCGTCGAGGACGACGGCGTTCTGCAGGCTGCCGCCCAACCCGAGCCCCGCTTCGCGCATCGCCTCGAGGTCCTGCATGAAGCCGAACGTTCGCGCGCGCGCGACCTCCTTCACGTACGAATGCTCGGCGAAGTCGATGAGGACGTGACGGTTCTCCGACCCGAACATCGGATGCGGGAAATCGATCGTGAAGTCGAGCTTGAAGCCGTTGAACGGCTCGAAGCGCGCCCACTTGTCGCCGTCGCGCACCTCGACCGGAGCGACGACGCGGAGGTAGCGCTTGTGCGCTTCCTGCTCGACGATCCCTGCCGCCTGGAGCAGGAACACAAACGGGCCGGCGCTGCCGTCCATGATGGGCACCTCCGGACCTGCGACATCGACGTGCAGGTTGTCGATGCCAAGCCCGGCGAGCGCCGACATCAGATGCTCGACCGTGGAGATCGCGGCGCCGTCGAGCTTGAGCGTCGACGAGAGGCGAGTCTCGCCGACGTGCAGCGCGTCGGCGGGAATCGACACCGGCCGCTCGAGATCGACACGGTGGAAGACGATGCCCGCGTTCGGCGGCGCGGGGCGCAGCACGATTTCGACGCGCACGCCGGTGTGAAGACCGACGCCCGTCGTCCTGATCGTACCTTTCAGCGTCCGCTGCTTCAGCACAGGTCCTGCCGTGGTCGAAATGTCTGCCGGTTCAGTGGCTTAGCTTTTAAGTATAACACGAATTTCTCCCCTTGTCGTCCCCCTAGTCCGCCTGCTTGCGCAGAAAGGCGGGGATTTCCGTTGCGTCGAATGCCGGAGCCGCCGGCAACCCCCGCTCCCGCCGGCGCATCACCGCCGGCGCATCGAGGTGCTCGTAGTTGACGCTCTCGACGGGAACGCCGACGCCGTCCGTTCCCGTCCGAGCGACGACCTGCGGCTGCTCGACCAGCGTCATGCTCGGTGCTTTCTGCTCGCGCCTCGCTGCCTGGGCGCCGCCGAGGCCTGTCGCGATCATCGTCACGCGCAGCTGGTCCTCCATCGCGTCCTCGATGACGGTGCCGACGATCACGAGCGCGTCGTCTGCCGTGAACTCCTTGATCGTCGTCATCACGTCCTGGTACTCCTTCATCCGCAGTCCCGACGACGCGGTGACGTTGACCAGCACCCCGCGCGCGCCCGCGAGATTCACGTCTTCGAGCAGCGGGCTGCGCACTGCCGCCTCGGCGGCCTGGCGCGCGCGATCGACACCGCCCGCTGTCGCCGATCCCATCATCGCCATGCCGACCTCGCCCATCACCGTGCGCACGTCGGCGAAATCCACGTTGACGAGCCCCGGATTGTTGATCACCTCGGCGATGCCCGACACGGCGCCGTGCAACACGTCGTTCGCGGCCGCGTAGGCGTCGAGCATCGAGATGTCGTCGCCGAGCACTTCCATCAGCTTGTCGTTCGGGATGATGATCAGCGAGTCGACGCGCTTCGCGAGCTCGTCGATGCCGGCTTGCGCGACCTTCATCCGCTTTCCGCCTTCGAGGCGGAACGGCCGTGTGACGACGGCGACCGTCAGGATGTTCATGCTCTTCGCGATGTCGGCGATCACCGGCGCAGCTCCGGTACCCGTGCCGCCCCCCATTCCGGCGGTGATGAACAGCATGTCGGCGCCGTCGATCATCTCGGCGATGCGGTCGCGGTCCTCCATCGCCGCATCGCGCCCGATCTCGGGCCGCGCTCCGGCGCCGAGGCCGCGCGTCAGCGTTTGGCCGAGCTGCAGCTGCGACGACGCGCTCGAGCGCTTGAGCGCCTGCGCGTCGGTGTTCGCGCAGAGGAACTCGACGTCGGCGAGCCCCCTCGCGATCATGTGCTCGACCGCGTTGCCGCCGCAGCCTCCGACGCCGATGACCTTGATGATGGCGCCTTCCTGGGAAGCTTGATCGATGATCTCAAACATGGTGCGCTCCTTTCTCCTGTCCGGGTTTGTGATAAGCGTGCGTTGTGGACTGCCTGGTCTCGTTCGCGTTGATCTCGATTGCGTCGATGGTCGTCAGAAGTTCGCCTTGAACCATTGCTTCATCCTTTCGGCGGCGCCGGAGAGGCCCGTGGTCTTCGCGCGCGACTCCTGCGCGGCGAGGTACTGGTCGCGGCCTTCGAGGAGCAGGCCGACGGCAGTCGCATAGCGGGGGCTGCGCACCACGTCGGCGAGCCCGCCCACGTACGCCGGTACGCCCACGCGCACCGGCAGATGGAACACCTCCTCGCCGAGCTCGGTCATGCCGGCGAGCAGCGCCGTGCCCCCCGTCAGGACGATGCCGGACGAGAGGAGCTCCTCGAATCCGGAGCGCCGCAGCTCCGCCTGCACGAGCGTGTAGAGCTCCTCGACCCTGGGCTCGATCACCTCGGCGAGCGTCTGCCGCGAGAGCTTGCGCGGCGCGCGCTCGCCCACGCCGGGAACTTCGATGATGTCGTTCGGATCGGCGAGTTGGCGCAGCGCGCAGCCGTGCCGTAGCTTCAGCTCCTCGGCTTCCTTCGTCGGCGTGCGCAGCGTCATCGCGATGTCGTTCGTCACCTGATCGCCGGCGATCGGGATCACCGCGGTGTGCCGGATCGCGCCGCCCGCGAACACGGCGAGGTCGGTCGTGCCGCCGCCGATGTCGATCAGGCAGATCCCGAGCTCCTTCTCGTCGTCGTTCAGCACTGCGATCGACGAGGCGAGCGGTTGCAGGATGACGTCCTTCACCGTGAGGCCGCAGCGGCGCACGCACTTGGTGATGTTCTCGACGGCGGAGACGGCGCCGGTGACGATGTGCACCTTGACCTCGAGCCGCACGCCACTCATGCCGAGCGGCTCGCGCACGTCCTCCTGCCCATCGATGATGAATTCCTGCGGCAGGATGTGCAGGATCTGCTGGTCGTTCGGGATCGCGACCGCCTTCGCGGTCTCGACGACGCGATCGATGTCGGCCTCGGTGACCTCCTTCTCCTTGATCGCGACCATCCCGCTCGAGTTGAGGCTGCGGATGTGACTGCCGGCAATTCCCGTGTATACCTCGGTGATCCGACAGTCGGCCATCAGCTCGGCCTCCTCGAGCACGCGCTGGATCGACGCCATCGTCGCCTCGATGTTGACGACCACGCCTTTCTTGAGCCCGCGCGAGGGCTGGGTGCCGAGCCCTATGATGTTCAGCTCGCCCTCGGGCGTCACTTCGGCGACGATCGCGACGATCTTCGACGTGCCGATGTCGAGACCGACGATCACGTTCTTGTTCTCTTTCACCATGCTCTCGCTCGCCCCTCAGGCTTTCTTGCGTGTCTTTTCGCGGAACCCCGGCACGCGCGCGGCGAAGCCGTTGCGGTAGCGCAGATCGACGTGCTCGATGCTCGTTCCCGCGCGCGCGAGCGCCCCGATCGTCCGTTCGTACGCGGCGACGAAGCGCTCAAGCCGCGCCGAGGGCTCCTCGCGCCCGAGCTCGATCACGAGCCGGCTCGATGGCCCGCTCGCGGTGATTTGCCATCCGCCGCGAGCGGACAGCCGGACGGCGTCGACCGCGAGGCCGAGCGGCGCAAGCGTCGCCGTCGCTTCGCGATAGCGGTCGGCAATCTCGCCCGCACGCTCCGGCGGCCCTGCGAACTGCGGCAGAACACCTTCGTAGTCGGCAGCGAAGACGCCGCCCAGCGTGTCGACGAGCGCCGTGTCGTTCCAGCGGCCGAATGGAACGTGCTCCTCGATCGTCATTTCGAGCCGTTGCGGCCACTGTCGCCGCAGGGCGACGCTGCGCACCCACGGGAGCTTCGCGACGGAGGCGCGCGCCGTCTCGAGGTTCATCGTGAAGAAGGTGCCCGAAAGCTCGCGCCGGACGATCAGCTCGAGCTGCGCAGGATCGGCGCGCACGAGCGTTCCGGTCACAACGACCTCGCGGAACTCGAACGACGGCTGGCGCGCGGCCCAGCTGATGCTCCCCCAAAGCAGGAGCGCAAACGCGACGAGCGCGAGACCGCCCGCGATTGCGTTGAGCTGTTTCGCGTCATCCCACATGCGCGCCTCGCAGGATCGCGACGCACAGGTCGGCGAAGCCGATGCCCGCCTCCTTCGCCGCCATCGGCACCAGCGAATGCCCGGTCATTCCGGGAGAAGTGTTCACCTCGAGAAACTGGAACGATCCGTCCAGCTTCAGGATGAGATCGAGGCGGCCCCACCCGCTGCAGCCGACGATCGCGAACGCCGCGAGCGCCGCAGCGCGGATCTCGAGCTCCTTCGCTTCGGGGAGCCCGCACGGACAGAAGTACTTCGTCTCGTCCGAGAAATACTTGTTGTGATAGTCGTAGTTGCCCTCCGGCGCTTCGATCCGGATCAGCGGCAGCGCACGCGTTCCCAGTATCGACGCGGTCAGCTCCATCCCGGCGACGAACTCCTCGACGAGCACGAGATCGTCGTGCTTCGCCGCAATCTCGTAGGCGAGCGCGAGCTCGTCGCCATCGACGGTCGTCACCTTCGTGATGCCGATCGTCGAGCCTTCGCGCGCAGGCTTCACGATGAGCGGCAGCCCGAGCTCGGCGACGAGCCGCATCCAGTCGGTCGCCGCATCGACGACGCGATACCGAGGTGTCGGCATGCCGCCCGCGATCCAGACGAGCTTCGTGCGCCACTTGTCCATCGCCAGCGCGGAGGCCATGACACCGCTGCCCGTGTACGGGATGCCGAGCGTCTCGAGGGCGCCCTGCACGGTGCCGTCTTCGCCAAAGCGGCCATGGAGCGCAATGAAGACGCGCTCGAAGCCCTCGCGCTTCAATTCGAAGACCGAGCGTTCCTTCGGGTCGAAGCGGTGCGCGTCGACGCCTTTTTCGACGAGCGCCTTCAGCACGGCGTTGCCGGACAGCAGCGAGATCTCCCGCTCCGCCGAGGGGCCTCCCATCAGCACCGCGACCTTGCCGAACTCGTGGGCGCCGCTCACTTGCGACCCTCGCCGATAATCTGCACCTCGGGAACGAGGTCGACGCCGGTTCTCGCGCGCACCGTCTCGCGCACGTGCTCGATGATCGCCTCGACGTCTGCTGCTTGCGCCCGGCCGTCGGGGTTGACGATGAAGTTCGCGTGCTTTTCGGAGACGCGCGCGCCGCCGATCGCGTAGCCCTTGAGGCCGCAGCTCTCGATCAGGCGCGCCGCATGGTCTCCAGGCGGGTTGCGGAAGACGCTGCCGGCATTGGGCAGGTTGAGCGGTTGTGTCGCGATCCGACGGCGCAGGAGCTCGGCGATCCGCTCGCGCGCGACGCGGCCGTCGCCGCGCGGGAAAGAGAACCACGCGGCGGTGAACATCGCGGCGAGTGCGCTGCCGTCGGTGCGGCGCACGGTCCGATACCCGGTGGCGAACGCCGTCGCGGGCTCGACGACGACGACCCCGGCGCGAGTCAGCGTCTCGACACGCGCAACGTTCTGCCACGTCTCGCCGCCGTAGCAGCCCGCGTTCATCGCGAGCGCGCCGCCGACCGTGCCGGGGATTCCGGCGAGGAACTCCGCGCCTTCGAGTCCGTGCATCGCGGCGAAGCGCGCGACCTTGGGGCTCGTCACCCCGGCTTCGGCATGAACGAGACCGTCGACCAACTCCAGCGTGTCGAGCGCAGCGTGCATCACGACGATCGTGCCGCGCACGCCGCCGTCGCGGACGAGCAGATTGCTGCCGAGACCGATCACCGTGAGCGGCTCGGTGGCGGGCAGCTGGCGAACGAATGCCGCGAGATCGTCGCGGTCGGCCGGAATGTAGAGGCGGTCGCCCGTTCCGCCGCAGCGCCAGCTCGTATAGCGGGCGAGCGAAACGTTGCGCGTGAGTGCCCCGCGCAGCACGGTGAACGTTTGCGGCTCGCTCATCTGCATGCGCTCGCTCGGTCGCTCAGGTCCCCACCCTTGAGCATCGCCGGCACCTGGCCGACCGAGCCCGCGCCCATCGTGACGACCACGTCGCCGTCGCGAACGAGCGCGCCGATCGCTGCGGGCAGCTCGGCGACCGCCTCGACGAAGACGGGCTCGACCTTCCCGGCCACGCGCACCGCGCGCGCGAGGGCGCGCCCGTCCGCGGCGACGACCGGCGCTTCGCCCGCCGGATAGACTTCGGTCAGCACCAGCGCATCGACGGTCGAGAGCACCTTGACGAAGTCCTCGAACAGGTCGCGCGTGCGCGAGTAGCGATGCGGCTGGAATGCGAGCACGAGCCTGCGGCCGGGAAAGCTTCCGCGCGCCGCAGCGATCGTCGCCGCCATCTCGGCGGGGTGATGCCCGTAGTCGTCGATCAGCGTGTACGCGCCGCCGTCGCAGGCGATCTCGCCGTAGCGCTGGAAGCGGCGATCGACCCCACGGAACTCGGCGAGCGCGCGGGCGATCGCGACATCGTCGACGCCGACCTCGCGGCCGATCGCGATCGCGGCGAGCGCGTTGCGCACGTTGTGCTCGCCGGCAAGGTTGAGCTCGATCGGTAGGTCGGGCGCACCGGCGGTATGCGCGACGAAGCGCATTCGACCGCCGAGGTTCGTTACGCCGTCCGCGTGGATCCGCGCGTCGGGAGTAAGTCCGTACGTGACGATCGGCTTGGTGATCGCCGGCATGATGTCCCGCACCGTCGGGTCGTCGACGCAGAGCACCGCTACGCCGTAGAACGGCAGCCGCTGCGCGAAGTCGACGAACGCGCGCTTCAGCCGCTCGAAGTCGTGCCCGTAGGTCTCCATGTGGTCGGCGTCGATGTTCGTGATCACGGCGAGCACCGGCGTCAGATAGAGGAACGACGCGTCCGACTCGTCCGCTTCGGCGACTAGGAAGTCGCCCTTGCCGAGCCGCGCATTCGCGCCTGCCGAGAGCAACCGGCCACCGATGACGAATGTCGGGTCGAGCGCGCCTTCGGCGAGCACGGAAGCGATCAGCGAAGTCGTCGTCGTCTTGCCATGGGTGCCGGCGATCGCGATGCCCTGCTTCAGCCGCATCAGCTCGGCGAGCATCAGCGCGCGCGGCACGATGGGTATGCCCCGCTCGCGCGCCGCCGCGATTTCCGGGTTGTCGCCCGCGACCGCGGTCGAGACCACGACGGCATCCGCGTCGGCGACGTTGGCCGCCGCATGGCCGATCGTCACCGCGATGCCGAGTTGCGCGAGGCGCGCCGTCACCTTGCTCGCCGCGAGATCGGAGCCCGACACGCGATAGCCCTGCGTCGCGAGCACTTCCGCGATCCCGCTCATCCCGGCCCCGCCGATGCCGACGAAATGCACGCGCTTCACCTTGTGCTTCATGCGCGGGCCCCAAGGGCGACGCAGGCGTCGGCGACCCGATCCGCGGCATCGGGCCGCGCGAGCCTGCGCGCCGCGATCGCCATCGCGAGCAACGTCGCGCGCGTGAGCGATTGCAGCCGCGCGGCGAGCGCTTCGGGCGTCAGCTCCCGCTCGGGGATCTTGACTGCCGCAGCCCCGTCGACCAGAAACTGCGCATTCGCGCTCTGCTCGTCGGCGATGGCGCCAGGCAGCGGCACGATCATCGACGCGACGCCGACGGCAGCGAGCTCCGAGACGGTGATCGCACCGCCACGGCACAGAACGATGTCGGCTTCGCCGTAGCGCGCGGCGATGTCGGCGATGAACGCAATGCATACCGCCGCGATGCCGGCTTTCTCGTAGGCGGCCTGCAGCGATTCGACGTGTTTCGTGCCGGATTGATGAACGACGTGCGGGCGCATCGAGGCGGGAATCAACGCGAGCGCGGCCGGGACGATGCGGTTGAGCGCGGCCGCACCGAGACTTCCCCCGACGACGAGAAGCCGCAGCGGGCCGGTGCGATCCGCGAATCGCGCCTCCGGAACGGGCAAGCGGGTAATCTCGTCACGCAGTGGATTGCCGACCCATTCGACCTTCGCGGCATGGCGGCCGTGCATCGCATTCGGAAAGCCGAGAAGGATCCGATCCGCGCCGAAGGCGAGCACGCGGTTCGCGAGCCCGGCGACCGCGTTCGCGTCGTGGAGCACGAGCGGCTTCGCCATCGCGACGGCCGCGAGCGCTCCGGGAAACGACGCGAACCCGCCGAGCCCGAGCACCACGTTGGGAGCGCGCCGGCGGATGATCGCGCGGCTCTGCCAGGCCGCGGCGAGCAGCGCGAACGGCCCGAAGAGGAGCGCCTTCCAGCCCTTGCCGCGAATTCCTCCGAACGACACGCCCTCGAACTCGACGCCGTGCTCGCGCACGAGCTTCGCTTCCATCCCTTCCTTCGTGCCGAGCCAGAACACTCGCCAGCCGCGCGCGACGAGCTTCGCGGCGACGGCGAGGCCCGGAAACACGTGCCCCCCCGTGCCGCCCGTCGTGATCAT
Organism: Casimicrobiaceae bacterium; assembly: GCA_035541655.1. Lineage (GTDB taxonomy): Bacteria > Pseudomonadota > Gammaproteobacteria > Burkholderiales > Casimicrobiaceae > CAIWHR01. The sequence continues at coordinate 4,817 of DATKMY010000080.1, read as the reverse complement.
CACGGTGCCGGTCATAGGACGGCCCTCACACTCAGAGAGGGGGCGCAGATTCGCGCTCGGGAGCGGCCCTTCGGGCTCATACGGGGAAGCCTCTCAGGAGCCTGCGATTCTCATAGTCGGCGCGCATCAGGATCGCGAGCGCGACGCAGTTCGCGACGATCCCCGATCCGCCGAAGGAGAGAAGCGGCAGCGTGAGCCCTTTCGTGGGCAGCACGCCCATGTTGACGCCGATGTTGATGAACGCCTGCACGCCGATCCACACACCGAGCCCGAGCGCGACCAGAGAGACGAACGGGCGCTCGAGCCTGGCCGCCTGGCGCCCGATCGCATAGGTACGGTAGAGCAGCCAGACGAAGAGGCCGATGACGACGAAGATCCCGGCGAAGCCCAGCTCCTCGGCCGTCACCGCGAGCAGAAAATCGGTGTGCGCCTCCGGCAGGTAGAGAAGCTTTTCGACCGACGAGCCCAGCCCGACGCCCGTCCATTCGCCGCGGCCGAACGCGATCAGCGAATGCGAGAGCTGGTAACCCTTGCCGAACGGATCCGACCACGGATCGAGGAACGCGACGAGCCGCTGCAGCCGGTACGGCGCAGCGACGAGGATTCCGGCGAGCCCGACCGGCAGGAGCAGCAGCAGCCCGAGGAACAGACGCCAGTCGAGTCCGCCGAGGAAGAGGATCCCGAAGGCGATGGCGACGATGACGACGAACGCACCGAAGTCGGGCTCGAGCAGCAGCAGGCTGCCGATCGCGACCATGACGAAGAACAGGGGGGCGAAGCCGCGAACGAGCGTGTGCTTGAGCGGCTGTTCCGCATGCAGGAACGCTGCCTTCCGCACCGCATAGCTCGCGGCGTAGAGCACGACGGCCAGCTTCATCAACTCGGAAGGCTGCAGGTTGACGAAGCCGAGCGAGAGCCACCGGCGCGAGCCGTTCACCGACCTGCCGATCCCCGGGATCAGAACGAGCAGGAGCAACAGCGCTCCGCCGATGAACAGCCAGGGCGCGAGACGCTGCCACGCCTTCATCGGCACCTGGAAGGCGATGAACGCAGCGATCACGCCGATGCCCACGAAGATCACGTGGCGAACGAGGAAATACCATGCGCGGAATCCCGTGCTCGCCGACGATTCGGCCATCACGATCGACGCCGAATACACCATCACGACGCCGATCGCGAGAAGCAGAATCGCCGTCCAGGCGAGCGAGACGTCGTACGTGAGCATCGTCCGGGGGTTGCGCGGCAGCGTCCTCAGCGACCCGAAGACCTTCAGGACGCCGAACGGACGCGACGCACTCATCGCGGCTTCCCTAGGCATGGGCGTTCTCGCCGAGGTGGGCGCGAACGAGGTCGACGAAGCGCGTGCCCCGCTCGACGTAGTCGGCGAACTGATCGAGGCTCGCGCACGCCGGCGACAGCAGCACGGCATCGCCTTGCCGGGCGAGACCGAATGCCCGCGCGACTGCGGCATCCAGCGTTCCCGCGCGCTCGACCAGCGCTCCGGAGCCGGCAACAGCGCGCTCGATCAGCGGCGCATCGCGTCCGATCAGAAGCACTGCGCGGCAATGAGCGGCGACGGCGGCGCGCAGCGGCGTGAAATCCTGGCCTTTGCCGTCGCCGCCCGCGATCAGGACGACGGGGCGATCGAGCCCCGCGAGAGCGACGCTCGTGGCCGCGACCGTCGTGCCCTTCGAGTCGTTGACGAAGAGGACGCCACCGGCCTCGGCAATTCGCTGCATCCGGTGCGGCAATCCTTCGAACGCCGCTGCCGCAGCGAGCACACGGCGATCGATCTTCGCAACGGCGGCGGCCAGGGCCAGCGCGGCGAGGGTGTTCAGCGCATTGTGTCGGCCGACCAGCCGCAGATCCCCCATGGGGACGAGCAGCGCGCCGCCGCGCGCGAGCCAGATCTCCGGCGTGTCGGCGCGCTTCGCGCCGCGATCGACGAGACCCCAGGCCTCTTCCGACTCGGGAACGCCGCCGCCGAAGGTCTGCACGAGCCTTCCCGCGAGTCGCATCGCGATCGACCGCGGATCGTCGCGGTTCAATACCTGGATACCGCCGCCCGCGAAGATGCGCGCCTTCGCCCGCGCGTACGCGTCGATGTCCGCATACCGGTCGAGATGATTGTCGGTGACGTTGAGCACGGTCGCGGCCGTCGGTGCGAGCGACGACGTCGTCTCGAGCTGGAAGCTCGAGAGCTCGAGCACGAACACGTCGGGCCACGCGCGGTCGTCCGGAAGCGAATCGAGCACCGCGTCACCGATGTTGCCCGCGACGATCGTCGCGAGGCCCGCCGCACGGCAAAGCGCACCGGTAAGCGCCGTGACGGTGGTCTTGCCGTTCGACCCCGTGATCGCAAGCACCTTCTGCTCGGAAGGAAGCGCGCGCGCGAAAAGCTCGATGTCGCCGACGAGCTCCACGCCGCGCGCGACCGCCGCCGCGATCGCCGCCTGATCCCTTGCGATGCCGGGGCTGATCGCGATCAGATCGGCGCCGATGAACGTCGTGTCGTCGATCGGTCCGGTACTGACCGGAACGCCCGGCTGCGCGGCTGCGAGCTTCGCGGCGAACGGCGGACGCGCGCGCGTGTCGGCGACCCGGACGTTCGCCCCGCGCGCGGCCAGATACCGGGCGAGCGAGTACCCGGTCAGCCCGAGCCCCAGCACGACTGCTTCGCGGCCTCGATAGCTCATCGCAGCTTCAGCGTCGAGAGTCCGAACAGCACGAGCAGCATCGTCACGATCCAGAAGCGGACGACGACCTGATTCTCCTTCCAGCCTTTGAGCTCGTAGTGATGGTGGATCGGTGCCATGCGGAATACGCGTCGCCCGGTCAGCTTGAACGAGGCGACCTGGATCACGACGGAGAGCGTCTCGACGACGAAGACGCCGCCCATGATGAAAAGGACGATTTCCTGCCGGACGATCACGGCGATCGTCCCGAGAGCGGCACCCAACGCGAGCGCACCGACGTCGCCCATGAAGACTTCGGCGGGGTACGCGTTGAACCAGAGGAATCCGAGGCCCGCGCCGGCCATCGCTCCGCAGATCACCGCGAGCTCGCCCGCGCCCGGGATGTAGGGAAACTGCAGGTAGCGCGCGAAGATCACGTTGCCGCTCACGTAGGCGAAGATTCCCAGCGCGGCGCCGATCATCACCGTCGGCATGATCGCGAGTCCGTCGAGGCCGTCGGTCAGGTTGACGGCGTTGCTCGACCCGACGATCACGCAATAGGTGAGCGCGATGAAGCCCCAGACGCCGAGCGGATACGAGACCGTCTTGAAGAACGGCACGATGAGGTCGGCCTTCGGCGGAAGCGAGAGGCTGAAGCCGCTCCTGATCCATGCGAGGAACAGCTCGATGAAGCGCGCGTTGTCGGGCGCGGACACCGAGAATGCGAGATAGACGGCGGCAATCAACCCGATCACCGACTGCCAGAGCAGCTTCTGCCGCGCCGCGAGCCCCTTCGGATTGCGATGGACGACCTTCCGGTAGTCGTCGATCCAGCCGATCGCGCCGTAGCCCACGGTCACCAGCAGCGTGACCCAGACGAAACGGTTGCCGAGGTCGCCCCAGAGCAGGGTCGTGACGGCGATCGAGACCAGGATGAGCGCTCCGCCCATCGTCGGCGTCCCCGCCTTCGGCAGGTGCGTCGGCGGGCCGTCGTCGCGCACCGACTGCCCGATCTTCATCCGCGTGAGCCACGCGATCACGCGCGGCCCGACGATGAACGAGATGAACAGCGCCGTCATGCACGCCAGCACGGCACGCAGCGTCAGGTAGCCGAAGACGTTGAACGCGCGGACGTCCCTCGCGAGGATCTCGGTGAGCCACAGCAGCATCAGTGCGGCCCTCGCACGGGCCCCTCGCCGGCGAGCGCGGCGACGACGCGCTCCATCCGCATGAAGCGCGACCCCTTGACGAGCACGGTCGTTCCCCGCGCGGCGCCGGCGGCGACCGCGCCCGAGAGATCGTCGACCGACGCGAAGTGCGCCGCGCCCGCGCCGAATGCGGCCGCCGCCTCCGCGGCGAGCGCGCCTGCCGTGAACAGCCGCTCGATGCCGGCGCGGCGCGCGTACTCGCCGACCTCGCGGTGGAACCCGGGGCCGCCTTCGCCGACCTCGCCCATGTCGCCGAGCACGAGCCAGCGCGGCGGCGGCGCCCCGGCGAGCACGTCGATCGCGGCGCGCACCGAGTCCGGATTCGCGTTGTACGAATCGTCGATGACCGCGGCGCCCGAGCGCGCGCTTCGCGCGGCGAGGCGCCCCGCGAGCGGGCGGAATGCCGTCAGTCCGCCGGCGACCGCGGCGGGGGGCACGCCCACCGCGAGCGTCGCCGCCGCCGCAGCGAGCGCGTTCGCGACGTTGTGCCGGCCCGGCGCGTGGAGGCGCACGCTCGCCTCGCCCTGCGGAGCGAGCAGATCGAAGACGCTCGCCCCGGGCGCGCTCGCGCCGAGCCGGGCGCCGACCGCCGCCGCGCGCTCGAGCGCAAAATCGACGACGCGCCTGCGGCCCCGCTCGCGTGCGGCCGAGCGCCAGACGCCGACCGAGGGATCGTCGGCGTTCAGCACCGCGACACCGTCGTCGGGCAACGCGCGGACGAGCGCCGCGTGCTCGGCCGCGACCTCCGCCACGGTCTTCATGAACTCCTGGTGCTCGCGCTGCGCGTTGTTGACGAGCGCGACGGTCGGCGCCGCCATCGCGGCGAGCGCGGCGATCTCGCCCGGGTGGTTCATGCCCAGCTCGACCACGCCGGCGCGGTGCCACTGCGTGTCATCTTGGCGCAGGCGCAGCAGCGTGAGCGGCACGCCGATGT
>DATKMY010000079.1:0-10983 GCA_035541655.1 Casimicrobiaceae bacterium | reverse complement strand
GCCGGCGAGTAGCGCGGCAGTACGCTCGCGCATTTCCCGCGCCGCCCGATTCGTGAACGTGATCGCAATGACGTGCGCCGGATCGAGGCCGCGCTCGATCAGGAAGGCGATCTTCGCGGCGATGACGCGCGTCTTGCCGCTGCCGGCACCGGCGAGCACGAGCAGCGGACCGTCGAGATAGCGCACCGCTTCGCGCTGCGCGGGATTCAGCGGGGGCGACATCACCGGGATCGAGCGAGGGAGCGGGCTTGCGGGTGCTAGAATCGGCGTGGATTCTAGCAGGACGCCGGCATCGGATCGCGCGCACTTGGTGCGTCACGTCCCGCGACCGCGCGCACGCGTGAAGTCGTTCCGCCTTTCATGAGCCACTACGCGATCGGCGACATCCAGGGCTGCCACGCGGAGCTCTGCCAGCTTCTCGAGCTTCTCGCGTTCTCCCAGCGCACGGACAATCTCTGGCTTGTCGGAGATCTCGTCAACCGCGGGCCCGAGTCGCTGGCCGTGCTGCGCGAGGTCAAGGCGCTCGGCGACGCGGCAACCACTGTTCTCGGCAACCACGACTTCCACCTGCTCACCGTCGCCGCGGGGCACACGAAGGCGCACCGGCGGGATACGCTCGGGCCGATCCTCTCGGCACCCGACCGCGACGAGCTCCTCCACTGGCTGCAGCGCCGGCCGCTGGTCGTCGTCGAGGGCGGGCTGCTGATGGTCCACGCCGGGCTGTTGCCCGCATGGACGCCGGAGGCCGCGCTTCTCCTGTCGCGCGAAGTCGAGACGATGCTCGCGAGCGAGCGCGCCGACGAATTCTTGAAGTGCCTCTACGGCGACGAGCCGCGCGCCTGGCGCGACGACCTCGCCGGCTTCGACCGGCTGCGGGTCGTCGTCAACGCGTGCACCCGGTTGCGCTTCTGTACCGCCGACGGCGCGATGCAGTTCCAGGAGAAGCGCGGCCCGGGCTCCGCGCCCGATGGGTATCGGCCGTGGTTCGAGCATGACAATCGGCGCTCGGCCGCGAAGACGATCGTCTGCGGCCACTGGTCGACGCTCGAGTTGACGCTCGCGCCGAACCTGCTGATGCTCGATTCGGGCTGTCTCTGGGGCGGCACGCTCACGGCGATCAAGCTCGACGATCGCCGCGTCTATCAAGTGCCATCGCGCGCGCCGGTGACGCCAAAACCGTTTGGATAGCCGCGGCCGCGGCATTCGAGAGGTCGCGGCGCGCGCGATCGGCCGCGGGGAGCTGCGGCAGGATCGTGATCTCGGCGACGAGCGAGCGCTCGCCGGTCAACCGCCACAGCGATCCGACCATCGTCAGGTCGCCGACGAATGCGGGTGCATCGCTGTATTCGTCGTCCGGCGTGCGGTAGCGGATCGCGATCGGCTGGACGACGCCTCGCGCATCGACGATCGGCTGCAGCAGCGAGCTGTGGAATTTCAGCAGGCGCGTTCCGTCGCTCGTCGTGCCCTCCGGGAACACGGCGACGAGATCGCCGCGCGTGAGCGCCTCTACGGTATGGCGATTGACTGCGTGCGTGTCGCGCCGCCGCTCGCGCTCGATGAACAACGTGCCGGCGTTGCGACACAGGCTTCCGATCACCGGAAGGCGGGCGAGCTCCGCCTTCGCGATGAACCGTGCCGGCTGCTGCGCGTTCAGCACGAAGATGTCGAGCCACGAGACGTGATTGGCGACGATCAGCACGTGGCCGCGCATCCCGCCCTCGTGGCGCCAATTCACGCGACGCCTGACGTTGAGCATCTGCAGGAGCTGCCGCGACCACCTTCGGATCAGAGCCCGCTTGCGCGAAGGTCCGATCCACGGGAAGACGAACACGGTCGTCGCGAGGCCGCCGGCGAGATGCGCGAGGACTCGGCAGAAGCGCGCGATCCGCGTCCATGCCGGCGTCGGCCGACAGTACGGCAGCAGCGTCGCGGCCGATTCGGTCACCATGGGTAGCTGCCGAAGGCCTCGCGGTAGCGCTCGCCGACGATGTCGCGATCGATCCGATGGTTCTGGCCGCCGCGACTCGCGATCTTGATCGATCCGAGCGTTGCGGCGAGACGCCCCGTGCGCTCCCAGTCCCAGCCGTGGGCGATCCCGTAGAGCAGCCCTGCGCGATACGCATCGCCGCAACCGGTCGGATCGACGAGCGCTGACGGCTTGACGGCGGGCAGGTCGATCGCGCGCCCTGCGGTGTAGATGCGCGAACCCTCGCCGCCATGGGTGACGATCAGCGCGTCGACGCTCGAGGCGATCGCCTCGAGCGCGAGCCCGGTCCGCTCCGCAAGCAGACGTCCCTCGTAGTCATTGACGGCGACGAAGCTCGCCGCGTCGATCATCTCGGCCAGCTCGGCGCCGGAGAACAGCGGCAACCCCTGCCCCGGATCGAAGACGAACGGAATCCGCGCCGCCGCGAACTGCTCCACGTGCGCGCGCATCCCGTCGCGACCGTCAGGGGCGACGATGCCGAGCGCGATATCCGCAACGTCGCCGACGCGATTCTGGTGCGAAGAATTCATCGCGCCGGGATGAAACGCGGTGATCTGGTTGTCGTCGAGGTCGGTGATGATGAACGCCTGCGCCGTGAACGTTCCCGCCACCGAGCGCACGCCTTCGCACGTCATCCCCAACACGGCGATTCTCTCGCGATACGCGCCTCCGTCGTCGCCGAGCGTGGCCATCACCACGGGCTCTCCGCCCAGCGCCTTGAGGTTGTAGCCGATGTTGCCGGCGCAGCCGCCCCACTCGCGCCGCATCTCGGCGATCTGGAACGAGACGGAGAGCACATGCGTCTCGCCCGGGAGGATGTGGCGGGCGAAGCGATCCGGGAACACCATGATGGTGTCGTAGGCGAGCGAGCCGCAGATCAGCGTACGTCTGGACATGCGTGGCGCATCCGTGGTTGAGCCGGCGAGTGGTCTACTGTCGAGGAGTGCGGCGGCGAGGGTTCGTCACGGTCCCGCGTCTTCGCTGCCGCGTTTGCTCTCGCGGCCGATCTCGCGGACGATCGACTGCTGGCGGCGCGACACGGGCAGCGTTTCGGGAACGTCCTGCAGCAGCACTTCCCAATGCGCGTCGCCTTCGTCGCCGACGCGGCGCTCGAAACCGCGGATGAAGTCGCGCGCAACGAGGCAGTTGCGATGGACGCGGACAAAACGCGACCCGAACTCCTCCTCCAGCTTCGTCAGCGATTCCTCGAGCAGATATTCGCGCTGCGCGGTGCGGATCGTGATGTACTTGAGCTCGGCCTTGAGGTAGACGATGTCTTCGACCGGAACCAGCACGACGCGCGAGCGTTCGGTCACCGAGAGGAAGCGGCGCGCCGTCGACTGCAGCTGATCGAGCCTCGTCGCCGACAATGGCTTCAGACGCGGGACCTTTTGCAGGGCGGCGACGAGCCGCTGCACGCGCACCGGCTTCATCAGGTAGTCGACGGCGTTCACTTCGAAGGCCTGCAGCGCGTGCTCGTCGTGCGCAGTCGTGAAGATCACGAGCGGCGGCTGCGCGAGCTTCAGCACGTGCCGCGCGAGCTCGATTCCGCCCATTTCGGGCATGTTGATGTCGACGAGCAGCAGGTCGGCGCTCACCGTGTGCAGCACGTCCAGCGCTTCGCGGCCGTTGGCCGCCTCGCCGACGATCGCGAGCGGCAGCGCCGCGGCGCAGTCGTCGAGGAGCTCGCGCAGCCGGCGCCGTGCCGGCGCTTCGTCGTCGACGATCAGCACGCGAAGCGGCGCGTCAGCCACGCGAGGCTCCCGCGCCGCCGCCGGCGATCGTCCGCGGGCCTTCGGCGCCGGTGCGTGTATCGGGGCCGCGGCGCTCGCCGTTCTCGCGCTCGCCGCGCGCCGCCGCCTCGGCTTCCAGCTTGCGCACGTCGCGAATCGAGCGGTACGGCACGCGAATGTGGACCTCGTAGGTCGAATCGCGGACGCGCGACTCGAGCGAGGCCTCCGCATCGAAGTGGAGCTTCAGCCGCTCGCGGATGTTGCCGACCGCCATCCTGTTTCCCGCATGGTGACTCTCGCCGTTCGACTGGTAGGGATTGCGCAGGATCGCATGCACCTCGCCGCCGCGATAGAAGATATTGATCGAGATCACGCCGGGCGCGCTCGACGGCTCGATGCCGTGGTAGACGGCGTTCTCGAGCAGCGGCTGCATGAAGAGCGGGGGAACGAGCGCGTCGCTCGGCATGCTGTTCAGGTGCCAATCGACCTGCAGCCGATCGCCGAGGCGCAGCTTCTCGAGCGCGAGGTATTGCTGGCAGAGCTCGATCTCGTCGTTGAGGGGCACGAGGTCGCGGTTGTCGCGCATCAGCACGCGGAAGAGATCGGCCATGTCGAGCAGCGCGTTCTCGGCCCGCTTCGGATCCTTGCGCACCAGCGACAGCACCGCGTTGATGCTGTTGAAGAGGAAGTGCGGGCGGATGCGCGCCTGCAGCGCCTGCAGACGCGACTCGGTGATCGCCGGGGAGAGCGCCTTCGCGCGGAGGCCGAAGTAGCCGACGAGCACGCCGAAGACGAGGAGCGTGAGCAACAGGTAGCGCGCGAGCGAATGCGGCGATTGCGGCAAATCGCGCGCGACCAGGACGTGGACGGCGACGCCGGCGCCGATCGTCAGTGCGCCGGCGAGCAAGATGCCTGTCGGGTAGGTGAGCCGCATGATCCACGGAGCGACCGCGTAGAGGACTGCGAGTTCCAGGATCAGGTGGGGCTCGACGAACGCCATCATCGGCAGCCACTGGTCGATCCACAGCTCGGGTGCCGGCTCGCGCACGATCGCCGCGACCGCGGCGAGCGCGTTCACGGCAAGCACGATGCGCAGGATCGTGCCCAGGTTGCGGAAGTCCGGCAGCGCGGGAGCGATGGCGATTTACCCTATAATCGACCGGATAATCGGGCCCGGCATGCAAGCATCGTGCCGGGATGGTGCGGCGGATCGATTTCGGCGCGAGCGCACCATCGGATATTGTCGGCAAGCCCCGACGTCGAGGCAAGCCGAACCGCGCACCGGCGTTGAATTCCCGCCGCCACGATCGAAAGGTGTGGGGATTTTTGCACTTCCCGCTCGACGCGCGGGACATTCGCTACCCTCGTTGCCATGGCCGAGTCCAAGGAACCTCGCGACGCTCCCGCCGCCGGCTGGTCCGGCCGGTTCAGCGAGCCCGTCTCCGATCGGGTGATGCGCTACACGTCGTCGGTGGAGTTCGATCGCCGACTGGCGGACGCCGACATTGCGGGCTCCCTCGCTCACGCGCGCATGCTGCAAGCGGTCGGCGTGCTGCGGGCCGACGATCTCGCCGCCATCGAACGGGGAATGCAGACGATACGCGACGAAATCGCGCGCGGCGAATTCCCCTGGTCGCGCGACCTCGAAGACGTCCATTTCAACATCGAGAAACGCCTGACCGCGCTCGTCGGCGATGCCGGCAAGCGCCTGCACACCGGGCGCTCGCGCAACGACCAGGTCGCGACCGACATGCGGCTGTGGCTCCGCGGCGAAATCGACGCCCTGGTCGAAACGCTCGCCGCGCTCCGGGGGGCGTTAATCGCGCTGGCCGAGCGGCACGCCGAGACGATCATGCCCGGTTATACGCACGTGCAGGTCGCGCAGCCGGTCACTTTCGGCCACCACCTGCTTGCCTACGAGGCGATGTTCGCGCGGGACGCCGAGCGGTTGCGCGATGCTCGCCGCCGCGTCAACCGCCTTCCGCTCGGCAGCGCGGCGCTCGCCGGGACGACGTTCCCGATCGACCGCGCGCGGGTCGCGCGCGAGCTCGGCTTCGAAGGCCTCTGCGAAAACTCGCTCGACGCCGTGTCCGATCGCGACTTCGCCATCGAGTTCGCGGCGGCCGCGGCGATCGCAATGACGCACGTGTCGCGCTTCTCCGAAGAGCTCGTCTGGTGGACGAACCCCCGCTTCGCGTTCCTGACGCTCGCCGACAGGTTCTGCACGGGCTCCTCGATCATGCCGCAGAAGAAGAATCCCGACGTCGCCGAGCTCGCGCGCGGGAAGACGGGGCGCGTGAGCGGACACCTGGTCGCCCTGCTCACGCTGATGAAGGGACAGCCGCTCGCCTACAACCGCGACAACCAGGAGGACAAGCAGCCGCTGTTCGACATCGTCGACACGCTCGCAGACACGCTCGCGATCGTCGCGGACCTCGTCGCGAATGGCATCACCGCAGACACGGCACGGATGCGCGCGGCTGCCGCCGAAGGTCACGCGACCGCCACCGATCTCGCCGACTACCTGGTGCGCAAGGGTGTGCCGTTTCGCGATGCCCACGAGGTCGTCGCGCGCGCGGTGCGGCGCGCCGACGAGCGCGGCAGCGAGCTCGCCGATCTTCCGCTTGCCGAGCTGCGGGGCTTTTCGCCCGAGATCGGCGACGACGTCCTCGGCTCGCTGACGCTCGAGGGGTCGGTGGCGAGACGCAACCATCCGGGCGGAACGGCGCCGGCGCGAGTGCGCGAAGCGGTCGTCACGGCGCGCGCGCGGCTCGCCGCGGAGAAGAACGCTGCCGCGTAGCCGCTACGCTCCCCATTCGAGGAATCTGAAACCGCCATGACCACAACTCGCGTCGCATTTCTTGGCCTCGGTGTGATGGGCCACCCGATGGCCCGGCACCTCGCCCGCGCAGGACTCGACGTCACCGTCTACAACCGCAGCGCCGACAAGGCGAGCGGCTGGGTCGAGCAATACGGCGGCGCGGCCGCCCCCACTCCGGCCGCAGCGGCGAAAGGCGCAGCGATCGTGATGATGTGCGTCGGCAACGACCACGATGTCCGCTCGGTCGCGCTTGGCCCGGACGGCGCGCTCTCGACAATGCGCGCAGGCTCGATCCTCGTCGACCACACAACCGCCTCCGCCGAGATTGCCCGCGAGATCCATGCGAAAGCGAAGACACAGGGCGTCGCGTTCCTCGATGCGCCTGTCTCGGGCGGCCAGGCTGGGGCGGAGAACGGGAAGCTCACGATCATGGCCGGCGGCGATGCCGACGCTTTCGCCACCGCAGAGCCCGTGCTGCGCAACTACAGCCGCGCTGTCACGCTGATGGGCGGACCGGGCAGCGGCCAGCTCACCAAGATGTTCAACCAGATCTGCATCGCGGGGCTCGTCCAGGCGCTCGCGGAAGGCATCGTGTTCGCCGAGAACGCCGGGCTCGACGTCGAGCGCGCGCTGGACGTGATCGGCAAGGGCGCCGCACAGTCGTGGCAGATGGACAATCGCGGCCGCACGATGCTCGCCGACAAGTTCGACTTCGGGTTCGCCGTCGACTGGATGAGGAAGGATCTCGCGCTCTGCCTCAACGAGGCGCGCGCGAACGGCGTAGCGCTGCCCGCCACCGCGCTCGTCGATCAGTTCTACGCGCGCGTGCAGGCGCAAGGCGGCGGGCGCTGGGACTCGTCGAGCCTCATTCGAGTGCTGCGCAATCCACGCTAGCTACTTCGCGGGGACCGCCCCTTTGGTTGCGAGCGTCGCGAAGGGCAGACACGCCGGGCTCCGCGAGAACCGGGCGCCCTTCGGCATGTGCCCTTCGCGGTCCTCGTGCGTCGCGCATTGGCCAGCGCGGACTGCCGGGAGCGGCCTGCTGGCGCATGCCGCACCGCATGCCGCACAATAAGCCAGCGGGTTGCCCCCGCGGGCGGCGGCTCACGTTGGAGGCGCCGGAATCCGATCGCCCTCGACGATCTCGATGTCGTAGCTCACCTCGGCGGTCTTCGCGAGCATGATCGTCGCCGAGCAATACTTCTCCTTCGAGAGCTTGACCGCGCGTTCGACCTGCTTCGGATCGAGTCCGCGTCCGGCGACGGTGTAGCGCAGGTGGATCTTCGTGAACACCTTCGGCTCGATCGGCGCGCGCTCGGCTTCGGCATCGACGACGCAATCGGCGATCGGCTGCCGCGCCTTCTTCAGGATCAGCACGACGTCGAATGCCGTGCACGCAGCCGCACCCAGCAGAACGGCCTCCATGGGTCGCATCCCGCGATTCCGACCACCGTATTCCGGCGCGCCGTCGATCACCATTGCATGACCGGACGCCGATTCGCCGACGAAGCTCACGCCCTCCACCCACTTCACCCTTGCCTTCATCCGGAACCCGTCCCCTTCGCGCTTCGGCCAGATTCGGCCAGGTCACCGCCAAATTCTCCCCCATTCGGGTGGGACCTTGGCCAGTGTGCGCTTACTTGGTGTGGATCTTTTGCGACACGCGGACCTCGCGGCGGCGCCGCGCCGCAACAGCCGCTTGCCTAGCGATGAGCTCTATGCCATCATCATAACTACCCGCCAGGAAGAGTTCCCCCTCTCTCCGCCGCGGGATGTTCCCCCTTCCTCCTCCTAGGGTGGAATGCTTGGAGCGCGGCCCCCCCAAGATGGCCGCGCTCTTTTTTAATCCCTGTTCCGTCTCTGGCTGACGACCGGCGGCGGGTTGACCGCGCATCCGGCATGATTTAAGATTGAAAACTTTGCTGGGCCGGCGCAGCATCGGCCACAACCCCTGGATTTTCAATGAAAACCTTCTCCGCCAAGCCGCAGGACGTCGCGCGGGATTGGTACGTGGTCGATGCGACCGACAAGGTCCTCGGCCGGCTCGCAAGCCAGATCGCGCTGCGCCTGCGCGGCAAGCACAAGCCGATCTTCACGCCCCACGTCGACACCGGCGACTTCGTCGTCGTGACGAACGTCGAGAAGCTTCGCGTTACCGGCAACAAGGCGGACGACAAGCTGTACCACCGCCATAGCACCTACCCCGGCGGCATCTCGACAACGAATTTCGCGAAGATGCAGCGGCGCTTCCCGGGCCGTGCGTTGGAAAAGGCGGTCAAGGGAATGCTCCCGAAAGGGCCCCTCGGCTACAAGATGCTGAAGAAGCTCAAGTGCTACGCCGGCGCCGCGCACCCGCACGCCGCGCAGCAACCCAAGACACTGGACCTCTGACTCGCCCATGATCGGCAACTACTACTACGGCACCGGACGTCGCAAGAGCGCGGTGGCTCGCGTCTTCCTCAAGAAGGGAACGGGCAGCATCGTCGTCAACGAAAAGCCGGCCGACGAGTTTTTCTCGCGCGACACCGGACGGATGGTGATCCGCCAGCCGCTGAAGATTACAAACCACGAAGCGACGTTCGACATCATGATCAACGTCGAAGGCGGCGGCGAATCCGGACAGGCCGGCGCCGTCCGCCACGGCATCACGCGGGCGTTGATCGATTACGACGCCGCGCTCAAGCCCGCGCTGTCGAAGGCAGGGCTCGTCACCCGCGACGCCCGCGAAGTCGAGCGCAAGAAGGTCGGGCTGCACAAGGCGCGCAAGCGCAAGCAGTTCTCGAAGCGCTGACCGGCTTCGACCCGCTCCGTCCGAAGGCCGCCCGCGGGCGGCCTTCGCGCTTCTCGGGCGGCTGTTAGAATCGAACGGGTTCGGGCCAAGGCAAGCGAGGAAGCGATGATCAAGGTCGGCATCGTCGGCGGCACGGGCTACACGGGCGTCGAGCTCCTGCGCCTCCTCGCCGCGCATCCGAACGTCGAAGTCCGGGCGATCACCTCGCGGAAAGACGCCGGCACGAAGGTCGCCGAAATGTTTCCCAGCCTGCGCGGCATCTACGACCTCGCGTTCGTGGGTCCCGCGGAAGCGGGGCTCACGTCGTGCAACGTCGTATTCTTCGCCACACCTCACGGTGTGGCGATGGCGCAGGCGCGCGAGCTCGTGGGTGCCGGCGTGAAGATCATCGACCTCGCCGCGGATTTCCGGCTCAAGGATCCTGCGGTCTTCGAGAAATGGTACGGGATGCCGCACGCCTGCATCGATCTTCTCGAGGAATCGGTTTACGGACTGCCGGAAGTCAATCGGGCGAAGATCCGGCGCGCGCGCATCGTCGGCAACCCCGGGTGTTATCCGACCGCGGTGCAGCTCGGTTTCATGCCCCTGCTGGAGGCAGGGGTCGTCGACGCCGGGCATCTCGTCGCCGATTGCAAGTCCGGCGTGTCCGGCGCGGGGCGCAAGGAGGAGATGGGTCTCCTCTTCTCGGAGGCTTCCGACAATTTCAAGGCCTACGGCGTCAAGGGACACCGCCATCACCCCGAGATCGTCCAGGGGCTCGCCGCAGCGAGCAAATCGCCGGTGAGCCTGGTCTTCACGCCGCATCTCGTCCCGATGATTCGCGGCATTTGCGCGACGCTTTATGCGAGGCTCACCGACCCGCGCGCCGACCTGCAGGCGCTCTTCGAAAGGCGCTACGCGGACGAGCCTTTCGTCGACGTCATGCCTCCGGGGTCCGCGCCGGACACGCGCTCGGTGCGCGCCGGCAACGTCTGCCGCATCGCCGTCCATCGCCCCGAGGGCGGGGACATGGCGGTGGTCCTCGCCGTCGAAGACAACCTCGTCAAGGGCGCCGCAGGCCAAGCGATCCAGAACATGAATCTGATGTTCGATCTTCCGGAGGCAACGGGCCTGACTTCAGCTCCAGTGCTCCCGTGAGGCGGATCGGACATGACGCTGCAGGGCACCGGGGCCCCGGAGCGGCCTGCCGGCAGGATGCGGGCGGATCGATCCCGAGGCGAGTAGTATCATGGGTTGCGGGACAATCGGGTAAGCGCGTCCCATTGCGCAGTCGCGAACCCGGACCCATGTGGGAAGTCGAACGAAGGAACGAAGAGTTGCGCTGCGCGCTGCGTCGAGCAGCGATCGCGTCCGACCGAGGGGTGATGAACCTCGGCCGCAACCCTGACCAGCCCCTATCGGCGGCAGGGTTGCGGTAGGTCGGGGGGGCGATCGATAATCGACACCAGGCGTGAACCACAGGAGCTGCAATGAATGCCGTGACAGACATGCCCGCGCCGCTGGTCTTTTCGGATAGCGCCGCGAACAAGGTGAAGTCCCTCATCGACGAGGAAGGCAATCCCGACCTCAAGCTCCGCGTATTCGTCACCGGCGGCGGCTGCTCGGGATTCCAGTACGGCTTCACGTTCGACGAAGCGATCAACGACGACGA
>DATKMY010000078.1:0-3313 GCA_035541655.1 Casimicrobiaceae bacterium | reverse complement strand
CCGCGCAGCGCGTCGCAACTCGAGGGCTTGGATCGATGCCGCGAGGTTCGCGAGCGCGATCCTGCCGTTGGTATAGCGTCTTGCCTCTATCATGATGCTCTCCGTTGACCCGTGAGAAGCGCCGGGTAGCCGCGTGTCAGCGAGGCACCGTCGATCACGATCGTGTGGCCGTTGATCGAGCGCGCGTGATCCGATGCGAGATACACCGCCGCCGCCGCAATTTCGCTCGCGTCGACGGCGCGCCCCATCGGGATCACGCCGAGGAACAGCGCGCGTGTCGCCGGATTCTCGAGCTCCCTCTTGGTGAGCGGTGTCTCGACGAGCCCCGGAGCGATACCGACGACGCGGATGCCGCGCGCGCCAAGCTCCAGAGCGCCGCAGCGCGTAAGCATGTCCACGCCGGCCTTTGCGGCGCAGTAGGCTGCCTGGCCTTCGCCGGCCTGTTGGCCGTTCACCGACGAGATGTTGATGATGACGCCGGGCCGCCCTTGCTCGAGCATTTGCCGCGCGCCGTGCTTCACTCCGTAGAAGACGCCCCCGAGCGTCACGGCCTGGACCGCTTGCCACTTTTCGCCGGTGAGCTCCGTGAGCGGGCTGATAGCGCCGAAGCCGGCGCAGTTTACGACGATGTCCAACGCGCCGAACGAGCGGCGCGCGTAGCGGAGCGCGCTTTCGACCTCAGCCTCGCTCGACACGTCCATCATTCGCGCGAGCGCACGCGGACCGAGCTCGGCTGCAGCCGCCGCGAGCGCTTGAGCGTTCACGTCGCAGAGCAACACACTGGCGCCGGCTTCGACGAACGCAGTCGCGATCGCTTTGCCGATCCCCGAAGCGGCGCCAGTCACGACCGCACCTTTGTCTTTGAGAATCTCCACGTTCAAGCCCTCAGAAAAGCGGGCAGCGGCACGTCCGTCCGCCGGTTCGGCTCGCGGACGTAAGGGAACGACGAGCTCGCCGGCTTCTGCGGCGCGTCGACACCGTCACCGAACCGCTCGCCGTGCCCGCCGTTCACGAGCAGAGTGAGCAGATCGTCGAGGATGTCGTCGTCGAGCCAGCGGCCGCCGGCGCTTTCGTGCGGCCGGCCGGCGAGCAGCGCTCGTTCGATCTCGAGAAACCGGCCGGGCGCGAAGTCGTGCGCGAGGTCGAGCACCAAGAAGTCGTCGAGCAGCAGGTCGCGCAACGGATGGTGACCATCGGGCCCGACCGGCCAGGCCGTCTTGCCGTCGAGACTGTCGAAGAAGGCCAGGTTCGCATCGAGGCGCGACTGGTACAGCGCGCGATATTCCCGGGACAACGCAAAAGCGTCTTCGCGGTTGTAGAGGTCGCGCAGCTCGACGCCGCGTGCGCGTGAATCGCGCATCGGGTTCGCCATCACGACGTTCTTGATTTCCGGGCGCCCCAAGTGCTCCATCCGGATCGGCTTGCCGCGGCGCGTGACGGTGTTCTCGGCGACGGCGGCGATCAGCGTGACACCGTCGAAACGCCTTACGATCGGCGCGAACGGCACTTCGACGACGATGGAAAGGACGTCGCGGAGGTCGACCGTATTCGTGCCGACCTTCTTTAACGCCAGCTTGCCGGAGACGTCGGTCGCGATCATGGCCTCGACGTCCATGAAGAACGGGTCGCTCGCGAGGCCGGCGAAGACTCGCACGCCTTCCGCTTCGACCGGCTCGCCGACGACGAAGCTCGCCGCGCGCCCGTCCGGCGTTACGACCTTTCCTCGTTGACGGGACGAACCTTCTGCCGTATCCGTGAAAGTCACGTCAATCGTGTGCTCCGCGGCGCCGGCGACGAAACCTGCGCGAGCGCGGCTCAGCGGCCGCAGACGAAACCGGTGCGTGAGCACGTCGCTGAAGCAGGACTCCGGCGTCGCCATCGGAAACACGTCCATGATCAGAACGAGGTTTCCGGGCCGCTCCGGGCTCGGAAACGCGTAGAAGTCGGTGATGTCGATAGCAGGGTCGCCCATCACCGCGGGGCCGCTGAAGTGGTCGGACA
Source organism: Casimicrobiaceae bacterium (assembly GCA_035541655.1). Classification (GTDB taxonomy): domain Bacteria; phylum Pseudomonadota; class Gammaproteobacteria; order Burkholderiales; family Casimicrobiaceae; genus CAIWHR01. The sequence continues at coordinate 1,312 of DATKMY010000078.1, read as the reverse complement.
TGGTTTGCTTACCTCCAAACTTTCAAAATCGTTGCTCGATGAGCCCCGTGAGTGCGTTCAGCCCGGGGACGAACAAGTACTCGCCCGCCTTTACCTTCACGAAGTTCGGCAGATCGAAGAGGAACGGCCGCTTCGCGCCCGGCACGGTGAGTTGCGACCCTTGACCGCCGACGCCGGTGATCGGGTCGTGCTCGCTCGGGTCGAGCCCGATGAACTCTCCGCCCGTCATCCATTCGCGCTGCACGAACTCGAACTGCCGTTCGATGTCCGCTTGAATGAATAGATTGATGAGGCCGCGGTCGACGCCGTCGTCTTCGAGCACGCCGTCTGGAAGGTGCGGGCCGTACTCGACGCCGCGCCGGAGCAAGCGGTGACGCCGGACGGCCGTTGCGCGCTTGAGCGGCGTCGCGCGTGGGTTCGTGCGCCGCAGATGAGATCCGAGCGGGCAGCGCAGGCCTTGCTCGTCGCCCGCGTACGTGAAGTTGTTGCGCCGCTCGGGGTCTGCCGCGATCGCCGGATCGTCCTGCTCCGGCGAAAGGTCGACCGGGCACCCGCTGCGCCAGCGGCCCATCATCTTCGCTGCGACGAGCTCCTGGTACCGCCGATCGTCGGAGCCATAAAGTGCCTTCGCCGCCGTGACGAGGTAGCGGCGGAATGCTGCGACGTCCTGGTAGAGCTTGCGGAACACCATGTAGGTGCCGTTCAGTCGAAGCTCGCGCGGCTCCGGTGCGTGCGTTCCCTCGGCGCCCGCTTCGTCTTCGTAGCCGAGCAGGAATTCGCCCGGCTTCAGCGCGCGCCACGTACCGTCGTGCTCGAGCACTCCGTCGCCGGGGTAGACCGGCGTGCCGGCGCCTTCGATCGGCGGCTGCGAGATCGGATCCGCGAAGCCGAAGTGCTCGCCTTCCGAGCCGACGCCGCTTTCATGCGCGAGCGCTTGCGTGTCCTGGACGAACTTGATTTCGATGCCGCCGATGGCGTCCATCTCGGCGCGGAGAATCCGCGTCGCGAGCTCGCGACCGTCGGCGGTGTCGGTGCGTATCCAGCCCATCGCATGGATGTCCTGACCGCCGACGCCGCCTTCCCAATGCTCGGGCGCGTTCGGGCCGACGTCGCCGACGGCCGTGGCGCGGCCCCGCATGCCGACTCGGAACGCTTCGGGGAAGGTGTCGAGTGAGCGCTGCGACAGCCCGATGGCCCTCAACCCTTCGTAAGTGAAACCGATGTTGACCGTGAAGCGCGTGCCGTGCTCTGCCTGCCTCGCATTCACGAGCTCGAAGATGTTGCGGAGCCAGGCGCGCGCCTTCGCGCCGTC
>DATKMY010000077.1:0-35528 GCA_035541655.1 Casimicrobiaceae bacterium | reverse complement strand
CTCCCGCGCGTACTCCGAGCATGTCGGCGCGAACCGGCAGTTCGCACCCAGCATCGGCCGGAACAGATACTGGTAGACCCGTATCAGCGAGACGAGGATCGCGCTCATGACCCCGGGCGGCGGTCCGCGAGCAGCGTCAGCAACCGGCACGCCTCAGCCACGATGCGCTCGAGCTCGCCGCGCGCCACGGGGCGCTTCACGCGAACGATGACGTCGAGACCGCTGATGGCGGGTTTACGTTCGCGTAGCACGACCCGAAGCTTCCGGCGTACGCGATTGCGATCGACGGCCCGCGGAAGCGCCTTGGCTCCGATTACGTAGCCGACCCGCCCGCAGGCCTGCGCCGCTGGTGCAGAGACCAATTGAACGAACTCGCCCTCGCTACGCTGGCCGGCACGAAAGACCGCTTCGAACGCGCCTGCACCCGTCAGCCTGCAGCGGCGAGCAGCCCCGGCCATCGCCGCAGCGTGTCGCGCCAATCAGGGCACGAGCCGAGCGCGGCCCTTCGCGCGGCGCGCCGAGAGCACCTTGCGGCCGCCGACGGTTTTCATCCGCGCGCGGAAGCCATGCGTACGCTTGCGCCTGACGACCGAGGGTTGGAACGTGCGTTTCATGATCGAAGAGTCCGGACGTGAAAAAGCCTTACATTAGAGCGCGTTATCGCTGTCGCTGTCAATCGCCGCAGTGGAAGCGTTTGTCTTCCCGGCGGAATGATGGCAGCTGAACCTCCGCAAGGGCATCTGCCGTCGTCGCCGTACGCTGCCATCCAAGCGCAAGTTTTCCGTGTCGAGAGCGAACGTTTCTCCAATCGGACGAGCAGGAATTGCGTCCCCTTCCGTTCCTGTGGATAACTCTTCGCCGCTGCTCTACAATCCGACTTACGACGGTCGCGCGTTCGCCGGCCCGCCGCTAACTCCCTGGAATGGAACACGCATGTCCGGCGGTCCCCTTTTTTGGCAACGCTGCCTCGACGCCTTTCGCGAGGAACTGACACCCCAGCAGTTCAATACCTGGATTCGGCCGCTCGCCCTCGAAAATGATGTCGGCGGATACCGGCTGCTCGCGCACAACCGCTTCGTCCTGCAGTGGGTGAAAGAGCGCTTTCTCGACCGCATCAGCCAACTCGCGGCCGAGGCGCATGGCCACCCTGTCGCGATCACGCTAGCGGTCGCCGAGCCCGCGATCGAAGCGCCACGTGCGCCGGCCCTTACTACCCATGCGCCGATTCCGGCAGCACGGCTCGGGGTCACCGAGGGGGCCTCCACACTCGCCACCCCCCCTGCGCAGCCCCGCCGACACGAGCAGACGAGCCTCAACCCGATGTTCACGTTCGCGACCTTCGTCCAGGGCAAGGCGAACCAACTCGCGAGAGCGGCTGCGATGCAAGTTGCCGAGCACCCGACCTCGTATAACCCGCTCTTCGTTTATGGCGGCGTCGGTCTCGGCAAGACACACCTGATCCAGGCGCTCGGCAACGACATCTTGCAACGCGACCCCTCGACAAAGATCCGCTACATTCACGCCGAAACCTATGTCTCCGACGTCGTCCGTGCCTATCAGCACAAGGCGTTCGACGATTTCAAGCGCTACTACCGCTCGCTCGATCTGCTCCTGATCGACGACATCCAGTTCTTCAACGGGAAGAGCCGGACGCAGGAGGAATTCTTCTACCTCTTCAATACGCTGGTCGAAGCCCACAAGCAGGTTGTCATCACCTGCGATACCTACCCGAAGGAAATCGCCGGCATCGAAGAACGGCTGATCTCGCGCTTCGGCTGGGGGCTCACGGTCGCGCTCGAGCCGCCCGAACTCGAGATGCGCGTCGCGATCCTGCTTTCGAAAGCGGCCACGAGCGGCATCCGACTCGACGAGCAAGTAGCGTTCTTCATCGCGAAACACATCCGCTCGAACGTCCGCGAACTCGAGGGTGCGCTAAAGCGCGTCCTCGCCTACTCGAGCTTCCATGGGCAGGAAATCACGCTCGCGGTCGCCAAGGAAGCGCTGCGCGACCTTCTCGCCGTCCAGAACCGGCAGATCTCGATCGAGAACATCCAGAAGACCGTTGCCGACTACTACAAGATCCGCGTCTCGGACATGCACTCGAAGAAGCGCTCGCGCGCGGTCGCTCGTCCGCGACAGGTGGCGATGGCGCTTGCGAAGGAACTCACGCAGCTTTCCCTGCCCGAGATCGGGAGCAATTTCGGGGGCCGCGACCATACCACGGTACTCCACGCATGCCGGCAGATCGCTAAATTGCGCGAAACACTTCCCGAACTGAACCATGACGTCAATTTTCTGCTGCAGGTACTGCGAAACTGACCTTCCGCATCGACCGGAACTCGATACGACCACAGCCCGCCTTCCCGGGGCGGCAACCGCCGTTCTTTCCCTGGAAAATTGGCATTTTTAGGTCTACAATATGTGGATTGTGGGAGCTGGCTCGATATTCTGAGAAAAGTCCCCAAACCATCCCCGCTCGTATCACTTGTTTTCCACAGCTTTTTTCTAGCTAAATATCTTTCAGGATCAATGACTTTATCTCGGTATACCGGAATCGAGCCGAGTCTTATTAGCTGTTATTCGGGTTAACTAATGCAATTAAAACAAATCGCCCGCGACGCGTTGCTGCGCCCGCTTCAAGCTGTCTCGGGAATCGTCGAACGCCGGCACACACTGCCGATCCTCGCGAATGTCCTGATCGAGCACCGCGACGCGAAGCTGTTCGTCACGGCCACCGACCTCGAAATGCAGATCACCGCGCACTCCGATCTCGCCGGCAAGGAATCGCAGGCGACAACCGTTGCTGCCCGGAAATTGCAGGACCTGCTGCGCGCGCTTCCCGACGACACGACGCTCTCGATCGAGGGCAGCGGCAGCCGCATGACACTGCGTGCTGGCCGCTCGCGCTTCAACCTGCAGACACTCCCCGCCGCCGACTACCCGCGCATCGGAATCGGGCAGGACCATGTGCAGGCCCTCTCGCTTCCGCAACGGGAGCTGAGAAGCCTCCTCAAATCGGTGGAGTATGCAATGGCGCAGCAGGACATCCGCTACTACCTGAACGGGATGCTCCTTGTCATCGATCGCGGCTCGCTGCAGGCGGTCGCCACAGACGGACACCGCCTGTCGTGGGCGAGCCTCAAGATCAGCGGGGATTATCAGCGTCAGGAAGTGATCCTCCCGCGCAAGACCGTGCTCGAACTCGGAAAACTCCTTGCCGAAGTCGATGATGCGGTGACGCTCAACGTGCTTGCGAACCAAGTACGGTTCACGTTCGCGAATATTGAGCTCGTGAGCAAGGTCGTCGACGGCAAATTCCCAGACTACAACCGCGTGATCCCGACAGGGCATGCGAAGCGCGTGCTCATTTCTAGGTCGGATCTTCTCGCGTCGCTACAGCGGGCGGCGATCCTTTCGAACGAGAAGTTTCGTGGCGTGCGTCTCGTGCTCAAGAATGAGCAGCTCAAGATCATCTGCACGAACAGCGAGCAGGAGGAAGCAGAGGAGGAGCTCGAGATCGCCTACAAGGGCGATGCGCTCGACATCGGCTTCAACATCAATTATCTGCTCGACGTGCTGCAAAACCTCACGACGGAGCAAGTGGAACTCGCCTTCGGCGACGCGAATTCCAGCGCGCTGGTCACTGTTCCCGGGCGCGACGACTACAAGTACGTCGTGATGCCGATGCGCATTTGACGCAGCGCTCGCGGCCCATTGGGCTCAGAGACATATTCTTCGCATTTCCCCGTTCGACTGCGGAGGCAGGTGTACCAACCGCACTTGAGTGGGCGGTCGGCGGCTCATTTTGAGTGTCGACAAAACGCAACGAAAGCTTCTCGATGACGCAGGCAATACCCAAGCCCTTGAGCAACGGCGAAGACTACGATTCGACGAGCATCCAAATCCTGAAGGGCCTCGACGCGGTGCGTAAGCGGCCGGGCATGTACATCGGCGACACGTCGGATGGCACCGGTCTGCACCACATGGTGTTCGAGGTCCTCGACAACGCAATCGACGAGGCGCTTGCGGGTTTCTGCGACGACATCAAGGTCGTCATTCACGCTGACAACTCGGTGTCCGTCGTCGACAATGGGCGCGGCATCCCGACCGACATCAAGGACGACGACGACTTGAAGCGCTCGGCCGCCGAGATCGTCATGACTGAGCTTCATGCGGGCGGGAAGTTCGACCAGAACAGCTACAAGGTCTCGGGCGGATTGCACGGCGTTGGGGTATCGGTGGTGAACGCGCTTTCCGATTGGCTGCGGCTTCGTATCTGGCGGAACGGCAAGGCGCATCAGATGGAGTTCCGGCGGGGTGTGGCGGTCGCTCCGCTCGCGGTGATCGGTGCGACCGACCGCCGCGGCACCGAAGTTCATTTCATGGCATCGGCCGCAACTTTCGGCCGCGTCGAATACCACGGGGAGATTCTCGCGAAGCGTATCCGCGAGCTATCGTTCCTCAACAACGGAACCAAGATCGAGCTGGTCGACCAGCGCGACGGCAAGAGCGAGAGCTTCGCGCATTCCGGCGGCATCAAGGGCTTCGTCGAGTACATGAACCGCAGCAAGACGGTGCTGCATCCCCACATCTTCCACGCGCTAGGCGAGAAGGACGGGATGACCGTCGAGGTCGCGATGCAGTGGAACGATTCGTATGCTGAGAACGTCCAGACCTTTACCAACAACATCCCGCAGCGCGACGGGGGATCGCATCTCACCGGCCTGCGCCAGGCGATGACGCGAACGCTCAACAACTACATCGAGAAGGAGGAGATTGCGAAGAAGGCGAAGGTGGAAACCACCGGCGACGACATGCGCGAAGGTCTCTGCTGCGTGCTTTCAGTCAAGGTTCCCGAGCCCAAGTTCTCGTCGCAGACCAAGGACAAGCTCGTTTCCTCCGAAGTGCAGCCGGTCGTCCAGGAGATCGTGGCAGCGAAGCTCGGGGATTTTCTGCTCGAGAACCCCGTGGACGCCAAGATCATCTGCACGAAGATCGTCGAGGCCGCGCGCGCTCGCGAAGCCGCGCGCAAGGCGCGCGAGCTCACTCGGCGCAAGGGTGTGCTCGACGGTCTGGGGCTCCCCGGAAAGCTCGCGGATTGCCAGGAGCGCGATCCGGCGCTCTCGGAGATTTACCTGGTCGAGGGCGATTCCGCCGGCGGGTCGGCGAAGCAGGGGCGCGACCGCAAGTTCCAGGCGATCCTGCCGCTGCGCGGAAAGATCCTGAACGTCGAGCGCGCACGCTTCGAGAAGCTCGTGAGCTCGCAGGAGATCGTCACGTTGATCACCGCGCTCGGCACGGGCTTCGGCAAGGACGAATACAACGCCGACAAGCTGCGTTATCACCGCATCATCATCATGACGGACGCCGATGTCGACGGCTCACATATCCGCACGCTGCTGCTGACGTTCTTCTATAGGCAGATGCCGGAGCTCGTCGAGCGCGGCCACATCTACATCGCGCAGCCCCCGCTCTACAAGGTGAAGCAGGGGAAGGAAGAGAGCTACCTCAAGGACGACCACGAGTTGAAGCAGCATCTGCTCAAGGTCGCGCTGAAAGGCGCGGAGCTCGTCCCGGCCGCGGGCAAGGCGCCACTGGCGCCCGACGCGCTCGCGAGCGTGGCTCGCGACTATCTCGTCGCCGACGCCGTCATCGAACGCCTCGCGCGAATCATCGACCCTGCGGCACTCTATGCGGTGCTCGATGGCGCGCGTATCGACCTCTCGAACGAAGCGGCGGCGGCCGAAAGCGCGCAGGCGCTCGAAGTGGCGATCGCCGACCCTGAGGTGCGAGTGCAGGCGCGCAACGGCTCGAGCGAATCGCGGCGCTTGGTCATCGTGCGCACGCACCATGGGACGCCCCATGCGACGACGATCGACGCCGATCTCGTTGCGTCGGGCGACTTCGCGCAGATCGCAGCCGCTGCCGCAGTGCTCTCGGGGCTCGTCACCCCCGGCGCGGTGGTCCGCCGCGACGACAAGCAGCAGGCGGTCCGCTCGTTCAAGGAGGCGCTCGACTGGCTACTGGAGGAAGCGCGTGCCGGCGTGGCGCTGCAGCGCTACAAGGGCCTGGGCGAGATGAACCCCGAACAGCTCTGGGAGACGACGATGGACCCGAGCGTGCGCCGTCTGCTGAAGGTGCAGATCGAGGATGCGATCTCGTCGGAGGAGATCTTCTCGACGCTGATGGGCGAGCAGGTCGAGCCTCGGCGTGCGTTCATCGAAACGAACGCGCTCGGAGTGCGGAACCTCGATGTTTAGACGGAAGGAGCCAGCAGCAGCAGCACACGCGCGCACCGGGGTCAGCGCGGACCCGCTCCGCAGCGTGTAGCGGACTGTCGAGCTTGGCGCGACGCCCGGGAGATGCTACGCGCCGCGCGAGCGACCGCGCGGCGAACGCTTGCTCGCGGTCTTCGCGGCCGCGGCTCCGCCGCGAGCGCCGGATGGCGGTGCCGCGCGCTTCGCCGTAGCGCTTCGGCGGGTAGTCTCCGGAGCGGAGGCGTCCGTCCGCGGGCTCGGCGCAGTCCGAGTCTTCGGCGCAGACTTGGCAGCGAACCGTCCGCCCTGCCTGGCCTCTTTGTCGGCGAGAATCGCGACCGCTTCGTCGAGCGTGATCGAGTCTGCCTTGTCGCGGTCGGGAATCGTCGCGTTTATCTCGCCATGCTTCACATACGGGCCGTAACGGCCGGTGTGAAGCTCGACGGGTTTCTTGTCGCGCGGGTGCGCGCCGAGCACGCGCAGCGCGATCGGTGCACGCGCTCTCCGCGCGCCGGTCTTCCCCGGCTCCTTCGCCTCAAACTCGAATCCGATCTTGCCGTCAGGCTGGCGCACGAGATACGCCGAGAAGCCGCGCTTCGTGCGCGCCGAGACGAACTGCAGGAAATCCGTCTTTCCGGTGGCGAGCAGCTTTTGCATCTGCGCGCGCTCGACCGGCCGCTGCAGGATGACGCGCCCCGAGCGGAAATCGCACGTCTTCTCCGGGCCCACGGCCTTCTCGCACACGTAGGCCTGCGGCAACTCGAAAACGCGCGCGCCGCATTTCGGGCATGGGCCCAGCGGCTCGAGTCCCGTGAAATCGGGTGCCTCGGCCTGATCATCGGACGCGCCGTCGCCGAAGTCGAACGTCACCTCGTTCGCGTCGGTCACCTTGATCGACGCCGTGAACGGCCGGCCGAGGCGGCTGCGGAAACCCTCGAGTGGACCGACGCGGCGCTCGCGGAGCAGCGTGTCCGCCTCCGTGAGCTCGAGCTGGCGCCCGCCCATGATCTTCCAGAAGCCGAAGTCGCACGACTGGCACTGGAACTTCTTGTAGTTCTCGTGGACCTCGCCGCCGCACTTGGGGCAGCGCGCCGTGAGCGTACCGAAGTCGCCGGGAATCGTGTCGCTCTCGTGGCCTTTCGCCTGGCCGACGATGTGCTCGGTGATGTCGACGATCTCGCGCATGAACGCGTCGCGCTTGAGCTTTCCTCGCTCCATCTGCGCGAGCTTGAATTCCCACTCGGCCGTAAGCTCGGGCGAAAAGAGCTCGGGGACGCTCAGTCCGTGCAGCAGCACGAGCAGCGAGAACGCCTTCGCCGTCGGGACGAGCTCGCGGCCGTCCCGATAGATGTACTTCTCGGTGAGCAGCCCTTCGATGATCTGCGCGCGCGTCGCTGGCGTCCCCAGCCCCTTTTCGCGCATCGCTTCACGGAGCTCCTCGTCGTCGATCAGCTTGCCGGCACCTTCCATCGCCGAGAGGAGAGTTGCCTCGGTGAGGCGCGGCGGCGGACGCGTCGTGTTCGCGATCGCGTCGACTTTCACCGTAGCGACGCGCTCGCCGGGCTTGACCGCCGCGAGGATTCCCTTCTCGCCGGGCTTCGCGGTGGCGTCGTCGACCTGCGCTTCCCTGCCGTATACCGCCAGCCATCCCGGACTCACCAGCACCTTGCCCTCGGACTTGAACGGCTCGTCGGCGACGCGCGTGATCCGCGTCGTCACCGTGAACTCCGCCGGCGGGTAGAACGCAGCGAGGAAGCGCTTGACGACGAAATCGTAGAGCTTCGCTTCGAGCTCGTTGAGGTGCTTAGGCTGGACGAGCGTCGGGATGATCGCGAAGTGGTCGGAGATCTTCGCGTTGTCGAAGATCCGCTTGTTCGGGCGCACCCACTTTTCCTTGAGCACCTGCTGGGCGAACGGCGCGTACGCCCGGGTTTCGGTGAGCGCCTCCATCGTCTTCTTCACGGTGCCGAGATAATCCTCGGGCAGCGCGCGCGAATCGGTCCGAGGGTAGGTGAGCGCCTTGTGCTTCTCGTAGAGCGCCTGCGCCAGCGAGAGTGTCGTCCGCGCCGAGAGTCCGAAGCGACCGTTCGCCTCGCGCTGCAGTGTCGTCAGGTCGTAGAGCAGCGGCGCTCCCTGCGTCGTCGGCTTGGATTCCTCGGTAACCTCGCCGGGCTTGCCGGTGCACTTCGCGACGAGCGCCTGCGCGCTCTTCTCGTCCCAAAGGCGCTCGGCGCGAAGATCGGGATCCTCGTCGCTCTTCTTCCACGTGGCGTCGAACCAGCGTCCTACGTATTCGCCGCCGCTCGCGCGAAAGGTTCCGTGCACTTCCCAGTAATTGCGGGGGGAGAAGCCGCGGATCCGCTCTTCGCGCTCGACCAGGATCGCGAGCGTGGGCGTCTGCACGCGGCCGACGGTCGTGAGCTGAAAGCCCCCCGAGCGCGAGTTGAACGCGGTCATCGCCCGTGTGCCGTTGATCCCGACGAGCCAGTCCGCCTCCGAGCGGCATACGGCCGCGTCCGCGAGCGGCAGCATTTCCTTGTCGCTGCGCAGCTTCTCGAAACCCTCGCGGATCGCCGTGGGCGTCATCGACTGCAGCCAGAGCCTGCGGATCGGCTTCGCGGATTTCGCGAACTGCGTGATGTAGCGGAAGATCAGCTCGCCCTCTCGTCCGGCGTCGCAGGCGTTGATCAGCTCGGCGACGTCCTTGCGCTTGATGAGGCGCAGCAGCGTCCTGAGCCGCGCCTCGTTCTTCTCGATCGGCTTCAGTGCGAACTTCGACGGGATCGCCGGGAGGTGCGCAAAGGTCCACTTGCCGCGCTTCACCTCCTCATCCTCGGGCATGCCGATCTCGAGCAGGTGGCCGACGGCCGACGACACCACGTAATCGGCGCTCTCGAAATGGTCATCGTGACGCGTAAAGCCGCCGAGCGCGCGCGAGATGTCCGCGGCGACAGAGGGCTTTTCGGCGATGATCAGCGACTTCGACATGGGGGGCGAACCAAAAGAGCGGCAGATAGTACCGAAGGAAAAGCGCGGCGAGCAAGAATACTTTTCGCCGATGCGGCCCCAACGCGCGCGAGCGCGCGCACGCGCGAGGCTTGCGAGCGCCTACTTCGGCCGGGAGATGCGCTGCCAGCGCCCTCCGGGAACGCTCGCCACCTCGCCGTCGAGCTCGAGTGCCGTCAGCGCGGCGACGGCGGCAGGTGCGCCGAGCCCTGTTCGCGCCACCAGCGTGTCGACATCGGCCGCATCGTGACCGAGCGCCCCCAGAATCGCGCGCGCATCGGGATCGGCGATATCAGCCTCTCTAGGTTCGGCGCGCTGTCGGGCCGCCACCGTTCCCCCGAGCTCCTCGAGAATGTCCTGTGCGGTCTCGACGAGCTTCGCCCCGTCGCGGATCAGCCGGTGTCCGCCCTTCGAAAACGGGGAATGGATCGAACCCGGAAGTGCAAAGACCTCGCGTCCCTGCTCGGCGGCAAGCCGTGCGGTGATGAGGGACCCGGAATCGAGCGTCGCCTCGACAACGAGCACCCCGCGCGACAATCCGCTGACCAGGCGGTTTCTCCGGGGAAAGTTCTGCTTGAGCGGCGGCGTCCCCGGCGCGAACTCCGAGATCACGAGGCCGCGCGCGGCGAGCTCGTGCGCCAGATCGCGATTTCGAGCGGGATAGATCCGATCGGGGCCGGTGCCGATCACGGCGATGCTGCTTGCCGAATACCGAAGGCCGCCGCGGTGCGCGGCGGCGTCGATCCCCTGCGCGAGACCGCTCACGATGGTGAAGCCCGCAGCGGAGAGGGCGGCGGCGAAGGCTTCGGCGTCCTCACTGCCTTGCGGCGTCGCGTTTCGGCTCCCGACGATCGCAAAGCCCGGCGCGGCGAACAGCTCGCGCCGCCCTTGATAGTAGAAGACGGGCGGCGGGTCGGTGATCTCGAGCAGCGCATGCGGATAACCGGGGTCGTCCCATGCCATCAATTCATGATCGGGTTCGCGGAGCCACGCTAGCGCTGCCTCGAGGCGCGGCGCTTCCGGCGGCGCATCGAGCAGCGCGGCGGCATCCGCAGGAACGTGCCGTCGGCGCTCGGCGGGGGTCGCGGCGAGAACGCCTCGCGCATCGCCGAACGCGCGGAGCAGCGCGACGAGAGCTCGCGGCCCGACGCCGGCGAGCTGCAGCCGCGCCCAAGCCTCGACGCGAGCGTCGACGATCATCGATTCGGCGCAGCGGCGGTGGAGCCGCTACGGATTGCGGACGTAGTCGCCGACGAAGACGGGGTCGGTCTGGTTGAGGAGGATCGCGTACGAGACGCGGTCGAACACGCGGAAGACGAATAGCAGCCCGCTACGCTCGTCGGGCACGTGCAGCAGGCGCACAGGCGTGAAGAAGCGCGTCGGCTCGCCGCCGTTCGGGTCGATCTGCTCGGGCTCCTTCGATGGGCGCGGATCCTCGATCGGCGGAATGACCCGATAGATCGCGAGTACCGCTCCGACGTCGAGCCCGTTGCGCGCGCCCTTGTCGAGCGTGACGATCGAGCCGCGCCCGGCCTCGGTGGCGGCGTCGCCGCTCAGCGCGATGATTCTGCCGTCCACAGGCTGAGCGGGCGAGTGCGGAACGTAGTTCATCAGCACTCCCCGGGGCGCCGGGATCAGCCGATCGCCGATCAGGATTTCCTCGTTCGCCGTGGAGATGCGCAGCGTGGACACGTCGGCGAACCGCTCGACTTTCGCCGTCCCGAGATACTTCTGCTCGACGCCGAGCAGTTCGTTGGTGTCGAGCGAGCGGAACTCGCGGCCCTGGCGGTAGATGCTCCACAGGTCGCCCGCTCTGGGGTCGATGCCGACCACGTACGCGACGTCGCCGTCGCCGCGGCTCTCGCGGGTGTCGCGCCCTGCGACGATCTGCGCTGCGCTGTCGAGGCCGTTGGGACCGGTGATCAGCGGGCGCGTGAGATAGGGCTCGATATCGCCGGCCGGGATCGACTGAATCGCTTCGACGTCGAGCGGCGAGGAGCGCACGGATGGCGAGAGGCGCGTCGTCGGGCGCTCGAGCGAGAGCTGCGGACCACCGTCGGCGGCGCGATCGAGGACGATCACGTCACCGGGATAAATGAGGTGGGGATTGCGGATCTGCTCGCGGTTCATCCGCCAGACCTCTGGCCAACGCCAGGGGTCCTTCAGGAACTTGCCCGCAATGCCCCACAGGGTGTCGCCTTTTTGCACCGTGTAGCGGTTGGGAGCGCCTGCGTTGACCTGAACGTCGGCGGCAACCGCGGCGCCGGCGCCCCAAACCAGGATTGCTGCCACGGCGGCGACGAGGAAACTCGCTGTGCTAAACTTCTGACGCATAAAGCCTCTTCCGGTGGGGGCGGGCTTGCAGACGTCCTAAAGCGCCGCAAAATAAGGGCTTACGGGGGATTCTGCATCCTCAGTCTGCGTTTTGCAAGCCAACGCATACCGAAAGACGGGGATTGGCCCTTGGGAGGCGACTCGGTTGCAACTCGAACCCCGCCGCGAGGGCATTGTCAATCCCAGATTCATGGCGACCCTGACCATTCTCGAATACCCGGATCCGAGGCTGCGGAAGGTTGCTGCGCCCGTGGCTACAGTGACGCCGGAGATCGAGAAGCTCGTCCGCGACATGGCGGAAACCATGTATGCAGCGCCCGGCATCGGCCTTGCCGCCACGCAGGTCAACGTGCACAAGCGGATCATCGTAATGGACATCTCGGAAACCCGGGACGAGCTCCGGGTCTTCATCAATCCCGAGATTCTCTGGGCGCAAGGCGAGGCAGAGCGCGAGGAAGGTTGCCTTTCGGTGCCGGGGTACTACGACAAGGTCAGGCGCGCCGAGCGCATCCGGGTGCGCGCGCTGGACGCCCGCGGCGAGCCCTTCGAGCTCGATGCGGAAGGGACGCTCGCAGTGTGCATTCAGCACGAGATGGATCACCTCGTCGGGCGCGTTTTCGTCGATCACCTCTCGCCGTTGAAACAGGCGCGCCTCGTGACGCGGCTGCGCAAAAAGCAGCGGCAGACGGCATAACGCCCGATCGCCGGCACTCGATGAACGTCGGATTCGCCGGCACGCCGGCGTTCGCGGCCACGGTGCTCGCTGCGCTCCTCGAGGCCGGGTTCACGATCCCGCTGGTTCTCACCCAACCCGACCGCCCGCGCGGCCGTGGATTGCGGCACGAGCCTTCGGCGGTCAAGGAGCTCGCGCTCGACCGCGGGATTCGCGTGGAGCAGCCGCCGACGCTCGCGAACGAAGCGGCACGCGAGATGCTCGCCGCCGCTCGGCTCGATCTGCTGGCGGTCGCGGCCTACGGGCTGCTGCTGCCGGCGCCGATCCTCGCGCTCCCTCCCCAGGGCTGTATCAATGTGCATGCCTCGCTCCTCCCGCGATGGCGCGGCGCAGCGCCGATTCAGCGCGCAATTCTCGCGGGCGACGACGCCACCGGCGTCACCATCATGCAAATGGACGCCGGGCTCGACACCGGAGCGATCATCAGCACAGAGCGCATCGTCATCGACGCGCGTGACACTGCCGGGACACTCGAGGCGAAGATTGCCGCGGCAGGTGGGCAAGCGCTCACTCGCGTCCTTCGACGCATCGCCGCGGGCGAATCGTTGCCGCGGATACCCCAGCCGGCAGCCGGCGTCACGCTCGCGCCAAAGGTGCGAGCGGTCGACGCCGCCATTGACTGGAACGCCTCCGCCGCGGCGATCGATCGCCAGGTCCGCGCGTTCGATCCGGCTCCGGGTGCCTATGCGTCGTTCGAAGCGCGGCGGGTCAAGGTCTGGCGCGCCGAGCCCTCGGAGTCCCCGGCGGCGGCGGCCCCGGGGACCGTCGTCGACATCGATGCGGCATCGGTAACGGTCGCTTGCGGTGGCGGGACGATCAGGCTCGCCGAGCTCCAGCCGGCGGGCGGACGCCGGATGGCCGCCGCGACCTTCCTCGCAGGCAGGCGGCTTGGTCGCGGCGCGTGCTTCGGTCCCGGGACCGTATCCGCCGGCTAGGCGGTCTATCGCGCCATGCAAGAAGCCCAGCGCTTGTCGGCGCTCGCCGTGCGCGCCGTACTCGACGGCGCCGCGCTGCCCGTCGCGCTCGGCCAACTCGCCCCGCGCGGGCGCGACGCGGTCGGCCGGCGTCGCGCTCTCGTCCAGGAGCTCGCGTTCGGCACGCTGCGACATTGGGGAACGCTCGCCGCGCTCGTTCGCAAGCTCGCGGCGAAACCCTTCGCCGACCCGGCACTTTCCTGCCTCGTTGCGGTGGCGATCTACCAGATCGATCACACGCGCGCGCCGCCGTTCGCGATCGTCGACCGCGCGGTGGACGCGGCGGCCGTGATCGCGCGCCCCGCAGCCAAATCGCTCGTCAACGCGCTGCTGCGTCGGTATCTGCGGGAGCGCGAGGCATTGCTCAGCGAGGTTCGCGACGATCCAGTTGCGCGCTGGTCGCATCCGGCGTGGTGGATCGAGCGGCTGCGTCACGAATTCCCCGAAACGTGGCAGGACATCCTCACAGCGGGCAACGCCCGTCCGCCGCTCGCGCTCCGCGTGAATCGCCGAGTGACGACGCGCGAAGCGCTGCGCGCCTCATGGCATGCCGCGTCGATCTCGGCCGGTGCACAGGGCGATGCAGGACTGCTCGTCGACGCTCCGCGCCCGGCCGAGGACCTCCCGGGTTACGCGGAAGGTGCGTTCTCGGTTCAGGATCTCGGCGCGCAGCTCGCGGCGCCGATGCTGCGACTCGCCGCAGGGCTGCGCGTGCTCGATGCGTGCGCCGCGCCAGGCGGCAAGGCGACGCACATCGCGGAGCTCGCCGATGTCGAGCTGGTCGCGCTCGACGACGACTCGCAACGCCTCACCCGGGTGAGAGAGAACTTCGATCGTCTGCGCGTCGCGGCGCCGAATGTGCGCGTGGTCACGGGCGATGCCGGCGAACCGTCGCAATGGTGGGACGGCCGGCCGTTCGACCGGATTCTCGCCGACGTGCCGTGCACGGCAAGCGGGATCGTTCGACGTCACCCCGACGTCAAGTGGCTGCGTCGCGAGTCCGACGTAGCGCGCTTCGCGGCGCAACAATCGCGCATTCTGGACGCGCTATGGCCGTGCGTCGCCCGAGGCGGGCTCCTGCTCTATGCGACCTGCTCGGTGTTCGCCGCGGAGAACGAAGAGCAGATCGCGGCGTTCGCGGCGCGCCACCCCGAAGCGTTGCGCGAATCCCTCACCTTTGCCTCCGATGTCGCTCGCCGCGGTGCACAACTCTTGCCTTCGTCAGGCGGCGCGGGCCACAATCAGGACGGGTTTTTTTACGCACTGCTCCGCAAGCCCTGAGCGGCCGGCTCTAGCGCGGAAATCCGCCCGCCCCGACGCCGACGGACACTCTCCACCCCGTCCGACGCCCGCCCGCCGGCATGTCCGCAGCCTCTCGATCCATATCCCTGCCCCGCACGGGTGCCTCGCTCTCGCGCATCGTCGCAGCCGCGGTCCTCGTCGCGCTCTCGCTGCTCGTCTCGCTCGCGCGTGCCGACACGATCGCCGTCAAGTCGGCCGACATTCATGCGGACGAGGACGCCTACGTCCTGAACGCGGAGTTCGACTTCGCGTTGAATCCGACGCTCGAGGAGGCGCTGCAGAAGGGCGTGCCGCTGTACTTCGCGCTCGATTTCGACCTCGTTCGACCGCGCAAATACTGGTTCGACGAGAAGGTGATGTCGTTCTCGACGCAGTATCGCGTCTCGTACAACGCGCTCACGCGCCAGTATCGCGTCGCGAGCGGGCTCCTCGGCCAGACGTTCGACGGCCTCGATGAAGTCGAGCGTTTTCTGTCACGGGTGACCTCGCGCCAGATCGCGCGTGCCGACGAGCTCTCGAAGGGCATGCGCTACGAAGCGGCAATCCGATTGCGCCTTGACGTCAACCAGCTTCCGAAGCCGTTTCAGCTGAGCGCGCTCGGCTCGCGCGAATGGTCGCTGCAATCGGACTGGCATCGATGGAGCTTCACGCCGTGAGCGGCGCCGGGTCCCCCCAAGCCGCTCGCTGTGGCCCCGTAGGGGGCATGCGGGCAGACAAATGAGCGGGCTCCTACCCTCGCGCGGGATCCGCTGGCTGCTGCTGGTTGTCGCGTGCCTCGCGGCGATCTCGATGTTTCTCCTCGCCACCGCCTCGGCGAACACCGAGCTGTTCGCGCGCCGCTACGACCTGCTGCTCATGGTGAACGGCGCGATGGTCGTCGGACTGATGCTGCTCGTGGGCTATCAGCTCTGGCGCCTCTCACGCAACCTGAAGGCGGGTGTGTTCGGCTCAAGGCTCGCCGTGCGGCTCGTGCTGCTGTTCGCGCTGGTCGCGGTGCTGCCCGGCGCGCTCGTCTATGCGGTATCGGTGCAATTCCTCGGCAGGAGCATCGAGAGCTGGTTCGACGTGCGCGTCGACCGGGCGCTCGAAGGCGGCCTGAACGTCGGGCGCAACGCGCTCGAGTACCTGCTCAAGGACACGGCGAACAAGGCGTCGCAGATCGCCGCGACGCTCGGCGAGACGGCGCCGGGGAGTCTCGGGACGCGGCTCAATCGCATAGCGGAACAGGCCGGCGTCTACGAAGCGACGCTTTTCTCGTCGACCGGCAACGTGCTGGCGGTTGCGGGGGTCGGAGCCTCGACCGCGCCGCCGGAAACGCCGCCGGCGCAAGCGCTGCGGCGCGCGCGTCTGCAGCAGCAAACGCCGGCGATCGAGCAGCGCGCCGAAGGCGGGATCGTGCTTCGGGTCATCACCCCGGTCAACACGGACGATCGCCTCGAGCCGCTCAAGGTGCTCCAGGTGATCGAGCCGGTGCCGAAGGCGCTCGCGCAAGAGGTCGAGAAAGTCCAGTCCGGCGAACGCGACTACAAGGAGATCTCGTTCTCGCGCGTTTCGCTCAAGCGTCTGTACGCGGTAACCCTCACGCTGACGCTGCTGCTCGCCCTCACCTCGGCGCTCGGTCTCGCGGTCGTGCTGTCGGAGCGATTCTCGGCGCCGCTCGGCCTTCTCGCCGAAGGCACGCGCGCGGTCACCCAGGGCGACTTCACCCGCCGCCAGCCGGTCACCTCGCGCGACGAGCTCGGCGTGCTGACCGAGTCGTTCAACACGATGACCGCGCAGCTTGCCGAGGCGCAGCAAAAGGCCGAGGAATCGCGCCGCGCGACCGAGACCACGCGCGCGTACCTCGAAAGCATCCTCGGCAACCTTTCCGCTGGCGTGCTGGCATTCGACGATCACTATCGCTTGCGCACGGCCAACGCGAGCGCCGCCGTCATCCTGCAGCAGCCGATCGCCGAGCTCACCGGAATGCCGCTTCCCGAGTGGGGGCGCAAAGTTCCCGCGCTCGCGCCCTTCGCCGAGCTCGTCGCGAACGGCTTTCAGGGCAGCCGCGATGCGCATTGGCAGAAGCAGTCGGAGCTTTCGGTCGCGAACCTCATGCGCACGCTGCTGATGCGCGGCTCGAGGCTTCCGATGACGCCGGTCGCAGGCTACGTCGTCGTGTTCGACGACGTGACCGAGCTCGCGCAGGCCCAGCGTGACGCCGCATGGGGCGAGGTCGCGCGGCGACTCGCGCACGAGATCAAGAATCCGCTGACGCCGATCCAGCTCTCTGCCGAGCGCCTCGAGCACAAGCTCGCGGCGAATCTCGACGGCGCCGCGCGCGACACGCTCACGCGCGGCACGCAGACGATCATCGCGCAAGTCGCCGCGATGAAGCACATGGTCGACGACTTCGCGATCTACGCGCGGCAGCCGCGACCCGGCACGATGCAACCGGTCGCCATCGGCACGCTGTTGCAGGACGTGCTTGCGCTCTACGAGAATCTGCGTCCGTACATCAGCTTGAACCTTCCGGCGGAGCCCGCCGTCGTCCTGGGCGAGCCGACGCGCCTGCGCCAGGTGTTTCACAATCTTCTGCAGAACGCGATCGACGCCCAGGTCGAATCGACCGAGCCGCGCTACGACATCGACCTCGAGACTCGAGACGACGAAATCGTGCTCGCGTTCGCCGACGCGGGACCGGGATTTCCCGACACCGTGCTGCATCGCGCGTTCGAGCCGTACGTGACGACGAAGGCGAAGGGCACGGGGCTCGGGCTCGCGATCGTCAAGAAGATCGTCGACGAACACCACGGCCGAGTCGATCTCGCGAATCGAGCGCCGCGCGGGGCGCGCGTCACGCTCATTTTCCCGCGCGGCCCGAGAGCGGCGTAGGATACGAGCCTCATGACGCCCGCCAAGGACATCCTGATCGTCGACGACGAAGTCGGCATCCGCGAATTGCTCTCGGAAATCCTCCAGGACGAGGGTTACCGCGTCAGTCTCGCCGAGAACGCCACGGCAGCGCGCGCGTACCGCTCCCGCGAGCAGCCGGCGCTCGTGCTACTCGACATCTGGATGCCCGACACCGACGGCGTCACCCTGCTCCGCGAGTGGGCGGCCTCGGGCCAGCTGACGATGCCGGTCGTGATGATGTCGGGTCACGGGACGATCGAGACGGCGGTCGAGGCGACCAAGATCGGCGCGTTCGACTTTCTGGAAAAGCCCGTCGGCCTGCAGAAGCTTCTCGGGACGGTCTCGCGCGCACTGAAGACGGCCTCGGCGCGCGAGCCGCGCCGCGTGTCTCTCGCCGCGCTCGGCGCGAGCACTGCGGTCCGCGACGTCGAGCGCCAGCTCGAGCAGCTGCTCGCGGCGCGCAAGGCGGTCCTGATCCTCGGCGAGCCCGGCACCGGTCATGACGTCGCGGCGCGCGCGCTGCACGTTCCGGATACCAATCGCGTCGTGCTCCAGGGCGGTGCGAGACTCGCCGCCAACCCACTCGCAGTTCTCGAGGAAGCGCGCGACGGCATGCTGTATTGCCAGGAAATCGGCCAGTACACGAAGGCCGAGCAGCGCGGTCTCGCATTCCTCCTGCCGAAGCTCGACAAGGCGAACGTAGCGCTCGTATGCACGAGCACCGAGCTCCTGGGAAATCTCGCGGCGGAGGGCAAGTTCGACGCGGCGCTCCTCTCGGCGCTGTCGGCCGGCGCGGTCCTGCTTCCCCCGCTGCGCGCGCGGCGCGAGGACATTCCGGCGCTGATCGACCGGTTCTGGGCCGATGTCGCCGCGCAGGAGCGCAGCGCGCAGCAGACCTCCGCGCGCCTGGTGGCGACGTTGCAGCCCGCTGCGCTCGCTGCGCTGACCGGCGCCTATTGGCCGGGCAATCTCGATCATCTGCAGAGCGTGATCGCGAATCTCTCGCTCTCCTCGGGGTCCGGCGACATCACGACTGACCACGTGAAGCGACTGCTCGGCGAGGCTGCGGCCGCGAACCAGACCGTCGCGCCGGAGATCACCGCGCGCTTTTTCGAGTTACCGCTGCGCGAGGCGCGAGAAGCCTTCGAGCGGATCTATTTCGAGCAACTGCTGGGCCGCGAGCAGAGCAACATGAGCCGCGTGGCCGAGCGGGCAGGCCTCGAGCGTACGCACCTCTATCGGAAGCTGAAGCAGCTCTCGATCCGCTTTGCCCGACGCGGGGACGACGGCAACGCCGCAAACGACGGCGGTTGACGCGGGCGCGGTTCTCGCTCGCATCGCCGCTCGGTTCGGTCCTTGAGCGCTTCCGCGGACTCGCCGAAACGAATGTCGCTCGTGCTCGGGGCGATCGGCGTCGTCTACGGCGACATCGGCACCTCGCCGCTGTACACGCTTCGCCAGTGCTTCGTCGGCGAGCATCCGGTCGCTCTCACGACCGCCAGCGTGTTCGGCATCCTGTCGATCATCTTCTGGGCGCTGGTGATCATCGTCACCGCAAAGTACGTGACGCTCATCATGCGCGCCGACAATCGCGGCGAGGGTGGCATCCTCGCGCTCACGGCGCTCGTCTCCCGTGGGATGCTCCAGCACGGACGCAGACGCTGGTGGCTCGTCGGCTTCGGGATCTTCGGCGCCGCGATGTTCTACGGCGACGGCATGATCACCCCGGCGATCTCGGTGCTGGGCGCGGTCGAGGGTCTCGAGATCATCGCACCGAGCCTCCATCCGTTCATCGTGCCGACGACGCTGGTGATCGTCATTGCGCTGTTCGCGATCCAGAAGCGCGGAACGGCGAGCGTGGGCAGACTGTTCGGGCCGGTGATGTTCGCGTGGTTCGCCGCGCTCGCTGCGCTGGGGGCGTATCAGGTCGCGCTGGCGCCGGCCCTGCTGGGGGCGATCGATCCCGTGCATGCGGCGGCCTTTGTGGTTGACAATCCGCGCCTCGCATTTCTGGCGCTCGGAGCGGTCGTTCTCGCCGTCACCGGGACCGAGGCGCTGTACGCCGACATGGGCCATTTCGGCGCCGGCCCGATCCGCCTCGCTTGAGGGTGGTTCGTGATGCCGGCGCTCGTGCTCAACTATTTCGGCCAAGGCGCGCTTCTTCTCGCGAACCCGCTCGCGATCAGAAATCCGTTCTACCTGCTTGCGCCGCAGTGGGCGCTGATCCCGCTGGTCGCGCTCGCGACCTGCGCAGCGGTCATCGCGTCGCAGGCCGTGATCTCGGGCGCGTTTTCGCTGACGCGCGCCGCGGTCCAGATGGGCTACTGTCCGCGGCTCAAGATCCTGCACACGTCCGATCGGCAGATCGGGCAGATCTATATTCCGTTCATCAACTGGACGCTGTTCGTCGCGGTGCTCCTGCTCGTGCTGGGCTTCCGCCGCGCCGACAACCTGGGCGGGGCTTATGGCATCGCGGTGACCCTTGCAATGCTCATCGACTCGGTGCTGATCTACGTCGTGATGCGCCGGATCTGGCACTGGCGCCGGCCCGTCGCGGCGGCGATCGCCGTGCCGCTCCTGATGATCGACGGCCTTTTTCTCGCATCGAACTCGCTCAAGGTGCCTGAGGGTGGGTGGTTTCCGCTGTTGGTCGGCATCGTCGTGTTCACGCTGCTCACGACCTGGAAGCGCGGGCGGGCCCTGCTCATGTCGCGACTCGCTGAAGATTCAATGCCGCTCGACATCTTCATCGAAAGCGTCGAAGCGAGCCCGCCGCCGCGCGTCCCGGGCACCGCGGTGTTCCTCACTTCGACCGTCGATCGCGTCCCGCACGCCCTGCTGCACAACCTGAAGCACAACAAGGTGCTGCACGAGCGCGTCGTGTTCCTGACGATCCACACGCAGGATTTCCCGCGGGTTCCGGCGAGCGAGCGCATCCGGCTCTCCGACCTCGGCTGCTCGTTCTGGAGGATGGAGGCCTATTACGGGTTCGCCGAAGACCCCGACGTGCCGGAGGTCCTCGAGGCCATCGGCAAGGACGAATTCCCGTACGACATGATGGAAACCTCGTTCTTCGTTTCGCGCGAGACGCTGATTGCGACGGTCGCTCCCGGGATGGCGCTGTGGCGAGAACAGCTTTTCGTCTCGATGTCGAAGATGGCCGTCAAGGCGACGGACTTCTTCCACATTCCGACCAACCGCGTCGTCGAGCTCGGAACGCAGGTCGAGCTGTAGGGGCGCAAGAGAAAACGCCGGCGCGAGGCCGGCGCTTTCCGAAGGGCCGCTGGTCGCGAGCGGGCTATTGGAGCGCGCTCATCTGCCCGCGCATCGACTTGATCGCCTTGCCTTCGATCTGGCGGATGCGCTCCGCCGACACGCCGTACTCATCGGCGAGGTCCTGCAGCGTGGCCGGATCGTTCTCGGCGAGCCAGCGCGCCTCGATGATGTGGCGGCTGCGATCGTCGAGCTTCGCGAGCGCACGCTTCAACCCCTCGGCGCGATTGGTCTCGGTCTCGGCGCGCTCGAGAATCTGCGCTGGCTCGTTGTCGGCGTCGGTGAGGTACGCGATCGGCGTGACGACCTCGCCCTCTTCGTCGGGCTGCGGTTCGAGGGGAATGTCGCGGCCCGAAAGCCGCATCTCCATCTCGATGACCTCGTCGGGCTTCACGCCGAGGTCCTTCGCGATCGCGCGCGCTTCGTTGTCGGACAACGAGTTCGCCCGAACCTTCATCCTGCGCAGGTTGAAGAACAGCTTGCGCTGCGCCTTGGTCGTCGCGACCTTGACGAGCCGCCAGTTGCGGAGCACGTACTCGTGGATCTCCGCGCGGATCCAGTGCAACGCGAACGAAACGAGGCGCACGCCGCGCTCGGGATCGAAGCGGCGCACTGCCTTCATCAGCCCGATGTTGCCTTCCTGGATCAGGTCGCCCTGCGGCAAACCGTAGCCGAGGTATTTGCGGCTTACCGCAACGACGAGCCGCAGATGCGAGAGGACGAGCTGCTGCGCCGCGTCCAGGTCGTTGTTGCGGACGAGGCGCCGGCCCAGCTCGATCTCCTGCTCGGGGGTGAGCAACGGAAAGCGATTCACGGCTTGGATGTACTGGTCGAGGCTCCCCAGCGAGGCCGGGGTGGGCACTGCCAACGCGGTACCGGTCATCTTGGTCGTTCTCCTCAAGGGCGGCCTTCAGCGGGTTACCGCCGCCTGCCGCAATTTTAGCACTCGGGTACTGGGAGTGCTAAGGGGACGAAAAGTTCCCGAGCGATTTAGTCGGGTTTGCTGTCAAAACCTGACGGAATGGCGGCGAGAGTGGGTGCTGACTATTGGGTCGTGGCAGACGGTGGAGTGCTCGCACCCACTAGCCCACCAGAGCATCGACAAACTCCGCGGCGACGAAGGGGCGCAGATCGTCGATCCCCTCGCCGACACCGATGAACCGCAGCGGGACGGGCCGCTCCTTCGCGATTGCAGCGACGACACCGCCCCGCGCGCTGCCGTCGAGCTTGGTGAGGACGAGTCCCGTCAAGCCCAGCGCATCGTCGAACGCCTTCACCTGCGCGAGCGTGTTCTGCCCGGTGTTCGCGTCGATGACGAGCAGCGTTTCGTGCGGGGCATCCGGGTCCGCCTTCCGGATGACGCGCTGCACTTTGCGGATCTCCTCCATCAGCTGGAGCTGCGTCGGGAGCCTCCCCGCGGTGTCGGCGAGCACGACGTCGATTCCGCGCGCTTTCGCGGCCGCGATCGCGTCGAACATCACCGCACCGGGATCGCCGCCGGCCTGCGAGATGACGGTGACGTCGTTGCGCTTGCCCCAGACCTCGAGCTGCTCGCGCGCCGCCGCCCGAAACGTGTCGCCGGCCGCGAGCAGCACCGAATGCCCCTGTGTCTGGAAGAGGCGCGCGAGCTTTCCGACCGACGTCGTCTTGCCGGCGCCGTTGACGCCGGCGAGCATGATGACGAAGGGTCGCGCGCTCCCGATCGCGAGCGGCTTCTCGAGCGGCGCGATCAGCTCCAGGAGCGCCGCCTTTAGGTGTTGTTTGGGGTCGTCTTCGGCGCCGGCGCGCTTCCAGCGCTCCCGGAGATCGGCCAGGACCTGCTGGGTCGCGGCGACGCCGACGTCGGCTGTCAGCAGTGCGGCCTCGAGCTCGTCGAGCGTCTCCTCGTCGAGCTTGCGCCGCGAAAATACACCGCCGAGCGCGCCGGCGAGCTTTTCGCGGGAGCGTGCAAGGCCTTCGGCGAGCCGCGCCGCCCACCGCTTCTTGTCGTCGTCGTCGGATTTGCGCTTGAAAAGGTCGAACATCGCGAGTGGGGGGCGGACCAGAGTACAGGAGCGCCGAGGAACGGCCTGCAATCGATCGACCGGCTGCGGCAAACCGGTCATTTTATCCGGCCTGGGCGTGCGGCGATAATCGCCTTGTCGCCGCGTTCCCCCGAGAGCTTCCGTGCCGTCGAATACCGCAAATCGCGTTCGGATCATCGGCGGCGCCTGGCGCAGCCGGCTGATACGATTTTCAGGCGCCGACGGGCTGCGCCCCACGCCCGATCGCGTCCGCGTAACGCTGTTCAACTGGCTTGGCCAGGACCTCACCGGAAGGCGGTGTCTCGAGCTCTACGCCGGGAGCGGTGTGCTCTCGTTCGAAGCCGCCTCGCGCGGGGCCCTGCTCGCCGTTGCCGTCGACAGCCGGCGCGCGGCGATCGACGCGATCGCCGCCTCGAAAGCGATCCTCGGCGCCAGCGCAGTCGAGCTCCATGTCGCCGACGCGCGCGCGTTTATCGAGCGCGAAAGCCGACTTTTCGACGTGGTCTTTCTCGATCCGCCGTTCCGCGACGATCCCTGGAACTGGCTGCTGGCGGCGAGCGCGGCGCGACTCGCGCCAGCGGGCTACATCTACGCGGAGGCTGCACGTGTGATCGAGCCTCCGCCGGGACTCACCACGCGGCGAAGCGACAGGGCCGGGCAAGTGCATTATCATCTTTTCGCCCAATCGACGTCGGAGTCGTAGGTTCGTGCGGCGCGTCCTGGTGTGAGGGCCCGCAGCGCCGGATTCCGCGCCGAACGCCCCTCCCGTTCCGAACCTCCACCCTCGCCATGCTCACGGTCGTTTATCCCGGCACCTTCGATCCCTTCACCCGCGGCCACGAGGACCTCGTGCGCCGCGCTTCGAGGGTCTTCGACAGCGTCGTCGTCGGTGTGGCCGACAGCGCGGCGAAGCAGCCCTTCTTCACGACTGCCGAGCGTGTCGACATGGCGCGAGAAGCGGTCACTGCGTTCCCCAACGTCGAGGTCAAGCCGTTCTCGGGGCTCTTGATGGACTTCGTCCATCAGCAGGGCGCGCGGGTCGTGATGCGCGGGCTGCGCGCGGTGTCCGACTTCGAATACGAGTTCCAGATGGCGGGGATGAACAGGCGGCTGTTCCCCGAGGTCGAAACGCTGTTTCTCACGCCCTCGGAGGAGCACACGTTCATCTCGGCCACGATCGTTCGCGAGATCGCGAGGTTCGGCGGCGACGTCTCCTCGTTCGTTCATCCCGCGGTGCTCGCGCGGTTGAAGGCGAAGGTGGGCACCCGCAAATAGGACGAAAGATCATGGCGCTCATAATCACCGACGAGTGCATCAACTGCGACGTCTGCGAGCCCGAGTGCCCGAACGGCGCGATCTCGCAGGGCACGGAGATCTACGTCATCGACCCGAAGAAGTGCACCGAATGCATCGGGCATTTCGACACGCCGCAGTGCGTCGAGGTCTGCCCGGTCGACTGCATACCCGTCAATCCCGACTTTGTCGAGACCAGAGAAGAGCTGCAGGCGAAATACGAAGCGCTGGTGGCCGCGGGAGGCACCCCCGTTCGCGCCTGAGGCCCGGACCGGCGGCTCAGGCCGCGTTGGCTACGGCGGGAAGCGCGTCCGCCTGCAGCACGATTCCATCGATCACCTCGACGCTGCGGGCGAGGGTCGCGACTTGCGCAGTGAGCGCTTCGTCCTGGTGCTCGAGCTCGCCGATTCGCTCCTCGAGCTCGCCGCTCGCGTTGTGGATCCGCTCGACGCTCTCGAGCCGGCGCCGCAGCTGCATGTGGTGCTCACGCACCTGTGTCTCGAGCGGGGACATCACCGCGCGCAGCCAGCTCTCGACATCGCGATTCGCGACGTCGTAGACGTGCTTCACCCTCGACGCGATTGTCTCGAAGAAGCGCCGCGTCAACGCGAACTTCGCCTTGCTCAGCATGTTCCACAGCGTGTTGAAGTGCTCGTTGTACGCGCGCTCGAGGCGATCGACCTCCTTATGGTACTTGAGCATCGAGAAAGGCGGCGGAATGAAGGTCTCGGTGCCCCGCTCGGCCGAGAAGCGCGCGTACATCGCGCGCATCATCTCGTGAATCTCGCCCGCCCGGCGCGCGGCGTCGTCGAAATCGCGGCGGATGGAGGTGAAGAACTCCGCCATCGCCGTTCGCACGCCCTTGGTGAACGGGCTTCGCTCGATGCTGCGCCGCGTGCGGCCGGCGTTCGCGCGGAGCGCTTCGAGGGCGATCACGTCGAAGAGCGCATTCGTCTGCTGCGTGAATACGGTGCGCAGCGCGGTGAACCGCTGCAACCCCCGCTCGAAGAGTTCCTTCTCCTCGCGGACGCGCTGCATCATGTGCTCGACGACATCCTGGTTCTTCCCGCGGAGCGCACGGAGCTCCGCAAGCTGCTCGGCGATGTTCGCCTGTCGCGCGTCGAGCAGCGAGCGGATAGCGCCGACGAGCGCGCGCACCTCGGCGTGCGCCGCCGCCCCGACGATGCCGCGCTTCGCCGGGATCAGCTGCGACGTGAGCGCGTCCTCGAGCGCGGGAAGGCGGCTCCGGGCGAGCAGGTGGTCGTCGCCGTGCACCTTTGCGACCAGCCCTTTCTGCGCCGAAACCGCGTGGACCTGCGCCGGGGAGAGCCCGAGCAGCGCGGCCGTCGTCGCGACTTGGCGATCGATCTCCGCGTCGATCGCGGCAGCGGGCTTCAGCTCATCCCACAGCGCATCGATCTTGTTGAGGATGACGAGCCGGCCGCCTTTCTGGGCGTCGTCGTCGGCGGCGAGGTGACGATTCCAGACGTCGAGATCGGTCTTGGTCACGCCGGCGTCCGCCGCGAGCACGTAGAGCACCGCGTGCGCGTTCGGCAGCAACGAGAGCGTCAGCTCGGGCTCGGTGCCGATCGCGTTGAGACCCGGCGTGTCCAGGATCACGAGGCCCTGCTGCAGCAGCGGATGCGGGACATTGATGATCGCGTGGCGCCAGCGCGGCACTTCGATCTCCGTGGCGGCGTCGCGCGCCGGCAGCGTCGCCGCACCGGAATCGTCGTGGAGGCCGAGCGCGCGGGCGAGCGCCAGCGGGACGCGCTTCATCTCCGAGACTTTCGCGAGCGTCTCCCTCATCTTGCTCGCGACCGCGAGATCGAGCGGGAAGCTCACCCACTCGTCGGGGAAATTGCGGAACTCCATCACGCTCGCGTCCTTGAGGCGCGTCTCGATCGGGAGCAGCCGAATGGATGGCGGCCGGCTCGCGTCGTGGAGAAGCTCGGTCGGGCACATGGTCGTGCGCCCGGCCGTCGTAGGCAGCAGCCGCTCGCCGAAGTCGGCGAAGAAGATCGCGTTGATGAGCTCGGACTTGCCACGCGAGAACTCCGCGACGAACGCGACGATCAGCTTGTCCTCGTGCAGCCGCGCGAGGAGGCGCTGCACCTTCTGATCGACTTGCGCATCGGCGAGCTCCTGCCGCTTGAGCCATTCGTGGAGCGCGGAGACGCCCTGCGCGAGGCGCTTGCGCCATTCGCCGTAGGCGTCGAAGCGCGCGGCGAGTTCGCGCGACTGGACCATTCGATCCCCTCTCCCTTTGTTGCACGTGGGGCCCCCGGTCAATCTAACACGGCGCCCGATGGACGCGGGGCTGCCGCGTTCGGCCCTTGCGAGCGCTCGGCCGGTAGGACAAGCACGTCGTGCGCCAACGCCCCGACTTGCTCGCGCGTTCCGGGCGGCAGGGTTGCTCCGGCGCTCTTGGGGGTGAGCAGCGCTAACGCTGGCATCGCGGGCAATACGAGGTCGCCCGCCCGCCCTGGCGAATCTGCCGGATTGCGCCACCGCAGACCCTGCACGGCAGGCCTTCGCGCCCATAGACGTAGTAGTCGAGCTGGAAGTACCCTGGCTCGCCGCGGCTGTCGACGTAGTCGCGCAGCGTCGACCCGCCTTTGGCGATCGCCTCGGTCAGAGTCGCACGCACCTGCGCGACGAGGCGCCCGAGGCGCGCCGTCGACACCCGATTCGCTGGCGTGGTCGGCCGGATTCCGGCCCGGAACAGCGACTCGGTGGCGTAGATATTGCCTACGCCGACGATGAGATGGTTGTCCATCAGCGAAAGCTTGATCGCCGCCGTCCGCGAGCGCAACGCTGCGTGGAGGTAGGCTGCATCGCAACCGGGATCGAAGGGCTCGGGGCCGAGGTGCGCGAGCAGCGGATGGGCGTCGGCGGGATGTGGGACCCAGAGCATCGCGCCGAACCGTCGGGGATCGCGATAGCGCAGCGTCAATCCCGAATCCAGGACGATGTCGACGTGGTCGTGCGGCTGCCGCGGCGGCGCTTCGGTAAACGCACGAAGGCTCCCGGTCATGCCGAAGTGGACGAGCAGCGTCTCGGAGGACGAGCGGAAGAGCAGGTACTTGCTCCGACGGTCGATCGCGTCGATGGTCCGCCCTTTGATTCGCTTTGGCAGCGTCGAAGGAACCGACCAGCGCAATCGCCGGTCGTAGACGTGCATGGCTCTCACGCGACGTCCGACGACCAGCGGGGCGAGGCCGCGGCGCGTGGTTTCGACTTCGGGGAGCTCCGGCATCGGAATGGCGACCGATCGGTGAGTGTTTTGGGGGCAGCGACGCCGGTTTGTTGGGCCGCCGAATATACCCTAAGATGATCCGTTTCCGTCGTACGTCGCGCGCGGAAGCTCCCCTCTGACGCTGCAGGACGCATCAATGATCTACGAATCCCGCCTTTCGCTTCGCCATCTTGCCAGCGCGGTTGCGCTTGCACTCGCGCTCTCGCCCGCGGTGGCTCCTGCGCAGGCGCCGGCGCAGCCGGGCGCGGACAAGGCGACGGGGAACGCACAGAGCGCGCGCGATGCAAGGCAGCCGCAAGGTCTCACCGCGGAGATCATGTACCGCCTGCTGGTCGGCGACATCGCGCTGCAGCGCGGGGACAGTGCGCTCGCGGCCCGTGCGTACTACGAGGCTGCGCGCGACACCCGCGACCCACGCATCGCTCGGCGCGCCACCGAGATTTCGCTTGCGGCGCGGCAGCGCGCGCTCGCGCTCGAGTCGGCGCGGCTGTGGGCCGAGATCGAGCCCAGCGCCGAGCGCCCGAAACAGGTGATTGCCGGGCTTCAGAACGGCGCGGCGGTGGCCGACGGTCGCGCGTTCGGTTCGGATCTGCAGGCGGAGCTCGAGCGCGCGCTCGCGGAAGCGGCAGCGGGCTCGGCGGCGCGTCTGGGCGAAGCGTTTACGCAGCTGAACCGGCTGCTTGCCAACGAGCCCGACAAGGTCGCGACGTTCAAGCTCGTGCGCGCGCTCGCGCAACCATACCCGAACGTCGCGGAGGCGCACTTCGCCGTCGCGCTCGCGGCGTTCAACACGGGCTTGACGGACATGGGCACGACGGCGATCGCCACGCAGGCGATCGATCGTGCGCTTCAGCTGAAGCCTCTCTGGGAGCAGGCGATCCTGCTGAAAGTGGAGATCCTCGCGAAGAACGCGCCCGATCGCGCCGCCGACTATCTGGTCGAGCTCCTCAAGACGGAGCCCGATTCGAAGGCCGCGCTTTCCGCGCTTGCCCAGGTGCGCATTCAGCAGAAGCGGTACGGAGAGGCGGTCGAGATCCTCGACAAGCTGTGGGAGAAGGACAAGGACAATCACGAGTATCAATTTGGCATGGCGATGCTCGCGATCCAGATGAAGGATTGGGCGCGCGCCGAGTCGCTGTTCGAGGAGCTCAAGAAGGTCGATTACGGCGACGACGGCATCGTCGATTTCTACCTTGCGCAGATCGCCGAGGAGACCGGCCGCTACGCGCTCGCCGCCGAGCGCTACAAGGCCGTACCCGAAGGGGAGCGGGGGTGGCTCGCGAAACTGCGCGCCGGCCTGATGATCGGCAAGCTCGGCCACCTCGACGAAGCGCATGACTATCTCGCGTCGCTGCCGGCGGTATCGATCGAAGAGCAAGTCCAGGTGCAGCAAACGCAGGCTCAGGTGCTGCGCGATGCGGGCGACAATGCAAAGGCGTATTCGATTCTCGTCGCGGCGCTCGAGAAGTATCCCGACGATCCCGATCTGCTCTACGACACCGCGATGGTCGCCGAGAAGCTCGACAAGCTCGACGTCGTCGAGCAGAAGCTGACGAAGCTGATCGAGCTGAAGCCCGGCAACGCGCATGCCCTGAACGCGCTCGGCTACACGCTCGTCGATCGGACGACTCGGGTCGCGGAGGGCCTCGCTCTCGTCGAGCGCGCCCTCGTGCTGGCGCCGGACGACCCGTTCATTCTGGACAGCGTCGGCTGGGCGAACTTCCGCATGGGGAATCTCGACGAAGCGGAGAAGCATCTGCGGCGCGCGCTGGAACAGCGACCCGATCCCGAGATCGCCGCGCACCTGGGCGAAGTGCTGTGGGCGAAAGGCGACCGGACGCGTGCGCAGGACGTTTGGCAATCGCAGTTGAAGACCACACCCGACAACGCGGTGCTGCAGGAAACCGTGCGTCGGCTGACACGCTGACACCCAGGATGCGCGGCGCCGCCGCGGCGGCCGTCTGCGCGGCGTTGGCGATCGCGCTTCTCCTCGTCGGCTGCGCAACCTCGGGACCCGCCGCAACCGCGCCGCCGCCGCCGCTCGCAGGCGACGCGCCGTTCGCAGTCGACGGACGCCTCTCGGCGCAGCATGGTCGCGACGCGATCGCCATTTCGTTTTCCTGGACGCACGCGCCCCCGCGTGACGAGCTCGTTGTGTCGACGCCGCTCGGTCAATCGATCGCCGAGCTGAGCGGCGACGCGTCCACGAGGCGCGTCGAGCTGCGCACCGCGGACGGGCGCGTCGAGGTTGCGAGCGACTGGGGCGCCCTCACCGAGCATGCCGTCGGGGTTGCGCTACCCGTCGAGGGCCTCGCGGCATGGGCGCAAGCCGCGCCGCGGGCGAACGCGCCGCACTCGGTGGAGGCGGACGCAGCGGGCCGCACTGCCGTGCTGCGCCAGGATGGCTGCGAGATCGTCTACGCGTACGGCGACGATTCGACGCGGCGCCCGTCGAGGATTCGCGTTGCATGCCACGATCTCGAGATGCGCATAGCGATCGATCGCTGGCGCGACTCGTGACGAAGTGGTCAAGCCGCCTCCGCGCGGGCGACAATCGCCCGATGCGCATCTTGACGGTTCCCGCGCCCGCGAAGCTCAACCTGTTCCTGCACGTGACAGGACGCCGCGCCGACGGCTACCACACGCTCGAGAGCCTCTTCGTCGCGCTCGATTTCGGCGACACGATCACGCTCGCGCTGCGCGACGACGGCGCAATCTCCCGGAGCGGCGATAATTTCGGCGTCGCCGCGCAAGACGACCTCGCGCTGCGTGCGGCGAGTGCGCTCAAGCGCGCTTCCGGATGCGCGGGCGGCGTCGACATCGCGGTGGTCAAACGCATTCCGATGGGCGGAGGCCTCGGCGGCGGAAGCTCGGACGCGGCTTCCGTGCTCCTCGCGCTCAATCGCCTGTGGGATCTCGGGATGACGCGCGAGGATCTCGCAGGCATCGGCCTCATGCTTGGCGCCGACGTTCCTTTCTTCCTGAGCGCGCAGCCCGCGCTCGCGCGCGGCATCGGCGAATGCCTGACGCCGGTATCGGTTCCTGCGCTCTGGGTCGCGGTGCTCGTCCCGACTTGCGCGGTGTCGACGGCGGCGATTTTCGCTGCGCCTGAATTGACACGAGACAGCCCGTCCGCGAAAATAGACGTCTTTTCCGAGGGTTACGGGCGGAACGACCTGCAGCGGCCGGCGCTCGAGCGCCACCCGGACATCGCCGCGGCGCTCGCGGCGCTCTCCGCTTGCTCGAGTAGCGCGCGAATGACGGGATCCGGCAGCTGCGTGTTCGCTCCGTTCACCACCGAAGCGCAGGCTCGCGCGGCGATCGCCGCGCGGCCGCGGGCGATGCAGGGTTTCGTCGCGCGGACGCTCGCACGTCACCCGCTGGCAGCGCTCGCGCGATGCACGGAAGCAGTTCCACCTAGGTAGAATGCGCCGCTGCAGGGCGTCGTTTTCTCCGCTGGGGAGTCGCCAAGTTGGTTAAGGCACCGGATTTTGATTCCGGCATTCGAAGGTTCGAATCCTTCCTCCCCAGCCACTTCTTCAGGGCTGACCCGTCGTCCGCGCATGCGGTCGCGAGCATTCCTTTGCCGAGGTCCCGTGAATGGCCTATGAACGGATGAGAATCTTCACGGGCAACGCGAACCCGAAGCTCGCCGAAGCCGTGTGCCGCCATCTGAACATCAGCCTCGGCCGCTGCGTGGTCGGCCGCTTCTCCGACGGCGAAGTGATGGTCGAGCTCCTCGAGAACGTCCGCGGCCGCGACATCTTCGTCCTGCAGTCGACGTGCGCGCCCACGAACGACAACCTGATGGAGATCCTCGTGATGACTGACGCGCTGAAGCGCGCCTCGGCCGGACGCATCACGGCGGTCGTTCCCTATTTCGGATACGCGCGGCAGGATCGCCGCCCACGCTCGGCGCGCGTTCCCATCACCGCGAAGGTCGTCGCCGACCTGCTGACGACGGTGGGCGTCGATCGCGTGATGGTTATGGATCTCCACGCCGACCAGATCCAGGGCTTCTTCAACATCCCGGTCGACAACATCTACGCAACGCCGATCCTGCTCGGCGACCTCTGGAAGCAGAGCTACGAGGACCTTCTCGTCGTTTCGCCGGACGTGGGCGGCGTCGTGCGCGCACGGGCGATCGCGAAGCGGCTCGACTCCGACCTCGCGATCATCGACAAGCGCCGTCCCCGCGCCAACGTCGCCGAGGTGATGAACATCATCGGCGACGTGAGCTCCCGCACGTGCGTGATCATGGACGACCTGGTCGACACGGCGAACACGCTGTGCAAGGCGGCGACCGCGCTCAAGGAACACGGCGCCAAGAAAGTCGTTGCCTATTGCACGCACGCGGTGCTCTCCGGCGGCGCGGTTCCGCGGATCGGCGATTCCGAGCTGGACGAGATCGTCGTCACCGACACGATCCCGCTTACCGACGAGGCCAAGGCGTGCCCGCGCATACGGCAGCTCTCGTGCGCGCAGCTCCTCGCCGAAACGATGACACGCGTGTCGAACGAGGAATCGGTGAGCTCGCTGTTTACGGAGTAGAGTCAGCCGCCGGAAACAGGGCCACGCGGGATGCCGGCTGGCTGCGCCTCAATAATTCGGTTATACTTCAAAGGTTTCCCGGGCGAGCGGCGTCGACGCCGACTCCGGGATGTCGCCAACCGCGGACGACTGGCCGGGCGCGAAGCCGCCACGCTTCCTCCCGACGCCAGAAGGCCGCAGACATCGGGAGTCAGCTCATGAGCATCGAATTCACCGCGTTCGCGCGGACCACCGAAGGCCGCGGCGCGAGCCGCCGGATGCGCCGCGCCGGCAAGGCGCCGGGGATCGTCTACGGAGGCGCCGCAGCACCCGAGCCGATCGAGCTCGATCACAACGCACTCTTTCACGCGCTGCGCAACGAGGCGTTCCACGCCTCGATCCTTACGATGAAGCTCAACGGCTCGTCGACCCAGGTGCTGCTGCGCTCGGTGCAGATGCATCCGTTCAAGAACGAGATCCTGCACGTCGACTTCCAACGTGTCGACGAGAACCGCAAGATCCACATGAAGGTGCCGCTGCACTTCGTCAACGCCGAGACCTCTCCGGCGGTGAAGATCTCCGGCGCGATCGTGAGCCACGTGGTCACCGAGCTCGACATCGTCTGCTTGCCCAAGGATCTGCCCGAATACGTCGAAGTCGATCTGTCGGCGCTCGATGTCGGCCATTCGGTTCACGTCTCCGCGCTGAAGCTTCCGCCCGGCGTCGTCGTGCCGAGCCGCGGGAAGCTCGATCCGGTGGTCGCTGCGGCGGTGGTGCCGAAGGCGATCGTCGAGGAAGTCGCCGAAGCCGCGCCGGAAGGCGAAGAGGCTGCTGCCGCGGCGGCGGCAGCCCCCGGCGCTGCGCCGGCGGCCCCCGGAGCGGAGGGCAAGCCCGCCGCCGATGCGAAGGGCGGCGCCGCGAAAACGGAAGCCGGCAAGGACGACAAGAAGAAGGAGTCTGGCAGGGACAAGAAGTAACGGCCGCCCGACGCCGCGAGGGCCCGCCCGCAGGAGCGTCGGCGGGCCCTTTCGTTTCCAGCGGAGCGCGAGCCGGCTTGCCGGCGTGCGCCCGTCGCGCCGAGGCTCGTCGCCCGGGCTGGCCGAAGAGATATCGATCCCATGGAACCCATTCGACTCGTCGTGGGCCTAGGCAACCCGGGCCGGGAGCATGTGGCGACCCGGCACAACGCGGGCTATTGGTTCGCCGATGCGCTTGCGGCCAGGCTCGGACTTGCGTTCAGAGGCGAAGCGAAGTTCCACGGCCAGCTCGCGAAGGCGAACGACGGGCTGCGCCTGCTGAAGCCGTCGACGTACATGAATCTGTCCGGACGCTCGGTGTCGTCCTGCGCGCGCTTCTTCACGCTCGCCCCGCGGGACGTGCTCGTCGTTCACGACGAGCTCGATCTGCCGCCGGGGGAGGCGAAGCTCAAGTTCGGCGGCGGCATCGCGGGCCACAACGGCCTGCGCGACGTCGCGGCGCAGCTCGGTACGCCGGATTTCTGGCGCCTGCGCCTCGGGATCGGACATCCGCGCGACTCCGCGATTCCACAGCAGGATGTCGGCGACTACGTCCTCGCACCGCCTTCGCGCGACGATCGCGCCGCGATCGAAGAGGCGATCGGGCGCAGCCTCGAAGCGTGGCCGGCGATCGCCACCGGCGACTTCGAGCGCGCGATGATGTCGCTCCATACACGCAAAGAGAAGACATGAGCCTCAAGTGCGGCATCGTCGGATTGCCCAACGTCGGAAAATCGACGCTCTTCAACGCGCTGACCCGCGCCGGGATTGCAGCCGACAACTATCCGTTCTGCACGATCGAGCCGAACGTGGGGATCGTCGAAGTGCCCGATCCCCGTCTCGCGAAGCTCGCGGATATCGCGAAGCCCGAGAAGGTCATCCCGGCAACCGTCGAGTTCGTCGACATCGCGGGGCTCGTGGCCGGCGCATCGAAGGGTGAGGGGCTCGGCAACCAGTTCCTCGCGACGATCCGCGAGACGGACGCGATCGCGCACGTGGTGCGCTGCTTCATCGACGACAACGTCGTGCACGTGTCCGGCAAGATCGATCCCGTCGGCGACATCGAGACGATCAACACCGAACTCGCGCTCGCGGACTTAGCGAGCGTCGAGAAGCAAATCACGAAATACGACAAGCCGGCGCGCGCCGGCGACAAGGAAGCGCAGCGGATCGTCGCGGCGCTGCGCAAGGTCGAGACCGTGCTCGATGCCGGGCGGCCCGCCCGCGCCGCCGACCTCTACGCGGAGGAGAAGGCGGTGCTGCACCCCTTCTTCCTGCTCACGATGAAGCCGACGATGTACGTCGCGAACGTCGCGGAGAACGGCTTTCACGACAATCCGCTGCTCGCGGCGGTGGAGGCCCATGCAGCGAAGGAAGGCGCGCCGGTCGTTCCGGTGTGCGCGTCGCTCGAAGCCGAGATCGCCGATCTCGAAGGCGACGACAAGCTGGCGTTCCTCGCCGATCTCGGGCTCGCCGAACCGGGACTCGACCGCGTGATCCACGCCGGCTACAAGCTGCTGGGACTCGAGACGTACTTCACGGCGGGGCCGAAGGAAGTCCGCGCCTGGACGATTCACCACGGCGACACGGCACCCAGGGCCGCCGGCGTCATCCACACCGATTTCGAGAAGGGCTTCATCCGCGCCGAGGTGATCGCGTATCCGGACTTCATCGCCTGCAACGGCGAACACGGCGCGAAGGAGCACGGAAAGATGCGCCTCGAAGGCCGCGAATACGTCGTCAAGGACGGCGACGTCATGCATTTCCGGTTCAACGTCTGAGACGGCCGAGCGCTCCCCGGCCGTTTTCAACGGCGCACTGCGAGCATCCCGTGCTGCACTTCCTGCACATTGGCAAGACCGGCGGCACCGCCATCAAGCACGCACTGAGGCCGATCGGGCCAACACGGAACCTCGCGCTGCACGGTCACGGGACGCGGTTCAGCGACATTCCGCTCGGCGAGCAGGTCTTCTTCTTCCTTCGCGACCCGCTCAGCCGGTTCGTCAGCGCGTTCTACAGCCGCCAGCGCGAAGGCCGGCCGAGATACGTGGTGCCTTGGAGCCACGAGGAGGCGGCGGCATTCGGCCGCTTCCACACGCCGAACGAGCTCGCCACGGGGCTATCCTCCAGCAGCGGAGCAGAGCGCAGGAAGGCGGAGCGCGCGATGCGCAACATCGCCCACGTGAATGCGAACTACTGGAACTGGTTGGTCAGCCCGGCGTACCTGCAGTCGCGCTCGGGAGACATCTTCTTCATCGGGTTGCAGGAGCAGCTCGCCAGCGACTTCGTAACAATCCGAATGCGCCTGGGCGTCTCCGACGACGTACAACTGCCGGACGACGACGTTGACGCTCACCGGAATCCCGTTTCGGTGGACCGGACCCTCAGCGAAGCGGCCGCCGCGAATCTCGCCGCCTGGTACGCCGCCGATTTCGCGGCCATGCGCGAATGCAGGCGCATCGCGCGCGAGCAGGCGCTCGAACGCGCCATCGTCACGCTTGGCTCTCAGCGCTTCGGGAAGCGACGAGTATCCGACGGGAATCGGCGTCGGCTTGGGAGTGTCCAGCGGCTTGTACATCGTGGCGTACCGTCCCGGCGCATCCCATGGCTCATGCGGTCCGGCGAAGCCGAC
>DATKMY010000076.1:0-3423 GCA_035541655.1 Casimicrobiaceae bacterium | reverse complement strand
GATACCCCTTCGGTAAGACCCTCCTCGTCTCCACCAGAATTCCGAAAGGCCGACACGCGGTGTCGGCCTTTTATCTTCGTTCCGCGAGATGTTTCGTTCCGCGATATGTCCCGCGGATATGGAGGTCCGTCTCGGCTTTTGCAAGCGACGATTGCGATCGCGCTGCAGCGGCGCCCGAGCGCGAGAGCGAAGCCGCATAATGCGCGTTTCGCCTTCGTGCGCCCCCCATGGTTGATTTCCGCGTGGGCCCAGTCGCCCGTGTCGCTCTTCTTTTCGCCGCCGCGCTTGTTCCCGAGCTCGCAACGGCGCTCGATGGGACCTACACGGGAACGCTCGAGCCGGAGAGTCGCGAGGCGAATATTCCCATCGTCGTCGAGCTCCGCGATCGGGCGCTCGCTCTGCAGGGAACGGTAACGATCTCGGGCCCGCAGCAGCTGCGCGGATCGATCGAGGGCAGTAAGAGTTCCTTCGGCCAGTGCACCGTCAACGTGGAACTGTCACCGGCGCTTGCCTTGCGCATGGTCGGACCCTGCGACGCGGCGTCCTTCTCCGGTACCTATTCGCTGACCGACAGAGACAAGAAAACGATCACGTTCGGCAGCTTCAAGCTGCCGCAAAAATCGCCGGGAGCCGCGAAAGGAGGGAGCAAACGCGCTCCGCCGACGACAGCTTCCTGTCTCGATGCGGACGCGCAATGCGTGCTTGCCTGCCCGCGCACCGAGGAGAGCATCGAGGTCACCTGCCTGAATCGCTGCCGCACGAAGCTGCAGGCCTGCAAGACGCGCGTCAAGAAGGCGACGCTTCCCGACGCCGGCTGACCGTCGCCGAAGACGGACTGTCGCCGGCGTCGCGCCGACCCCGGCTACGCCGTCCTCAGCGCCGCCTGGACCTTCTCCGGCGTAAAGGGCACCGAGCGCATGCGCACGCCGGTCGCGTTGAACACCGCATTCGCTATCGCCGCCGGGACGATCGCCGCGGTTGGTTCGCCCGCTCCCCAGGGCTTCTCGTTCTGGCGCTCCATCAGCTTGATCGCAACATCGGGAACGTCGGGGAACTTGAGAATCGGATAGCTTCCCCAGTCGACGCTCGTCACGCGCGAACGATCGAACCGGAGCTCCTCGATCAGCGTTCGGCTCACCGTCTGCACGACGTTGCCCTCGATCTGATTGCGCAGTCCGTCCGGATTGATGATCTGCCCGCAGTCGTGCGCGACGTAGAACTTCGTCACGCGGATCGCGCCGGTCTTGAGGTTGACCTCGACGTCGGCGACAGCGCCGACATAAGTGCGCACGAGTTCGTACTTGACGTATGCGACGCCACGGCCACGCGCGATGTCGCCGCTCACCGAGGAGCGTGCGGGCTGTGGCTTCCACGCGGCGAGCGAGGCGAGCGCCTGCAGCAATTCGGCTCCCCGCGGGTCCTTCATGTTCTTCAGCCGGAACTCGAACGGATCGGCCCCGATCGACACCACGATCTCGTCGATGAAGCTCTCGTTGCCGAACGTGTTCTGCATCCGGCCCGGCGTGCGGATCCACGACGGCCGGAACGGCGTCTCGGCGAGCCAGTGCGCGGTCGCGCGAATGTTGGGGAACGAATAAGGAATCGCGAGCGACGCCTGGACATTGCCCGGGTGCGACGGATCGGTCGGCAGTCCTGCGAGCTCCGCCGGCAACAATGCCACTGCGATGTCCTTCGGACGATCGGGAAGGAATACTTCCGACTGCCAGCCGACCACATTGCCCTGCGCATCGACGGCCGCGCGAAAGTCGAGCAGCGTCGGCGGCCCTTTCGGATCCCAGCCGTGTTCGTCTTCACGCATCCACTGGACGCGCACCGGCAACTCCGTTTCCTTCGCGATCAGGCAGGCGTCGGCCGCCGCGTCCTCGTGTCCGTTGCGACCGTAGCAGCCCGCGCCTTCGACGTAGATGCAGCGGACGTCCTCCGGCTTCATCGAGAGCATCATCGCGATCTGTTTGCGCAGCAGGTGCGTCTGCTGCGAAGCGGTCCAGCAGGTGACCTTGCCGTTCACGTACTCGGCGACCGCGCACGACGGACCGATCGAGCCGTGGGTGTGGATCGCGAAATCGTAGGTTGCCTTGAGCACCTTCGCGTCGGGCGCCTTCAGCGCAGCCTCGGCATCGCCGACCTTCTGCAGATCCTCGTCCTTGACCTGCTTGGTGCCGCGCACGTACTCCCAGAGCTTCGCCTGCTCGGGAAGTCCCGCCCAGTCGGACCATGTCGCCGAGACGGCGCGGCTCGCGGCGATCGCCGCCCATTCGCTGCGTCCGAGAACGGCGAGGAAGTTTCCTCGCTTCACGACACCGACATAGCCGGGAATCTTGCGACAGTCGAAGTCGTTCCACGACAAGAGCGACGCTTTCATCGCCCGCGGCCGGACCACGCGGGCGTGCAGCATCCCCTTCCGCTTGAAATCCTGCATGTACGTGAAGCGTCCGGTCACCTTGTCGGGAATGTCGACGCGCGCGATCGGCTGGCCGACGATCGTGTAGTCCTTCGGGTCCTTGAGTGGCGCCTTCGCGTCGACGGCGAGACGAAAATCCTTGCCCCCGACGAGCGCGGCGTAGGCGACGCCTTTGCCGCCCGTCTTCGGCATGACGACGCCGTCCTTGACGATCACCGCGTCCTTGTCGACGCCGAGCTTGGCAGCGCCTTCGGCGGCGAGCGCAGCACGCGCGGTAGCGGCAGCCTGCCGGATCTGCATCCCGCCGTTCTGGATCGACAGGCTGCCGAACGTGACGCCCTGGTCCGGAGTGAGCGCGGTGTCGCCCTGGATCACGGTGACGCTCGCGAGCGGCACGCTGAGCTCCTCGGCGGCGATCTGCGTCATTGCGGTCTGGATGCCGGTGCCGAGGTCGACCTTGCCCGAGTACACGGTCACCCGGCCCTTGGCGTCGATCGCCAGGAATCCGTCGACCTGATCGGTTGCGACACTCTTCGTGGGCGCGGGCTGGCCGGTCGCCTGCGAGGCTGCGCCGCCCAGCGAGAACGTGACGACGAGCGCTCCACCCGTCTTCAGAAAGTCGCGCCGCGC
The DNA here is from genome assembly GCA_035541655.1 of Casimicrobiaceae bacterium. GTDB lineage: Bacteria > Pseudomonadota > Gammaproteobacteria > Burkholderiales > Casimicrobiaceae > CAIWHR01. The sequence continues at coordinate 371 of DATKMY010000076.1, read as the reverse complement.
AAGGTTGGTCGAGCGTTCCGCAGTCTTGGCGTTCATGGCGGCCCCTTCAGGCGGTTTCGGTTGCGCGCTTGATGGCGCGCACGATGCGCAGGTGCGTTCCGCAGCGGCAGAGGTTCTGCGCGAGAGCCTCCTTGATCTCCTGCTCCGACGGCTTGGGATTGGTCTGCAGGAAGGCTGCCGCCTGCATGATCATCCCGTTGATGCAGTAGCCGCACTGCACGGCCTGCTCGTCGACGAACGCCTTCTGCAGCGGATGCGGCTTCGCCGGCGTGCCGAGTCCTTCGAGCGTGACGACCTTCTTGCCGGCCACCGTGGAGACGGCGATCGTGCACGAGCGTACGGCTACGCCGTCGACGTGCACCGTGCACGCC
>DATKMY010000075.1:0-4273 GCA_035541655.1 Casimicrobiaceae bacterium | reverse complement strand
CATGCTGGCCGAGACGCTGTTCGGCGGGGCAACGGCGTCGGATATCCAATTGACGTTCGAGGCCCAGGTGCCGACGTAGAACCCGCTCTTGTGCGAGAGATCGAAGCCGCCCTGGACCGCGGGCTTCTCGTTGGTTTGCGTTAGGCCGCGGAACACGTACTGCGAGAAGAAGCCGATGTTGCCGGTGCCAGTCCAGTCTGGTTCAGGTGCGGCCGGCGCCGCCGCGGGGGCGGCAGCAGGAGCCGGTGCAGGTGCAGGTGCTGGCGCTGGCGTGGTCTGAGCCAATGCAGCGGTCGGTACCAGTGCAGTGAATGCCAGCGCGGCAAGCGATCTGCGAGAGCGGGGTGTTGCAACCATGGGAGTCCTCTTCGGTGACTGGGAATGGGGAACGCGAAAGTTCCGACCTCATCCCAGCACGTCGTGTGCCAGACTTAATAATTCTTATAAATCAATGTCTTAATGGTTTCGTTTTCTCGCTTGGGGCTGCAGCCGCAATCATTGCGCACGGTTTTGGTGCGCTCGCTCGCTGCGCTGCACCATGGAAGCGCAGGTCGCCCGGAAATCGAAGGTCGCCACTTGGGGGACCGCGTTTTCTGGGTGGCTGGCTCCGGACCGAGCTAATCGGGGCTCTGTTAGACTTCTGAGGGGAAGAGGCGACTCCGCCTTGCCCTTTCCGCTGGAGTTCGCCATGCTCAATGCGAAAACGCTCGACGAAATCGCCGCGCGCATCGGAAAGATTATCGAAAGCTCGCCGGCGAGGGACATCGAAAAGAACGTCAAGGCGATGCTCGCCTCGAGTTTCGCGCGTCTCGATCTCGTCCCGCGGGCGGAATTCGAGGTACAGGCGCAAGTTCTGCTCAAGACCCGCGGGAAGCTCGAGGCGCTCGAAAAGCGCTTGGCGGAGCTGGAGGAACGCGTGCCACCACCGGCGGCCTGATCGGAGGGGCGGCGATTGGGAGCGAGCGCCAGCTTCGTTATGCGGACTAGGACGCGCGGTGATGCTGCATAGCAGCAAAATTACCGACCGCATGCCCAAAACGGCCCTTCGTCGGACTAAGCGTTCTGGGCCGTTGACGCCCCTTGACAGCGGGCTGTAAGCCGGTATAATTCTCCGCTTTGCTGCGTTGCAGCAAGATCCGCCTCGGGCCAGCAACGCCCGAAGACTGATTCGTCGATCGATCCGTGCCCCGGGGACGGTACTCCCGACCCGGAAATGAGGAGAGCCGTTACCGCAGCAAGGTAACTTCCCGGCGGCCACGCGGGCTATCAACCGCCCGTAGCGACGCCGAAGCGCCGGGACAACCGTCAAGGAGGTATCCGTGACGACACTCGCATTCGCTCCGTTGCCTCGAGCCGGCCGCGCACGCTCCATCGCGCTTGGCCAGCGGCCCTTGATTGCCATGCTGATGGTCGTGCTCTGCGCGGCCGTGGTCGCCGCGTCCGCCGTGCGGAACGAGCGCCCGAGCGCAGAGGGATTTACCGAATCCGCTCCGAAGCCCACGATCCGACAGTGGGAGAACGCCGCCGCGTCAGGCGCGGAGCTGGCCGTCCCCCGCGACACCCGCTCGGAAATCGATGCGTTGGCGGCCTCGCTCGCCAAGCGCTACCGCGTTTCGAGCGACGCGACGCGAAACGTGGTTGCGACCGCGTACCGCGAGGGCAGCCGGATCGGCCTCGACCCGCTGCTGATCATCGCCGTGATCGCGGTCGAATCGCGGTTCAACCCGATCGCAGAGAGCGAGATGGGGGCGCAGGGTCTGATGCAGGTGATCCCGCGCTTCCACAAGGAGCACCTCGAAACCGCCGAAACCGATTCGGTCCTCGATCCGCATGCCAACATCCGCCTTGGCGCGCGCATCCTGAAGGATTACATCAGGAGCGGCGGCACCGAAGTCGCGGGGTTGCAGCGCTACAACGGCGCGAGCGGCGACGAATCGAACGGGTACGCCGCGAAGGTTCTCGGCGAGAAGCAGCGGCTCAAGGTATCCGTCGAGCGCGTCCACGCCCGCGGGCGGGCCTGATCTCGCCTAGGCAGCGATTCGGTCGCGCCGATATTGTCGACCGAGGGTCGCGCCGATATTGTCGACCGAGCGAATCACGCTGAACCACCTGCGCGGCTACGCTGTCGCCCGCAGCCTTTTCGAGCCGACGACTCTCCAGCGCGCGATCGAGACGCTCGGCTTCGTCCAGGCGGATCCCATCCGGGCTCCCGCACGCGCGCAGGACCTGACGCTGCGGCACCGCGTCACGAACTATCGCGCGGGAGACCTCGAGCGGCGATACCCGCGCCTCGAAGTCGAAGAAGACTATTTCATCAACTACGGATTCCTGCCCCGTCGCGTCCAGGCGCTGCTGCATCCGCGCTCTGCGATGCGAGCGAGGACCCCGGCTGGGAAGCGCCGCGCGGAAGCGATCCTCGACTTCATTCGCGAGCGAGGATGGGCTCATCCGCGGGAGGTCGACGAGCGCTTCGCGCACGGTACCGTCGCTAACTATTGGGGGGGAGCGTCGAGCGCCACCACCCAGCTGCTCGATTCGATGCACTACCGCGGACTGCTGCGCGTGACGCGACGCGACAATGGCATTCGCGTCTACGCTGCGCACGAGCAAGCGCGAGGGCCGGCGGATGCAACGGAGCGCCGCGCGAGACTGGATGCGCTGGTCGATCTCGTCGTCCGCAAATATTCTCCGCTGCCGGGCGCCACGCTCGGGGTCGTCGTCAGGCGTCTGCGCTACGCCGCTCCGCAGTTCGCGCGCGGCATCGACGCCGCGCTTGCACGCGCGAAGGAGCGGCTCGCATGCGAGCGTGTCGACGGCGTCGAATGGTATTGGCCCGCGGAAGAACAGCCGGCCGGGTTCCGTAATCGGATCGACGACCATGTTCGATTGCTCGCCCCATTCGATCCGATCGTTTGGGATCGCCGGCGCTTCGAGCTTCTCTGGGGATGGGCGTATCGCTTCGAGGCGTACAACCCGCCGTCGAAGCGGCGCTTCGGCTACTACGCGCTGCCGCTCCTCTGGCGCGAGCGGGTGATCGGCTGGGCGAACCTCGCGGCGAAGAACGGCGAGCTGGCGAGCGAGGTCGACTACGCCTCGCGGACTCCGCGCGAGCGCGCCTTCCGGCGCGGGCTCGATGCCGAAATGGAGCGGATGCGCTCGTTCCTGCGCCTCTGACGCAGCTCGGCCGAGCGGCCGAGTGCGATTGCGTTCGCACTCGCGTAAGTTCGGTGCCGCACCGCGGAAGCGCGCTCGCGTCGATCGCGCACGCGGCGTGCGCTAGGTTCGTTCTCGCATGGCGCTTGCGGTCGTCCTCTCCCGCGGTCTCGCGGGCCTCGATGCGCCGCTCGTGACGGTGGAGGTGCATCTCGCCGGCGGGCTGCCCGCGTTCAATCTCGTCGGTCTGCCCGACGCCGAGGTGCGCGAATCGCGCGACCGCGTGCGCGCCGCGCTGCAGAATGCGCAGTTCGAGTTTCCCGCACGCAAGATCACGGTGAACCTCGCGCCCGCGGACTTGCCGAAGGAGTCCGGTCGCTTCGATCTGCCGATCGCGATCGGCATTCTCGCCGCAACCAAACAGATTCCGGATGGGGCGCTCGGAGACTACGAGTTCGCCGGCGAGCTGGCATTGGGCGGTGCGCTGCGTCCGATTCGTGGGGCGCTGCCGATGGCGCTGTGCGCGCGTCGCGATGGCCGGGCGTTCGTGCTGCCCGTCGAAAGCGCCGGCGAGGCCGCGCTCGTGCGCGAGGCGCGCATACATCCCGCCGCGTCGCTGCTCGCGGTGTGCGGCCACCTGGCCGGCCGCGAACCGATCTTGCCGCGCATAGGCGCGCCGCCAAGCTCGGTCGCCGCGACTCTCGCCCCCGATCTCGCCGACGTTCGGGGCCAGGCGCACGCCAAGCGCGCGCTGACGATCGCCGCTGCGGGCGCACACAGCTTGTTGATGATCGGGCCGCCGGGCACCGGCAAGTCGATGCTCGCTCAGCGTCTGCCGGGGATCCTGCCGCCCCTCACCGACGACGAAGCGCTCGCGAGCGCATCGATCGCTTCGCTCGCTGGGCGCTTCTCGCCCTCGCTGTGGGGCGCGCGTCCGTATCGCGCACCCCATCACACGGCGAGCGCGGTGGCGTTGGTCGGCGGCGGCGGCGACCCTCGCCCGGGCGAGATCTCGCTCGCGCATCACGGCGTCCTGTTCCTCGACGAATTGCCCTCCGCGCAATATTCGGCGCCGCCGGGGTCGCGGCCGGTGCAGTCCTAACCCCCTGAACTGCCATGC
>DATKMY010000074.1:0-25151 GCA_035541655.1 Casimicrobiaceae bacterium | reverse complement strand
CATCCTCGCGATGCCGACCTCCCCGGTGGCCCAGCTGCGGGCCGCCGAGCGCTGGGCGAGATCGATCCCGATATCGCCCCGCCTCGCCCGTCCATCGCTCGATGCGACAGGGACCGGGCGCCTGCGCGTCGGCTTCGTTTCGTCGGATTTCCGGCCGCACCCGATGACGTACCTGTCTATCGCCTACTGGGAGGGCTTCGATCGCGATCGATTCGAAACTTTCGCCTACGGGATCCACGCCCGGGACACCGGGCCGATCGGCGAGCGGGTAGCCCGAGCATTCGAGCACTTCGCGGACGTGAGCGAGGCGCCGGTGGCCGCGATTGCCGAGAGGATCCGTTCCGACCGGATCGAGGTGCTGATCGACCTCAACGGCTACACGAAGAACTCGCGCGAAAGGATCTTCGCGCTGCGGCCCGCGCCGATCCAGATCAACTATCTCGGCTACCCCGGGACACTGGGTGCCGACTGGTACGACTATGCGCTCGTCGATCGCTACAGCGGGCCCGACGCGCTCCAGCCCTTCTTCACCGAGCGGCTGCTGCAGCTGCCGCACATGTCGTTCCCGAGCAACCCCGCGCGCCTTCCGGCGGGGCCGCCGGCGACCCGAAGCGAATGCGGTCTTCCGTCCGACGCCTTCGTATTCGCCTGCTTCAACAACGCGTTCAAGATCCTCCCCGATGTATTCGCCATCTGGATGCGCCTGCTGCACGCAACCGAGCGGAGCGCGCTGTGGCTGCTCGAGTCGGGGGCCGAGGCGGAAGCTCACCTACGGCGCGAAGCGCAACTCGCCGGAGTCGACCCGGAAAGGCTTGTCTTCGCTCCCCGCATCTCGCCCGTGGAACGCCACATGGCCCGCGTCGGGGCCGCCGACCTCGTCGTCGATTCGTTTCCCTATGGCGCGCACACGACGGCGAACGACGCGCTGCTCGCCGGGGTCCCGCTCGTCACCCAGGCCGGGGAGACGGTCGTGACGCGGATCGCGGGCAGCCAGCTCCACGCGGTCGGGCTCCCGGAACTCGTGACCTCGGACCGCTGGGCCTACGAGGCGCTCGCCCGCGAGCTGGCGCAGCACCCCGGCGAGCTCTCGCGCTACAAAGCTCGCCTCGCCGCCAACCGGACGACCTCCCCGCTGTTCGACACAGCGCGGTTCACGCGGGATTTCGAGGCGGCGCTCGTCCGGGCGCGCGACGAGATCGCAGCGCTCTAGCCACTTCCCTCGCGGGCCGCGCCGGGCTAGAGGTCTGCGCCGTTCCCCTTCGGGAACTCCGGCTCCCTATTGTTGACCAAAACTATCGGGTATACTATGGTTGATTGAATCGATCGGCGACCGGCGCCATATTGGTGCAGGTACCTGATTTCTTTGAGAGGTCAACGATGAGGCTCACGACGAAAGGGCGTTTCGCAGTGACGGCGATGATCGATCTCGCGATGCAACACGGCACCGGCCCGGTAACGCTGGCCGAGATCAGCCAGCGGCAGAAGATTTCTCTCTCGTACCTCGAGCAGCTCTTCGCCAAGCTGCGGCGCCGCGCGCTGGTCGACAGCGTCCGCGGACCGGGCGGCGGCTATCAGCTCGCGAAGAACATGGCCGAGGTTTCGGTTGCCGACATCATTCTCGCGGTCGACGAACCGATCGACGCGACGCAATGCGGCGGCAAGGAGAACTGCCGCGACGATCAGAAGTGCATCACGCACGACCTGTGGGCGAAGTTGAACGACCACATTCTCGAGTACCTCCGCGCCGTGACGCTCAAGCAGATGGTCGACGCCCAGCACGCGAAAACCGACGGTGTCGCGCAGGTACAGGACATGCGCGACGCGCAGCCGAAGCGCGACCGCGCTCCGGTTTCAGCGTGACTCTCGGGACCGACAGTCATGGCACTCACGCTCACTGAAAGCGCGGCGAAGCGCATCCACGGCCAACTCGCGCAGCGGGGCAAGGGCCTCGGCCTGCGCCTCGGGATCAAGAAGGTCGGCTGCTCGGGCTTCGCCTACACATTCGACTTCGCCGACGAGGTGCGCGCCGGCGACACGACGTTCGAAGAGCACGGCGCCACGGTCGTCGTGGGCGCGGACAGCCTGCCCTATCTCGACGGAGCGAAGCTCGATTTCGTCAAAGACGGGCTGAAGCAGATGTTCGCGGTGGACAATCCGAACGTCGACAACACATGCGGTTGCGGCGAGAGCTTCAGCTTCAAGGAGACGACGCAGGCCTAGAACGCGGAATACGCGCGGAGGGCCTTTCGTCCCCGGGGGGGAGCCGGAACGAGCCATGAGCAGCACACTGCAGAACCTGGTCAATCAGCCGTACCGGCACGGCTTCGTTACCGACATCGAGTCGGACGTCGCGCCGAAGGGCCTCGGCGAAGAAACGATCCGGATGATCTCGGCGAAGAAGAACGAGCCGCAGTGGCTGCTCGACTTCCGACTCGAGGCCTACCGCCACTGGCTTTCGATGGACGAGCCGCGGTGGCCGAATGTCAAGTATCCGAAGATCGACTTCCAGGCGATCACGTACTATTCGGCGCCGAAGCCGAAGAAGCTCGACAGCATCGACCAGGTCGACCCGGAGCTGCTGCGCACGTTCGAGAAGCTCGGCGTGCCGATGAACGAGCGCGCGGCGCTCGCGGGCGTGGCGGTGGACGTCGTGTTCGACAGCGTGTCGGTCGCGACGACGTACAAGGAGAAGCTCGCCGAGGTCGGCATCCTGTTCTGCTCGATCTCGGAAGCGGTCCAGAAGTATCCGGAGCTCGTACGCAAATACCTCGGAACCGTGGTTCCCTCCGGCGACAACTACTACGCGGCGCTCAACTCGGCGGTGTTCACCGACGGTTCCTTCTGCTTCATCCCGAAGGGCGTGAAGTGCCCGATGGACCTCTCCACGTACTTCCGCATCAATACGCAGGACTCGGGGCAGTTCGAGCGCACTCTGATCGTCGCCGAGGAGGGCGCGTCGGTCTCGTATCTCGAAGGGTGCACCGCGCCGAAGTTCGACACCAACCAGCTCCACGCGGCGGTCGTCGAGCTCGTCGCGCTCGAGCGCGCCGACATCAAGTATTCGACAGTGCAGAACTGGTACGCGGGCGACGAGAACGGCGTCGGCGGCATCTACAACTTCGTCACCAAGCGCGGACTGTGCAAGGGTGCCGACTCGCGGATCTCGTGGACGCAGGTCGAGACCGGCTCGGCGATCACGTGGAAGTACCCGAGCTGCGTGCTGCTCGGCGACAACTCCGTCGGCGAGTTCTACTCCGTCGCGCTGACCAACCATCACCAGCAGGCGGATACAGGGACCAAGATGGTCCACATCGGCCGGAACACGCGCAGCACTATCGTCAGCAAAGGCATCTCGGCCGGCCGCTCGAACAACAGCTACCGCGGCCTCGTCAAGATCGGGCCGAAGGCCGAAGGCGCGCGCAACTATTCGCAATGCGACTCGATGCTCATCGGCGAGCGCTGCGGCGCGAACACGTTCCCGTACATCGAGGTGCGGAACCCGACGGCGACGGTCGAGCACGAGGCGTCGACGTCGAAGATCGGCGAGGACCAGCTCTTCTACTTCGCGCAGCGCGGGATCGGCACCGAGGAAGCGGTGTCGATGATCATCAACGGCTTCTGCAAGACGGTGTTCCAGCAGCTGCCGATGGAGTTCGCCGTCGAGGCGACGAAGCTCCTCGGCCTGAAGCTCGAAGGAAGCGTCGGATGATCCGCGACGGGGCGAAACCGCTGCTCGAGGTGCGCAACCTGCGGGCGACGGTGAACGGCGTCGAGATCCTGAAGGGGATCGACTTCACCGCGCGGCTGGGCGAAGTGCACGCGATCATGGGTCCGAACGGCTCGGGCAAGAGCACGTTCGCCAAGGTGCTCGCCGGACACCCTGCTTACACCGTCACGGCGGGCGAAGTCCTCTACGACGGCGCGAACCTGCTCGCGCTCCCGCCGGAGGAGCGCGCCCGCGCGGGCGTGTTCCTCGCGTTTCAATACCCGGTCGAGATTCCAGGGGTCGGCAACAGCCAGTTCCTGCGCCTCGCGTACAACTCGGTGCAGGCGCAGCGCGGAAAAGACGAGCTCGATCCGCTCGAATTCGACGATTTCGTGCGCGAGAAGATGAAGCTTCTCGAGATGAACCCCGAGTTCCTGGATCGCAGCGTCAACGAGGGATTCTCGGGCGGCGAGAAGAAGCGCAACGAAGTGCTGCAGATGGCCCTCCTCGAGCCGAAGCTCGCGTTCCTCGACGAAACCGATTCCGGCCTCGACATCGATGCGCTGCGGGTCGTCGCCGAAGGGATCAACCGCCTCTCCTCGCCCGACAACGCGACGGTCGTCGTCACGCACTACCAGCGTCTCCTCAATTACATCGTGCCCGATTACGTCCACGTGATGGACGCCGGCAGGATCGTCAAGACCGGCGGCAAGGACCTCGCGTTGATGCTCGAGACGCGGGGCTACGACTGGATCGACGAGGAAGCGCGCGCAGCGGCATCGGCATGACGACGACCCACCCCGCGCCTGCCGCGGGCTATCTCGAAAGCCTGCTCGCCGGCCGGCCGATGCTGCCGGCGAGCGCGCACGCCTCGCTCAACGCGCTGCGCGCCGAGGCGGTCGACCGCGTCGGCGCGCTGACGGTGCCGACGGTCCGCGACGAGGAATGGCGCTTCACCGATCTCTCACCGCTCACGAGGCAGACGTTCCAGCCCGTACGCGAGCGCGTCGTGCGCGAGGTGGCCGATGCCGGCCGCTTCGATCTCGGCGAGGCGGCCTCGCGGCTCGTTTTCGTCGACGGCGTCTACGCTCCGGAGCTCTCGCGGATCACGGCGAACGGCCCTGTCGTCGCCAACCTCGCGACTGCGGATGCCGCGCAAGGCGATCTCGCCGCGCGTCACCTCGGACGTTACGCCGTATTCCGCGACAACGTGTTCGCGGCGCTCAACACGGCTTTCGTCCACGACGGCGCGTTGATCTTCGTGCCCCCCGCCTCGGCGGCGGCCGTCCCCGTGCACCTGCTGTTCGTCGCGCGCACGAAGGGCGCGGCAAGCTATCCCCGCTGCCTCGTCGTCGCGGGACGGGCGAGCGCTGCGACGGTCGTCGAGGACTACGTCTCACTCACCGACGGCCCCTACTTCACCGACGCAGTCACCGAAATCGCGCTCGCCGAGGACGCGAGCATCGATCACGTCCGCGTACAGCGCGAGGGGGGCCAGGCATTCCATATCGGCAGCGGCGCCGTGTCGCTCGCCACCGGGTCGCGATTCCGGTCGGTCAGCGTGGCACTGGGAGCACGCCTTTCGCGCTACAACCTCGCCGTGGAGCAGGCGGCGGAGGGCGCGAGCTGCACGGTGGACGGCCTCGCGGTGATCGGCGGCCGGCAGCTCGCCGACACGCACACGTCGATCGCGCATCGAAAGCCGCGCGGCGTGAGCCGCCAGCTCCACAAATGCATCGTCGGCGGCGCTGCGCACGCGGTGTTCAACGGCAAGATCTACGTCCATCCGCACGCCCAGAAGACCGACTCCTCGCAGTCGAGCCGCAACCTGCTGCTCGGCGACCGCGCGCAGGTCGACACCAAGCCGCAGCTCGAGATCTTCGCCGACGACGTCAAGTGCGCGCACGGCGCCACCGTGGGCCGCCTCGACGCCGACGCCCTGTTCTATCTGCGCAGCCGCGGCCTCGGCGACGCGGCAGCCCGAAGCCTCCTGACCTACGCATTCGGCGCCGAAATCGTCGATCGCATCCCGTTGCCTTCGCTGCGGCGGCAGCTCGAGGCGACGCTGCTCGCACAGACGCAACTACCATGACCGCGCTCGAGACCCCAGTACGCGCGCAAAGCGCACCGGCCTACGACGTCGAGCGCATCCGGGCCGACTTCCCGATCCTCGGGCTCGAGGTGAACGGGCACCCGCTCGTCTATCTCGACAACGCGGCGTCGAGCCAGATGCCGCGCCAGGTGATCGATCGCCTCGTCCGCTACGCGACGACGCAGCACGCGAACGTCAACCGCGGCGTCCACTACCTGTCGGAGACTGCGACCCACGAATACGAGCAAGCGCGGCACAAGATCCAGCGCTTCATCAACGCGCGCGAGGACCGCGAGGTGATCTTCACCAGCGGCACGACCGACGCGATCAACCTCGTCACCCATGGCTACGGCCGCAAGTTCATCGGCGCCGGCGACGAGATCATCCTGACGACGCTCGAGCACCATTCGAACATCGTGCCTTGGCAGATGCTCGCCGAGGAGAAGCGTGCACGGATCCGCGTGGTCCCCGTCGACGACGCCGGCGAGCTCGATCTCGACGCCTACGAGAAGCTCTTCAACGCGCACACGAGGTTCGTCGGCGTCATGCACGTGTCGAACGCGCTCGGCACGATCAACCCGGTGAAGCGGATGATCGCGCTCGCGCACGCGCACGGCGTCCCGGTGCTGGTGGACGGCGCGCAGGCGGTTCCGCATCTGCCGGTCAACGTCCAGGACCTCGACAGCGACTTCTACGCGTTCTCCGGGCACAAGATGTGCGGACCGACCGGGATCGGCATCCTGCACGGCAAGGCGTCGCTGCTCGAGAAGATGAACCCGTACAAGGGCGGCGGCGACATGATCCTGTCGGTCACGTTCGAGAAGACGACGTACAACTCGCTCCCGCACGTGTTCGAGGCGGGAACGCCGCCCATCGCCGGCGCGGTGGGCATCGGCGCCGCCGTCGACTACCTCTCCGCGATCGGCATGGCGGCGATCGCCGCGCACGAGCACGAGCTGCTCGAGTACGCGACCGCGCAAATGAGCCGGATGAAGGGCGTGCGCATCATCGGCACCGCGGCGCGAAAGGCGTCGGTGATCTCGTTCACGATCGACGGCGTGCACCCGCACGACGTCGGGACGCTCCTCAACGAGGAGGGAATCGCGGTGCGCACCGGACACCACTGCGCGCAGCCGGTGATGCAGCGATTCCACGTTCCCGCGACCTCGCGCGCATCGTTCGCGCTCTACAACACGATGGCCGAGGTCGATGCGCTGATCGCCGGCATTCGCAACGTCCAGAAGGTGTTCGCGTAATGGCCGATCCGAAGGCGCTCTACCAGGAAGTGATCCTCGATCACAACCGCAAGCCGCGCAACTACGGCACGCTGCCGAGCGCGAACCACCACGCGGAAGGGCACAATCCGCTGTGCGGCGATCGCATCGACGTCGCGCTCGCGCTCGACGACGACAAGATCGGCGCGATCGCCTTCGAAGGGGAATCGTGCGCGATCTGCAAAGCCTCCGCGTCGATGATGACCGTGGCGGTCAAGGGCAGGTCGCGGGCGGAGGCGGAAACGCTGATCCGGGAATTCCGCGAGATGGCGATCGGGAAGATCGGCGCGGACGGTCTTGCCCACCTCGGCCGGCTGTCGGTCTTCGCGGGCGTGCGCGACCTGCCGACGCGCGTCAAATGCGCGATCCTGCCGTGGCACACGCTGTCCGCCGCGCTCAACGCGGTCGCGAAGGCGACGACCGAAGCGGACGACGATCCGATGCACGCGCCGATCGGTGGAGCCTGACGCCAAGATGCCGCGAATCGACGACATCGAGGACACGCCGAATCCCAACGCGAAGAAGTTCATCCTTCGCGAACCGCTGACGTGGGGGATGGCACGCTCGTACGAGAACGCGGAGCAGGCGAAGGACGATCCACTCGCCGCGGCGCTCTTCGCCATCCCCAGCGTAACGAACGTCTTCTACGTCGACCGCTGGATCACCATCACGCAGGACGGCGGCGCCGACTGGCGGACGCTGAGCCGGCTCGTCGCCGAACCGATCCGCGCGGCAGCGTCGGCCGACGAGCACTCGGCGCGCGTGACGGCGGCAGCCGCGCCGGCGCTGGCGGACCTCACCCCCGAGGACCAGGAGCGGCTCGACCGGATCAACGAGCTCCTCGACGAGCGCATCCGTCCCTACCTTCAGGGCGACGGCGGCGATCTCTACGTGATCGGCCTCGAAGGCGACCGGCTCACCGTCCACTACCAGGGCGCGTGCGGAAGCTGCCCGAGCTCGATCTCGGGCACGCTCGCCGGCATCGAGAGCCTGGTGCGGCAGATCGAGCCCGACATCGAGGTCGTCGCGATCTGACGATGAGCGATTGGGTCACGGTCGCGCGCGCCGACGAGATCGCGCCGGGGGACTGGCGCGTAGCCGACGTCGATGGCGCGCGGATCGCCGTGTTCAACCTGGACGGAGACTACTACGCGATCGCCGACGTGTGCACGCACGACGCCGGGCAATTGACGGGCGGCTCCGTGGATGGCGACGTGATCGTCTGTCCCCGGCACGGCGCCCGCTTCTCGCTCCGCACCGGCGAAGCGTTGAGCGCGCCCGCCTACGAGCCGACCGAGACGTTTCCGGTGCGCGTCCACGAGGGCGAAGTGCAGGTGCGCGACGATCGCTGGGACTGAATCGCTGAACCGAGGCCCCGATGGCCGGACTCAACCGCGACGACCCGACACCCACCGAGATCCTGCTGCACCAGAAATCACGCGTGCTCGAGATCGCGTACAGCGACGGCAAGCGCTTTCGGCTTCCCCTGGAGTTCCTGCGCGTCTACTCGCCGTCGGCGGAGGTGCGCGGCCATGGACCCGGGCAGGAGGTGCTGCAGATCGGGAAGAAGGATGTCGAGATCACGGAGCTCGAGCCGGTCGGTCTCTATGCGGTCCGCCCGAGGTTCTCCGACGGCCACGATACCGGCATCTACTCCTGGGATTATCTGTACGCGCTGGGCGTGAACCAGGACGAGATGTGGCGCCGTTACCTGCAGCGGCTCGCAGAGGCGGGAGGGAGCCGCGAACCCTCGGCTTCGCCGCCCCCGCAGCGGCCGCGCGGCTAGGCGTCTCGCGGGCTCGCCCGCGGCGACCCGATCGCCGCCACCTGTTGTAGAGTGACGTCGTCGCCCCGGCATCCGGGGCGCTCGGGGAGGGTGATCGATGCTCGGGTTCTTCCGGGATCGCAAGGAAACGCCGCGTCTCGGTACGCTCCGGCAGCTCTTCCTGTTCGCGACGCTGTCGCGCTCCGAGCTGCGCGTGATCGATGGAATGCTCCACGAGCGCCGCTACCTGAAGGGCGAGATCATCTTCGACGAGGGCGAGGAAGGCCAGACGGTCTACGCGGTGATTACCGGCCGCGTGCTCATCTGCCGCCAGGGCGAACCCGAGACCGGCAAGATCACCGAGATCGGCTCCGGCGTCATTTTCGGCGAGCTCGCGTTGCTCGAGGACGCGCCCCGCGCCGCGCAGGCGCGCGCAGCCGAGGACTGCGTGCTCGCTTCGCTCTCGCGCGGCGACTTCGAGAGCCTGCTCGACACGCACGCGGTCGTCGCCTCGAAGATCGCGCTGCAGCTCGCGCGCCAGCTCGGCCGGCAGCTTCGCGACCGCTCCGCCCGCTGAACGGAAACCCTTCGTGAAGGGCGCGAGAGACACGAACACGGGCTCGAGCCGGTATCTCTCGTCCGGGCCGCTCGTCTGGACGGCGACGATCGCCTGCACGACGCTGCTTCTCGTGCTTCTCCGGCAGGCGCTGTGGTTCGTCGTACCGTTTCTGCTGGCGATCATCCTCTACTACGCGCTCTTCCCTGCGGTGCGCCGGCTGACGCTCGCCGGGATCGAGCGCGAGAAGTCGGCGGCGATCGTCGCGGGGGTCTTCGCGATCGCCGCCGTGGTCGCAATGGTGCCCACGCTGCCGTGGCTCGCCGCGCAGGCGGTGAGCGGCGAGGAAGCGGTGTCGCGCTATCTCGCCGGCGGGCAGGCGCTGCTCGACCGCACGCTCGTGATGCTCGAATCGCAGTTTGCCTTTCTCAAGCGCGCCGAATTCCACGCCCAGATGGCGAAGAAGATCGCCGCGTTCAGCGGCTTCTACGCGCAGGACCAGCTCACCGACACGCTGCTCGGCGCGGCCGTTTCGCTCCCCGCGCTGCTGCTCGCGCCCTTTCTCGCGTTCTTCTTCCTGCGCGACGGCCGGCGCTTCCTCAAGTTCTGCACCGACGCCGTTCCCAACGCCTACTACGAGCGAACGCTCTACATGGTCGATCGCGTCGACGCGACGGCGCGTGCCTATTTCCAGGGCCTGCTCAAGCTCACCGCGCTCGACACGATCTGCCTCGGGTTGGGGCTACTCGTGATCGGCATGCCCAATGCGTTCGGTTTGGGCCTGATGGCGGCCGTCCTCGCGTGGGTTCCATTCGTCGGCTCCGTCATCGGCTGCGCGATCGTCGTGCTCGTCGCCGCCACCGACTTTCCGTCGGATCCATGGGTCGTCTATGCGGCGATCGCGCTCTTCCTGTTCGTGCGGCTGCTCGACGACTTCGTGTTCATGCCGCTCACCGTCGGCCGGAGCCTGCACATGCATCCGTTGCCGACCGTCGTGCTGATCTTCGTCGGCGGGGCGGTCGCCGGCATCACGGGGCTGATCCTCGTCCTGCCGCTTGCCGGCGTGATCATGGTGATCGCCGGCACGATCGGCGGCATCGTCAACGACGACCGGCTGCGAGCGCGCAACCGCTTCGCCACCACGCTGCGCGCCGAGCGGATCACGTCCGACTTGCGCGCCTGACGGCGCACCGTTCACCGCGCGCGCCTCTGCGAAGGGCCGCGCGTCGCGCAAGCCGCAGGCGCCCGGTATTCGTGACGCCCCCGAGGCTTGTGGACGCGCTTGCCGCGAAGCTACTCGCGCCCGCCGTCGACGGGTTGACCCTCGCCGCGCCAGCGCAGCATTCCGCCGGCGAGGTTCGCCACGCGAGGGAAGCCCGATTTCGCGAGGAGCACCGACGCCTGCGCCGAGCGCGCTCCCGATCGGCAGACGGCCACGACCGGCCGATCGCGGGAGAGGTCGTCCAGGCGGCGAGGCAGCTCGCCGAGCGGGATGCAGATCGCCCCCTTGATACGGCCGAGCGGCCCGTTGAACTCGTCACGCTCGCGCACGTCGACGATCTGAATCACCGGCGCGTGCTCTTCGAGTGCGTGCGGCTGGATCTCGTAGATGCCCGCGAAGGTGAACGTGAGCGGCGCCCACGAGGGCTCGTCCGCCGGCAGCGTCGCCCCCTGGGGCTTGCCGCATTGCAGATTGGCGGGCACGGCGATGTCCATGAGCTTCGGGTGCGGCAATCCCAGGTTGTTCATGTAGCCGACGAAGTCGCCCTCGCCGATCTCGCCGCCCAGCCGCGGGTTGAAGCGGCGCTCCTCTTCCACCGAAGTCACCGTCAGGCCGCGGTAGTCGTGCGCGGGATAGAGCAG
This sequence comes from Casimicrobiaceae bacterium, assembly GCA_035541655.1. Taxonomy (GTDB): domain Bacteria; phylum Pseudomonadota; class Gammaproteobacteria; order Burkholderiales; family Casimicrobiaceae; genus CAIWHR01. Next base: position 13,895 of record DATKMY010000074.1, on the reverse strand, counting down.
GCACGACGGCGGCAGCGTCATGATCTGGCTGCGTACCGAGCGGTACATCGCGCGCGCGTCGCCCTGCTGGAAGTCGGTGCGGCCGCTGCCGCGAATCAACAGGCAGTCGCCGGTAAACGCCATGCTCTCGTCGTCGAGCACGAACGTGAGGCAGCCCTGCGTATGCCCCGGCGTCGCGCGAACCTCGAGGTAGCGGCTGCCGAAGTCGACGCGGTCGCCGTGCGCGAGCGGGCGATCCGCGCCCGTCGCGCCGCTCGCCGCGCTCACCGCGATCGCGCTGCCGCATGTCTGCTTGAGGAGCCAGGCGCCCGTCACGTGGTCGGCGTGGACGTGCGTGTCGAGTGTCGCGACGAGCTTCAGGCCGAGCTCCTGGATGAGCGCCGCGTCGCGCCGGGCCTGCTCGAAGACGGGGTCGATCAGAATTGCTTCGCGGCTGCGGCTATCGGCAAGGAGGTACGAGTACGTCGACGACTGCGGATCGAAGAGTTGGCGGAAGATCAGCATCATTCGCTCGTGGGTACGGTGGCTTGCGGCGCAGCGGTCGCGAGTCGTGTGCGCGCCGCTTCGATCCGTTCGAACGCGAGCATCCCTGCGAGCATCGCGGCAACGAAGACGAACGCCTTCACCTGACCCGCGCCCAGTGCGACGAAAGCGGGGCCTGGGCAGAAGCCGCCGAGTCCCCAGCCGATGCCGAATAGCAGCGCGCCCCCGACGAGGCGCGCATCGATGATGCGCGTCGTCGGAAGGAGGAACGGCGTGCCGAGGAGCGTCGTCGGGCGCCGGCCCGCCAGCGCGAAGCCGATCGCCGCGACGGCGATGGCCCCGCACATCACGAAAGCGAGCGACGGGTCCCAGCGCCCCGCGACATCGAGGAAGCCGATGACCTTCGCGGGGCTCGCCATCTGCGAGACGATGAGCCCGATCCCGAATACGAGTCCGGCCACGAATGCGAATAGCGCGTACATGTTCCGCCCTTCAGCCCGCGACGACGTGCCGGGTGACGAACACGGTGACGAACGCAGCCGCCATAAACGCGAGCGTCGCCACGAGCGAGCGCGGCGATGCGCGCGACAATCCGCAGACCCCGTGACCGCTCGTGCAGCCGGCCCCAAAGCGCGTCCCGACGCCGACCAGCAGGCCGGCTGCGATCAGCAGCGGGTATCCACCGTCGACGACGATCGGCGGCAGCCGTGCGAAGACGCCGTAGACGATCGGCGCGGCGACCAATCCCGCGATGAACGCCGCCCGCCATCCAGCGTCCGCGCGCGTCGGCCGCAGCAGCCCCCCGACGATCCCGCTGATGCCGGCGATGCGGCCATTGACGAGAGCAAACATCGCCGCCGCGATTCCGATGATCGCGCCGCCGGCAAAAGCCGACCACGGCGTGAACGCCGTCCAATCGATAGCCATCGATCAGTCCCTCGTTGAGTGGAGCTTCGTCCCAGGCCGCAGCAATCCATTGGCCCCGGCGGGTTGTCAACGCCGGAGCGTCAGTATAGGCTGCTGCGGCCCGCGTTGCCGCGCGTGTCGCATTCTCCGTCCTGTCCCCACGGCTCGCGGGTTCTTCGATTGCCCTTGCCATGTCGCCGCGCTTCCACAAGTTCTGGAGCCTCGGGCCCCACGGCTTCCACGGTGTCGCCTACACCGAGTGGGGTGACCCGCGCGATCCGCATCTCGTCATCTGCGTCCATGGCCTCACCCGCAACTGCCGCGATTTCGACGCGCTCGCCGCCCGCCTTGCGCAGGACTGCCGCATCGCATGCATGGACGTCGTCGGCCGCGGCGAGAGCGACTGGCTCGAGCACAAGGAGGACTACGGATTCGACATCTATGTCGCGGACGCCGCTGCGCTGATCGCCCGCCTCACCGCGCCGCTCCAGCCAACGGCGATGGGGCGGCTGTGGCGCCGCATCGCGCGCCCGCACGTGCCTCGCGTCGACTGGATCGGCACGTCGATGGGCGGGCTCCTCGGCATGATGCTCGCGGCGAAGCGCAACACGCCGATTCGCCGCCTCGTGCTGAACGATGTCGGACCGCTTGTTCCCTGGCCTGCGCTGCTGCGGCTCAAGTTCGAGCACTCCGGCGCGGAGACGCGATTTGCCGACCTCGCCGAAGTCGAGCGCCACCTGCGCGCGGCCTGCGCGACGTTCGGGCCGCTCGCCGACGAGCGTTGGCGCGACGTCGCGCTGCACAGCTCGCGGCGCCTCGAGGACGGCGCGTACGCCCTCGCGTTCGACCCCGGCATCATCAGTGCGATGCGCCACGGCTCGAACGCCGAGGTGCAGTTCGGCAAGGATTTCCTGTTCGGCGTGGACCTCTGGCCCGTGTGGAACGCGGTGCAGTGTCCGACGCTCGTGATTCGCGGCGCTGAATCCGATCTGCTGCTGCCCTCGACGGTCGAACAGATGCGCGCGAGCAATCCGCTCGCCCGCGTGGTCGAGCTCCCGGGCATCGGACACGCGCCGTGGCTCGCATCCGACGAGCAGATCGCGATCGTCCGCGACTTCCTGAGCTCTCCTGTGTTGCCTTAGCCTCGCGCCGACAACATCACCCCCATGCGCTCGATCCGTCTTGCGGGAATCGCGCTGACGTTCGCGGTCGGTTGCGCCTGGGCGCAAATCCCGCCGGCCGGATATCCATCCTCTTACGCAGAAACGATCGCAGCGGCACGGAAGGAAGGCCGCGTCGTCGTGCACGCGACGACCGACGTTTCCGCCGCCACGCCTCTCGTTCGTGCGTTCGAGTCGCTGTACCCCGACGTGAAGGTCGACTATCAAGAGCTCGAGAGTCCGGATCTGTACGGGCGCTTCGTCGCGGATCGCGCCGCGCACAGGCCAAGCGCCGACGTTCTGTGGAGCTCGGCGATGGACCTGCAGCTCAAGCTCGTCAACGACGGGCATGCGCAGGCGTACGCATCGCCCGAAGCGGGCGCTCTTCCAGAATGGGCGGTGTGGAAGACCGAGGCGTTCGGCACCACGTTCGAGCCCGTCGGCTTCCTCTACAACGAGCGCTTGCTCTCGGCGAGCGAGGTGCCGCAATCGCACGCGGACTTCGCGCGGCTGCTCAAGGAGCGGCCGGATCGGTTCAGGGGCAAGGTGATCACGTACGACATCGAACGCGCCGGCGTCGGCTTCCTGTTCGCGACGCAGGACAGCCGCGCGACGCCGGGCTTCTGGCAATTCGCGAAGCTGCTCGGCGATACCGACGCACGCTTCGAGGCGAGCACTGCGGCGATGATGGAGGCCGTCGGTCGCGGTCAGGTGCTGCTAGGCTACAACGTGATCGGCTCGTACGCGATCGCGCGGGCGAAGATGGACCCGGCGATCGGCTTCGTGCTGCCGAAGGACTACGCGCTCGTGCTGTCGCGCGTCGCGATCATCGCGAAGGGGGCGCCGCACCCCAACGCGGCGCGGCTGTGGCTGGATTTCCTGCTGTCGCAGGGGGGTCAGTCGCTGCTCGCGACGAAGTCCGGTCTGCTCTCGGTGCGCAGCGACCTGGCGAGCGATCTGACGGCGGCGGGACTGGCGAAGACTCTGGGCGCTGCGATGCGGCCGATCGGCGTCGGGCCCGGGCTCCTCGTGTATCTCGATCGCGCAAAGCGGCAGGAGTTCGTGAAGCAGTGGCGCGAAGCGGTGAGCCGCGGGTCAGGCGCCGGCGGAGGCGGATCGCGCTAGCGTCGTCGATCGGCATTCGAAGGTCACGACCACGCGCAAGCCCGTTCCCTCCGCCGGCGAGGCGAGCTCGATTGCCGCGGCATGCGACCGGCAGATATCCTTCACGATGGCGAGACCGAGGCCGGATCCGTGGCTCGTCGCGGTGGATCCCCGGTAAAACCGCTCGAACACGCGTTCACGCTCCTCGGGCGAAATCCCTGGACCGTTGTCCTCGACTTCGAGCACGACGAGCTTCGTCGCCCCACGCCCGCCTGGTCTCCCTTCTGCTGCAAGCCCGCCTTCCGACGAGCGCGATCGCACGCGCACCGTGATGCGACCCTCCGCCGGCGTGTAGCGGATCGCATTGTCAACGAGGTTGACAATCAATTCGTGCAGGAGCACCCGGTTGCCGGTGACGATGCCTTCGCCCCCGCCTTCGAAGCCGAGATCGATCTGCTTCTGCCGCGCCGCCGGCACGAGCTCGGTCGTCGTCGCGCGCGCGAGCGCGTCGAGATCGACGTCGGCGATGTCGCGGCTCGGCACGCCCTGCGGCTCGGCGCGCGCCAGCGCGAGCAGCTGATTGACCAGGCGAATCGTCTGGTCGGTCGTTCGATGGATATCGCCGAGCAGCGCGCGAAGGGCTTCCGGGAGGTCGGCACCGCGCCCGGAGCCCCTCGCCGGGACCGCGGAGAGGCCGAACTCCGCCTGCGTCTTCAGCGCCGCTAGCGGCGTCCGCAGCTGGTGCGACGCGTCGTCGAGGAAGCGCTGCCGCGCCGCGATAAGCTCGTCGAGACGCCCGGTGTGCTGGTTCAGCGCGTCGATCAGCGGACGCACTTCGCTCTGCACGCCGGTGCCGTCGATCGGCGCGAGATCGGTCGGCGCCCGCCGCGCTATCGCGTTGGTCAGGTGAACGACGGGACGCAGGCTGCGCCGTAGCCCCACCCAGACCACCAGCGCGGCGACGGCAATGAGCAGCCCTTGCCGCCCGACGCTGTCGACGAGGATCTCGCGCGATAGCGCATCGCGCGCCTCGGCCGTCTCGCCGACGACGATCAACACCGGTCCGCGCGGCCCCGAGTCGTAGAACGCCTTCGCGAGGGCGCCGAGGTACACCCGCTCATCGTGATAGTCGGCGCGCCAGAACACGGGGGCGTCGGGAATCGCAGGCGCACGCGGCGGCAGTGGCAGGTCCTCGTAGCCGGTTATCGTTGCGCCTTCGGCCGTGGCGACGCGATAGAAGATCCTTTCCTGGCTCTTCGACTCGAACAGCTCGAGCGCGACATAGGGAACATCGACCCGCACTTCGTCGTCGACCACGCTGACGCGATCGGCGATGGCGCGAACCGACGCGAGCAGCAGCCGGTCGTACGCCTCGTTGGCCGCGTCCAGCGCGGTGCGATAGCTCAGGAACGCGTTGAACGCGAGCAGCGCTACGAGCGGAATCAGCAGCCAGGCAAGAAGCTGCCGCAGCAGGCTGCTGGCTCTATCCGGTCGTCTCAAGCGTGTATCCCAACCCGCGGATCGTGACGATCGCGATACCGGAGCGGTCGAGATGCTTGCGCAGGCGATGGACGTAGACCTCGACGCTCTCGTGGCTCGCCGATGCGTCGAGGTCGAAGATCTTCTCGTGGAGCGCTTCCTTGCTCACGACCTTCCCCGCGCGCAGCAAGAGAACCTCGAGCACGGCGTGTTCCCGCGGCCGCAGCTTGAGCGGCACGCCGTGCAGGTGGAACATCCGCCCGCCGCTTTCGTAGGAGAGCGGGCCGAGCGAGACGACCGACTTGCCTTCCCCCTGCGAGCGGCGGATGAGCGCCCTGAGGCGGGCCTCGAGCTCGGCGAGCTCGAAAGGCTTCGTCAGGTAGTCGTCGGCGCCGAGATCGAATCCCCGCAAGCGATCGTCGAGCGCGCCGCGCGCAGTGAGCACGAGAATCGGCGTGCGCGATCCGCGCTCGCGCACCCGCCGCAGGACATCGAGGCCATCCATGCGCGGCAGCGTCAGGTCGAGGATCACGGCGTCGTAGTCCTCGGAGACGAGGAGCTGCTCGGCGCCCGGCCCGTCGCTTACGGTGTCGACGGCGTAATGGCCGTGCCGCAGCGCCTTCGCGAGCCAGGTCACGAGCTGGGGATTGTCCTCGGCGAGAAGCACCCGCATCCGATCGCTCCTCTTGGCGTACCGGCCGTCCCTAAGCCAGCATCCCGCCCGAAAATTAAGTGAAGGGCCTCCGAAATGCCCCGCCGGGAAAGCTCCGTGAAAGCTTTTCCGGCGATTATCGCTCATCCCGATAGCGGGCAACGGAGGAGACGCGATGCAAGTCACTGGAATGCTCTACGGCGCGAAGCTCCTGCAATTCGCCGGCTTTCCCACGTCCGAGGTGCTCGGTCCCGACGCGAGCGAGGAGGAGATCAAGGCCCTCATCGAGCGCCACGGCTCGATCTTCGTCAAACCGGTGTTCAAGGGCGGTGTCGGCAAGAAAGGCAAGGCCGGCCTGCTTGGCCGCGCAAAGGACCTGAAGAGCGCGCTGAGCGAGAAGGAACGCCTCTACTTCGTCGAGCATCGGCACGGCCACCAGGTCGCGAAGGCGAACGGCGTGACCTTCGAGGGCGCCGTGCCCGCGGAGCACGAAGTCTATTTCTCGATCACCGACTCGACGCATTTTCGCGCGCCGACGATGACGCTAACGCACATGGGCGGCATGGACATCGAGGAGCTCGCGAAGGACAAGGTCGCGAGCGTGCCGTTCGACGCGCTGACGGGCATGAAGGCGTTCGTCGTTGCGAACGCGCTGTCCGCGCTCGACGCGCCGAAGCAGCTGATCTCGCCGCTCGTCCAGCATCTGCCGAAGCTCTGGGAGCTCTATCACGACTTCGGGATGACCACGCTCGAGCTGAATCCGATCAGGATGCGCCCCGACAAGGGCGGACGGCTGACGCCGGTCGCCTGCGACTTCAAATGCGGCTTCGACCGCGACGATCCACGCTGGCAGCGCCTCAATTTGCCGCCGCATATCTTCGCCGTCGACTTTTCGGACTTCGAGCAGGAGATCAACCAGCTTCGGACGTACCAGGGGCAGAGTGACGTCTACGTGATCAATCCGAACGGCACGATTCTCGCGCCGACCTTCGGCGGCGGCGCGAACTCGCTGGTCACCGAGCTGCTGGGCGACGATGCGATCATCTCGTCGGACTTCGGAGGCAACCCGCCGTACGAGAAGATGAAGGCGGTCGCTTCGATCTGCTTCAAGCACTGGCTGCGGAAGACCAACGTGCTCTTCATCATAGGCGGCAAGTCCAACAACACCGACATCTTCGAAACGTTCCGCGCGATGGCCGATGCGCTTCGCGAGCATTTCAGCAAGCGCGGCGCGACCCCGCTCTATGTCGTCATTGGGCGCGGCGGCCCGAACCTCGTCCGCGGGATGGGCGCGATGCGCGACACCTGCGATGCGCTCGGGCTGCCGTACCGGATCTTCGGCTTCGATTCGGACATGAGCGAGGTGATCAAGTTCGCGCAGGCCGCCGACGCGTGGATGAAGGCGGGCGGGCGCGAGCAGCTTGCCGCGAAGCTCAATCCGGGCTCGAACCCCGCCGGGCGTTGATCCGGTTCGACCAGGCCACTTTCAGGAGGATGTCATGTACCGCCCTGGTGTCGGTGATTTCAAGTACTACGTGGGAATCAGCTCGCTCGCGCAGGTCGCGACACGCGAGGATCGCGTCTGCGTTCTCAATGTTCTCGGCGGCGAGTCGAGCGACGTAACGCCGGTCGGGCACGCGTACTCGGGCGGCAACGTCGTGTTCGGTACTTCGCCGGGGCGACGGGGCCAGGTGCTCGAAACGCCGATCGGAAATGTTCCGGTCTACAACAGCGTGCTCGAGGGCCTCGGCGCGGGCCATCGCTTCAATTGCGGGGTCGTCTACCTGCCGCCCTCGGGCGCACGCGACGGCGTCGCCGAGCTGATCCGCGTCAATCCGGACCTCAAGAAGATCTACATCGTCACCGAGAAGCTGTCGGTGCACGACTCGCGCGAGATACGCGCGATGGGTCAGCAGAACGGGATCGACATCTTCGGCGGCAACAGCCTCGGCGTCGCCGACGCCTGGAACCACGTGCGGATCGGGGGCGCGCTCGGCGGCGACAGTCCGGCGGAGGCGCTGCGCAAGGGCTCGATCGCGATCTTCTCGAACTCGGGCAATTTCACGACGACGATCGCGACATACCTCCGGATGGCCGGCTGGGGCACGACGACGCTCATCTCGTCGGGCAAGGACGTCTACATCCACTTCGCCGCACCCGAGTTCGCGTTCGCGTTGGCCAACGACGCGCGCTCGAAGGCCGCCGTCATGTACGTCGAGCCGGGCGGCTACTACGAGTTCGACGCGGAGTTCACGAAGCCGATCGTCGCCTGCGTTGTCGGCCGCTGGAAGAACAAGCTGACCCGTGCCGTTGGGCACGCCGGCGCGATGGCCGGCGGATCCGACGACGCCGCGGGCAAGGAACGCTGGTTCATGGAGAAGTTCGGCGTCGGCAGCCTCTTCACGCCCGAAAACCCGGTCGTCTCGGCAAAGGGTGCGGTCGTCACCAACATCGCGCACATCCCGCTCGCGCTCGACGCCGTCATGCGCTTGAACGCGACGCGCCCCGATTTCGAGCCCGAGGGCAGTCTCGCGCTGAAGCCCTGGTTCGGCGCCGACCGCGGCCTCGACTTGCCCCCATCGCTGAAGATCGGCGTGGTCAAGGCGATGGCGCCGTACGACGAGCAGATCGCCGCGCTCAACGGACAGGTCGGCGCGCTGTTCCCGCGGCAGTCGATGAAGGACACGTCGGGGGCGTCGCAGATGGACGCGACGACGCAGGTCACGAGCCTGCACGGCGTCTCGATGCTCGACGCCGCGCAGTACCCCATCGAATCCAACGTGTGCCTCGCGCTGCTGCACGAGCCCGGCGGCGAGAACGACCAGAAGCTCGTCAACGTCGCGATCAATGCCGAGCTCAACCTCTCGGGCGACGCGACCCTGATCGCGGCGCAGGCGTCGCGCGAAGCGGGCAACGCGCCCAACAGCGTGCTCGCGGCCGCCGCGAGCATCGTCGGTCCGCGCCGCCAGCAGGGGGCCCGCGACGCGCTTCGCGAGCTGATCGACTTGTTCGTCCGCGCCGGTGATCTTCATGACGCCCGCGACGAGCACTTCGACGTCAGCAAGGTCCGCACGAGCGCGACGCAACTGTTCGTGAGCGAGGCGCGCGACGCAAAAGCCGCGGCAATGCTCGAGGGCCTCGAGGCGCGAGGCGCGAAGAGCGCCTTCGTCCGGTTTCTGAAGACCCTCCCCGGCCACCCGACCGCCGACGCCGTCCTCGCTGCGATAGCGGCGACGCTCGCATGGGGGCCGCTGATGCGCAAGCGGATCTCGCGGCAGACTGCCGAAGCGCTGCCATGGTGGTTGCGGCTCTTCGGTACGCTTATCGGTGCGTCGGTCGATGCATCGCGCCACGCCGCCGCCAGCTTCTGCGAAATCGAGACGGACGATCTGCTTCGCAATCGGTCGCTGACCGAGGTCGCATGCATCGCGCTGATCGGCGAGCGGCCGAAGCCCGACGACCTGTTCGCATTCCAGACGCTCGTGGGGCTCTTGCTCACCAACGGCCCCGGCGCGATCTCGGCGCAGGGCGCGAAGGGCGCGACGTCGGCCGACGGTCCCGAGGCGCCGGGGCGCGTGCAGTTCAACAAGGCGCTGGTCGGCTTCCTCACACACTCGGGCTATGCGCACGGCGGCAACGGCTACGAGGGCGTCTCGTTCCTGCTCGAGCGGTTCAAAGGTGTCGACCTCGCCGATCCTGCAAATCCCAAGCATGGCCTCGACCTTAAGGCGATGGCGATCGAGTTCGCGCGCACCTACGGTGCCGAGCGGATCAAGCGCAGGGAGCTGGGGGCGGAGAGCGCGCAGGCGCTTCCGTGCATCAACCATCCGGTATTCAAAGGCAAGCCCGTCAACATCGACCCGCGCGAGGAATTCGTCCGCAACCTGCTCGCCCGACGCGGCGACTACAATGTCTTCCACGACTACTACCGCGCCCTGGTCCAGGCGCTCTACGACGAGAACGTGACACGCAATGTCTTCTGCGTGAACGTCGATGCGGTGATCGCGACGCTGCTCCTCAGGATCCTCTGGCAGCGCTACCGCGCCGGGACGTACTCGGAGCGCGCGCTCGAGACGGCGGCGTTCACCGTGTTCCTCTACGGGCGGATGCTGGGCTGTGCGGCGGAAATCGACGATCACTTGAATCGCGGCCGCAACATGGACATGCGCGTACCGCAGCAGAACATCCGCTTCGTCGCCTGAAAACAGGAGGAATCGTGGAGAGCAAGGCAGTCACACCGGGCGCCGAGACGCCGCTGACGGCGCCAGCAAGCCGGTTCTGGCCGGCGGGCTGGTGGAAGCTGATGGAGATCCGGATCGGCATCATTCCGTTGCCGGTCTACTTCGTGATCGCCGCGCTGATCGCGGGCTTCGTCGTCCAGGGGAAGATCTCCTCCGAGATCTCGATGGCGATCGTCGTCTTCTCGTTCTTCGGCTTCACGTGCGCCGAGCTCGGCAAACGGATTCCCGTAATCAGGAACATCGGGGCGGCGGCGATCTTCGCGACTTTCATTCCGTCCGCGCTCGTCTACTACAAGGTGCTGCCCGAATCGCTCGTCAAGATGACGACCGACTTCACCAAGGCGTCGAACTTCCTGTACCTGTTCATCGCGTCGATCATCGTCGGCAGCATCCTCAGCATGAACCGCAAGGTGCTGATCAAGGGCTTCCTCAAGATCTTCATCCCGCTCGCGGTCGGCTCCATCGTCGCGATGATCGTCGGCACCACGGTCGGCACGCTGCTGGGGCTCGGCACGCAGCACACCTTCTTCTACATCGTCGTGCCGATCATGGCCGGCGGCGTCGGCGAAGGCGCGATTCCGCTGTCGGTCGGCTACTCCGAAATCCTCCACCAGGATCAGGGCGAGCTCTTCGCCACGGTGCTGCCGCCGGTGATGCTCGGAAGCCTGACCGCGATCCTTCTCTCCGGCACGCTCAACTACGTCGGCAAGCGCTACCCGACGCTCACGGGCAACGGTCGGCTCCAGCCCGACGAGCACGACGACATGGACCCGCATCAGGAAGAAATCTCCGGGCACGTGGACGTGACGCACATCGCGGCGGCCGGGGTCACCGCGCTGACGCTCTACGTCGTCGGGATCATGTGCCAAAAAACGATCGGCTTGCCCGCGCCGGTCGCGATGCTGTTCATCGCGGTCATCGTCAAGCTGACGCAGGCGGTCTCGCCGGAACTGCAGCAAGGCGCGTTCGTCGTCTACAAGTTCTTCTCGACGGCGGTCACCTATCCGCTGCTGTTCGCGATCGGCGTGTCGCTGACGCCCTGGGACAAGCTGATGGCGGCGTTCACGCTGCCGACGCTGCTGACGATTGTGGCGACCGTGATGACGCTGATGGCCACCGGTTTCTTCGTCGGGCGCTGGCTGAAGATGTATCCGATCGATACGGCTATCGTCAACGCGTGCCACAGCGGCCAGGGCGGCACCGGCGACGTCGCGATCCTCACCGCGGCGGACCGCATGCAGCTCATGCCGTTCGCGCAGATCGCAACGCGGATCGGCGGCGCAATCACGGTGACGCTCGTCCTGATCGCGATGTCGCATATCGCGCACTGAGGCACGCGATGATTCATGCAATCGCCAGATGTGGCAGCACGCGGGGGGCGCTCGTCGCCCTGGCGTTCGGCGCACTCGCCGCGGTCGGGACGAGCTCCGCGATCGCGCAGCAGGACATCACGCGCTTCCCCGCGAAAGGCGTTGTGCCGCCCGGGTACCCACCGCAGTACGCCGCAGTCATCGCGGCGGCGGAGCAGGAGGGGAAGCTCGTCATTCATTCGACGACGGACCTCGCGATCGCGAGCGCCGTGGTCGACGACTTCCAGAACCTGTATCCGCGCATCGAAGTCCAGTACCAGGATCTGAACAGCAGCGATCTGTACAACGGCTACCTCGACGACCTGCAGACGAGCCCCACGACCGCGGACATTCTGTGGAGCACGGCGATGGACCTGCAGTTGCGGCTTGCGAACGCGGGCCAGGCGCTCGCCTACGATTCGCCGGAGGCGTCGGCCCTGCCCGCCTGGGCGCTGTTCAGGTCGCTCGCGTACGGCACGACGTACGAGCCGATCGCGATAACCTACGACAGGCGCCGGCTCGCTGACGACGAGGTCCCCCAATCGCACGCCGACGTGACGCGCCTGCTCAACGAAAAGCGGCAGAAGTTCACAGGCAGGGTCGTCACGTACGACATCGAACGCTCCGGCCTCGGCTTCCTGCTGGCGACGCAGGACCAGAAGGCCTCCGGTGCGTACTGGGATCTCGCACGCGCGCTCGGCGGAGTCGGCGTTCGCGTCGTGCCGACGAGCGAGGCGATGCTCGAGCGCGTTGCGAAGGGCGAGGACCTGCTGAGCTACAACACACTCGGCTCGTACGCGCAGCGGGAGATCGCCGCGCGTCCGTCCCTCGGCGTCGTGTTCCCGCAGGACTACACGCTGGTGGTCACGCGCGTGATGCTGATCGGCAAGAAGGCGGCGAATCCGAACGCGGCGAAGCTATGGGTCGACTACCTGTTGTCGCGGCGCGGGCAGACGGCGCTCGCCGAGCGCGCCGGCTTGGCGCCGGTACGAAGCGACCTCGCGAGCAATAATGCGGTCGCGTCGCTTGCGAAGACACTGGGCGCGCGCGGGCGGCCGATCGCTCTCGGCAGCGAGCTGATCGATCCGTTCCCCACGCGGGAGGCGCGACTCGCGTTCGTCCGGCAATGGCAGCAGGCGGTCGGCGTCAGGCGCTAGCTGCACCGAACGCGCATGCTCGTGTCCGCCCCGCGATGAACTCGCGCGGGGATTCGGGCCCAGAGGCTACGCAAGCGCACCGAAAGCTTCCCGTCAACGCCCGGACAGAAAAGTGGCGCTCGCCCCGTTTCGCGCGCCAAGATGCGCGCATCACGCACGCACGCCTCCGCCGAGTCGTGGCCTCGGCCGGCGCATGCGGCCTCGCAGAACGGAGGATCGCGAATGAACAGCGTCGAACACGCATCGCGTCGTTCGCATCGCCTCGTTGCCGCAGCGGCTGCCGTCGCCATCGCGTTCGCCGGCGCGCATGCATGGGCCAAGGAAGAAGCGCCAAAGAGCGAGCACCCGCGCAAAAGCGAAGTTGCGAAGCGCGACCGGCACCTCGCCGGCCAAGCCAACAAGGACTACGGCGATCTGAGCGGTCACTACAACGAGCTCCAGAAGCAGGACGCGGCGATACGCAAGCAGGCGAACGCCGACATGAAGGCCAACGGCGGCCACCTCACCAAGGCGCAGCAGAAGCAGCTCAACGGCGAGGAGAATGCGTTGCATGCCGAGATCAAGGCCGACAAGGGGGCGCCGCCGAAGACCCAGTTCGAGCAGAACCATCCGCGGCGGGCCGAGGTCCTGCATCGCGACAACCGGATCAACGGCGAGCTGAATGCCGACGCAGGAAAGCTGGGCGGCAACTACGGCTCGCTCAAGCAGCAGCAGCAATCGATCCGCCAACAGGAACAAATGGACGCCAGGGCGAACGGCGGCTACATCACCAAGTCCCAACAGCAACAGCTCAACACGGAGGAGACGCAGTTGAACCAGGAAATCAAGGTCGACCACAAGTAGCGTTCGCGCACTCCGCGCGACCGATTGCAAAATCTTGAGGGGGCTTGGATCGCAACCTCCATCCGTGCCGTAGTCCTCGCTGCGGCGCTTCTCCTCGTTGCCGACGCTTCCGGTGCGGCTCCGCCGTTGATCACGATGTCGGTGGGTCCGGACGAATTGCTGACCTATCCGTCCAACCTCCCGAGCCTTCCGGACGAGCACACGACAATCTTTCCGCCGGCGCCCGGCTCGAGCGCCTATCGCTTCTTTGCCTCGAGCAGTCTGACCGGAGGGAATTCCGGCACTGTCGTGCTGGAAACGACCGACTTCTCGAGCTTCGCGTTCGCGCAAGGCTTTCCGAGCCAGGTGATGACGGCCCCGGTGCGCTTCACGACCTGCAATCCGGCCTACGACAGCGAATTCGACGAGAACTACGCGGGAGCAGGATCGGTCGTCCAGGACCCGACGCTGCCGCCCGGCAACCTGATCATGATCTACGAGGCGGAGAACCATTGCCCCGGCGGCGTTTCGCAGTACCCGTA
>DATKMY010000073.1:0-2081 GCA_035541655.1 Casimicrobiaceae bacterium | reverse complement strand
CATTGCGAGAATCCCGGTCTCGACCGGCCCGAGGCGCAACCCGTAGTTCGGCGCGACATAGTAGATGAAGAACACCTGGACGAGGAGCGGCGTCCCGCGGACGAAATCGATGACGAACGACAACGGGCGGACGATCGCCGGACGTCCGGTCATGCGCAGGCCGAACAACAGCAGCCCCCCGATGAGCGAAGCCACGAAAGACGCCAGCGTGATCATGAACGTGATTTCCGCCGCTCGCGCGAGCTTCGGCAGAATCGACCACGCGAATTGCCAGTCGAAGATCATTGCGTCCGCGCCGTGCCGACGATGCCCTGCGAGGCGAGGCGGAGCTCGAGCCGGCGCGTCCCCCACAGCACGAGGCGGGCGATCGCGTAATACGCGATCAGCACGTAACCGAAGACCGCGATGTTCGCGCCGAAATTGCTGTTGAGCGCGCTGGCGGTGAACGCGAGTTCCGGCACCGTGATCAGCGCGGTCACCGACGTGCTCTTCAGGATGAGCACCAGGAAATTGCCGAGCGGCGGCAGCATGATGACGAACGCCTGCGGCAGCTCGACGAGAGCCAGCACGCGCAGGCGCGAAAGGCCGAGCGCCTCGGCCGCCTCGCGCTGTCCGCGCGGAATTGCGAGCAGCGACGCGCGGACGATTTCCGATCCGTACGCGCCGAAGCAAACGCCCAGTGCGAGAACCGCGGCGGTCGTCGCCGAAAGCGTGACGCCGAAGAGCGGCAGGACAAAAAAGATCCAGAAGAGCTGAACGACGAGGGAAACGCCCCTGCCGGTCTCTCCGACGAGAAGTGCCGTCCATGAAAGCCACTTGCGCGACGAGAGCCGCGCGACCCCGAGGAACAACGACAGCACCAGCGCGAGCCCCGATGCGAGGACGAACAACGTCGCGGTCGTGAGCGTCGCCTGGAGGAGCGTCCAGCGCGCGTCCCAGAGCAGGCTCACGTCGCGGGCCCCGGTCGCCCGACGCGCGATTGCAGCGCTAGATGTGGAGCCTGTCGAGAATACGGTACCCGGCGATGACAGCGCTCAGGAACCATGGATTTCCACGGTAGAAGCTCTTCGTCTTGAATTCGATGTCTTCCAGTGCATTCGCGTCCCGTTCGACACCGAGGATACGGCGCCCGATCAGGTGTCCGAGATACGTGGCCATCGCCGTTCCCGTGCCGCAGTACCCCATCGCGAAATAGATACCGTCGTGATTTCCGAGGTGCGGCAGCTCGTCGAAGGTGAATCCGGTGAAGCCCATCCAAGAGTGCGAGACTCCGGCCCCGCGCAGCGACGGAAAGATGCCGTCGAGAACGGTCTTCAACCGCGGTGCGCTCGTCCTCGCGCCGATCTCGGTTGCGGCGACCCGCCCGCCGTACAGGATGCGGGTTCGGTCCGGCGACGACCTCATGTACGACGCAGCACGTCGCGTGTCGATCACGAGCTCGCAACCCGGCATTAGCGCGTCGATCGTCTTTCTGTCGAGCGGTTCGGTGGCGATCAGGTAGCTACCGATCGGAATGATGCGCCGGGCGAACCACGGGAACTCCGGGCCGGTGTACCCGTTGGTCGCAACGATCACGTTCCGCGCATCGACGATTCCCGCGCTAGTCGTCACCCGAAAGCCACCGGCGTGATGACCGATGCCGGTGACTTTAGTGTTCGAGCGCATCGTCGCGCCCGCTTCCTCGGCGCGGCGGCACAAGCCGGCGACGTACTTGGCCGGATGGAACGCCGCAGTCCCGCGATCGAGGAGTCCGCCGTGATACGCGTCGGTCTGGACGTAGCGATGCTGCTCGGCTTTCGGGATCGCCTCGAGATCGAGGCCAAGCCGAAGCTTGAGCATTTGTGCGGTTTGCGCGAGCGTCTCGTAGTCCCTTGGACGATGCGCGCCGTAGTAGCGGGCGCAGGTCTGGAAGTCGCAGTCGATCCGCTCCTGCCGGATCAGCGCCTCGAGATAGGCGCGCGACGACTTGGCGACGTTCCACGCTGCTTCGGCCGTTGCCGCGCCATGCTCGGCGGCAATGCTCGCGAGGCTTCGGCGCATCTTCGCGGAGATGTGGCCACCATTTCGCGTGCTCGCCCCGA
>DATKMY010000072.1:0-5658 GCA_035541655.1 Casimicrobiaceae bacterium | reverse complement strand
T
Source organism: Casimicrobiaceae bacterium (assembly GCA_035541655.1). GTDB lineage: Bacteria > Pseudomonadota > Gammaproteobacteria > Burkholderiales > Casimicrobiaceae > CAIWHR01. The sequence goes on along the minus strand of DATKMY010000072.1, from coordinate 5,657 downwards.
GCCGACGCGAGCGATCTCGTCCGTCGCATCGGCGATCGTGACTTTCGAGCGCAACACGTACATCGAGAGGCGCTTTGCCACTGCCGGAGCGAGTTCGCCCGGCAGCAGGATCAGAAATCGCCCTTCGGTCGAGGGCTCGCGCCAGACGACGAAGTTGGCGAGCATCCTGCCCTTCGGCGAGTTGAAACACGCGTAGCGGCAGGCGCCCGCCGGAAAGTCGATCGTGTCGATCGAGAGCTGACCGTTGAGGAACGCCGCTGCGTCCGAGCCCGCCACGGCAAGGACGCGCAGGGGGTCGAGATCGCAGACGACCGCCGCGTCGCGCGCCGCCGTGAGCGGGCGCTCGCCGAGCGCTGTTGGCGTCTGTCGACTGTAGGACATCGTACGCAGATAGATAGCGGCTGGGGCGACACCCTGGCGCACGGCTGTCGCGATGGCCACGAACACAAATTGCGTGCTAAAATTGAATGTTAGCTCGCCCTGCTGACGTTTTGCCCAACTTTCCGGGCCGGCAGGGCAAATTCGCAGACCCGCAGCTCAGGGTGCCGGAACCCGCGCCGATCGGCAAGCAAGGCGCGCGGCTCCGGCCATCGGCGGGTCGTGGCCCAACCCTGAAAGGAGTCGTGATGTCGGTAACGATGCGGCAGATGCTGGAAGCCGGGGTCCATTTCGGCCACCAGACGCGCTACTGGAATCCGAAGATGGCTGAATACATCTTCGGTCAGCGCAACAAGATTCACATCGTCAACCTCGAAAAGACGATGCAGCTCTACCAGGAGGCGATGAAATACATCCGCCAGTTGGCGTCGAACAAGGGAACGGTGCTCTTCGTCGGAACCAAGCGCCAGGCCCGCGAGATCATCTCCGAGGAGGCCCGCCGCTGCGGAATGCCGTACGTCGACGCGCGCTGGCTCGGCGGCATGCTCACCAACTTCAAGACCGTCAAGGCATCGACCAAGCGGCTGAAGGATCTCGAACAGATGCGCGACGACGGCACGTTCGAGAAGATGAACAAGCGCGAAGCGCTCACGCTGCAGCGCGAGCTCTCGAAGCTCGAGAAGAGCCTCGGCGGCATCAAGGAGATGGCCGGCCTGCCCGACGCCCTCTTCGTCATCGACGTCGGCTACCACAAGATCGCGATCAGCGAGGCAACCAAGCTCGGCATCCCGATCGTCGCCGTCGTCGACACCAATCACTCGCCGATCGGGATCGCGCACGTGATTCCGGGCAACGACGACTCGAGCCGTGCGATTCGCCTGTACGCGCGCGGCGCGGCGGACGCGATCCTCGAGGGCCGCAGCGCGGTCATCCAGGAGATCGTCGAGGCGAGTGACGAGTTCGTCGAAGTCGCAGCCGACTCGCCGACCTAGGGCGTCGCGCCCTAACGAGGGCCGGCGCGAGCGGCCCGTTCCGCGTGCGGGACGGGTTTGGGACAGGGCAAGCAACGACAACGCAGGACGGGGAACAAGATGGCGGAAATCTCCGCGAGCATGGTGATGGATCTGCGCCAGCGCACCGGGCTGGGCATGATGGAGTGCAAGAAGGCGCTGACGGAGGCGGGCGGCGATGCCGCGAAGGCCGAAGAGCTGCTGCGGATCAGGAGCGGCGCCAAGGCGTCGAAGGCGGCGAGCCGGATCGCCGCCGAGGGCGTGATCGGCTTGTTCGTTGCGCCGGACGCGAAGACGGCGGCGCTCGTCGAAGTGAACTGCGAGACCGACTTCGTCGCGAAGAACGAGGATTTCCGCGCCTTCGCGGCGGAAGCTGCGGCGCTCGTCGCGCGCGACAACCCCGCCGATGCGACGGGGCTCGCCGCGCGGAAGCTCGCGAGCGGCGAGACCGTCGAAGCGCGCCGCGTGGCGCTCGTGCAGAAGATCGGCGAGAACATCTCGATCCGCCGTGTCGCACGCATGATCGCGAAAGGGCGCATTGCGTCGTACGTGCACGGCGGCAAGATCGGCGTGCTCGTCGACGTGACCGGCGGGCAGGACGCGCTCGGCAAGGACCTCGCTATGCACGTCGCGGCGAGCAAGCCGAAGGCGGTCACCGGAGACCAGGTCCCGGCCGATCTCGTCGCGACCGAGCGGGCGATTGCCGAGGCCCGCGCCGCCGAATCCGGCAAGCCCGCGGACATCGTCAAGAAGATGGTCGACGGCGCGGTCGCCAAGTACCTCTCGGAGGTAACGCTGCTCGGACAGCCTTTCGTCAAGGGCGACGGCAAGCAGACGGTCGGCCAGCTCGTGAAGGCGCAGGGTGCCGCCGTCAACGATTTCGTGCTCTTCGTCGTCGGCGAAGGAATCGAGAAGAAGAAGGACGATTTCGCGGCCGAGGTCGCGGCGATGGCAAAGACGTAGAACGGCCTCGCGATTTCAGCGTCCCGCCATCCGACGGAGCCCGCCGCCATGACCGCAAAGCCCGCAGCCGTTCCCGCAGCCGTCGTCGCCGCCGCTGCGGCGCCCGCTTACCGGCGCATCCTCCTCAAGCTCTCGGGCGAGGCGCTGATGGGCGCCGACATGTACGGGATCAACCGCGAGGTGATCGATCGAATGGTCGCCGAGATCGGCGAGGTCGTGCGGCTGGGCGTCGAGATCGCGGTCGTCATCGGCGGCGGCAACATCTTCCGTGGGGTGGCGCCCGGCGCTGCCGGCATGGACCGCGCGACCGCGGACTACATGGGCATGCTCGCGACGCTGATGAACGCGCTTGCGCTGCAGGACGCGCTGCGGCGCGCCGGCGTCGAGTCGCGCGTCCAGTCGGCGCTGCGGATCGACCAGGTCGCAGAGCCTTACATTCGTGGCCGCGCGTTGCGGCATCTCGAATTGAAGCGCGTCGTCATCTTCGCCGCGGGCACGGGCAACCCGTTCTTCACGACCGACACCGCCGCCGCGCTGCGCGGCCGGGAAATGGGCGTGGACATCGTGCTGAAGGCGACGAAGGTCGACGGGGTCTATACGGCGGACCCGAAGAAGGACGCGACGGCCACCCGCTACGCGACGCTCACGTTCGACGAAGCGATCGTCAGGAACCTCAAGGTGATGGACGCGACCGCGCTCGCGCTGTGCCGCGACCAGGACATGCTGCTCAAGGTATTCTCGATCTCGGTCCCCGGGGCGCTCAAGCGCGTCGTGATGGGTGAGGACGAAGGGACGCTCGTCCATTGCTAGAGGCCGGCGGCTCGGCCGCCCGGGTCCGGTATTCGTTTGGCGCTGGAGGAAGGATGATCGCTGACATCAAGAAATCCGCCGAGCAGAAGATGCAGAAGTCGGTCGAGGCGCTCAAGCACGATCTCTCGAAGGTCCGCACCGGACGCGCGCACACGGGCCTCCTCGACCACATCCATGTCGACTACTACGGAACGCCCACGCCGATCGGGCAGTGCGCGAACCTGACACTCGCCGACGCGCGGACCATCGCCGTGCAGCCGTGGGACAAGAAGATGGTGCACGCGATCGAGAAGGCGATTCGCGATTCGGACCTCGGTTTGAACCCGGCCGGCTCGGGAGACGTCATCCGGATTCCGATGCCCCCGCTCACCGAAGAGCGGCGCAAGGAGCTGATCAAGGTGGTCCGCCACGAGGCGGAGAACGCGCGGGTCGCCGTGCGCAACATTCGTCGCGACGCCAACGACCACCTGAAGAAGCTGCTGAAGGATCATGTGGTCGCCGAGGACGACGAAAGGCACGCGCAGACCGACGTCCAGAAGCTGACCGACCGCTACATCGCCGAGATCGACAAGGTGCTGGCGGCGAAGGAAACGGACCTGATGGCGATCTAGAAGCGCGGAGCCCGAGCGCGATCGCCTCGCGCAAGCGCCGGGCGCCGTGTCCGCGAATCGATCGCCCACGAGCATGTTCACGAGCTCAACCCGCGACGTACCCGAAGCGCGCGGCGTGCCGCGCCACGTCGCGATCATCATGGATGGCAACGGCCGCTGGGCGAAGCAGCGGATGCTGCCGCGCGTGGCCGGCCATCGCCGGGGCGTCGAGGCCGTGCGCGCGATCATCCTCGCGTGCATCGAGCGTGACATCGAGTTCCTGACGCTGTTCGCGTTCTCGAGCGAGAACTGGCGGCGGCCCGCCGAGGAGGTGTCGATCCTCATGGATCTCTTCCTGCACGCGCTCGAGCAGGAGGTTGCGAAGCTGCACGCCAACGGCATCCGCTTCAAGGTGGTCGGCGACACTTCGATGTTCGATTCGCGGATCCGCGACCTGATCGCCGCCGGCGAGGCGCAGACCGCCGCGCATCGCCGCCTCACGCTGACGGTCGCGGCGAACTACGGCGGCCGCTGGGACATCGCGCAAGCGGTGCGCCGCTATATCGCCGCGCATCCGGAGGTTCCCGGTGACGAGCTGCTGGTCGCGCCCGAGGCGCTCGAGCCCTACCTGGCAATGGCGTACGCGCCGGAACCCGATCTGTTCATTCGCACCGGTGGCGAGCAGCGGATCTCGAACTTCCTCCTGTGGCAGCTCGCGTACACCGAGCTCTACTTCACTGAAATGCTGTGGCCGGACTTCGATGCCGCTGCGCTCACCGCAGCGATCGAATGGTATGCCCAGCGCGAGCGCCGATTCGGCCGGACGAGCGAACAAGTCCAGGCCGCAGCAGTTCAGGTCGCCGCACGGCCGGCGTGACGCGATGCTCGGCGCGCGCATTCTGACGGCCGTCATCCTCGTTCCTCTCGTTCTCGCCGCGTTGTTCCTCCTTGCCCCTGTCGGCTGGGGCACTGTATCGCTCGCCGTGGTGGGAATCGCGGCCAGCGAATGGGCGAGCCTCGCCGGCTACGCGCGAGGCGCGCAGACGCTCTTCGTCGCAGCCACCATTGCGATCGGAGCCGCCGTGCTCGCGCTGCTTGCCACGGGCAACGAAGCGCGCTGGGCCGATGTCGTTCTCCTGGCCTGCAGCACTGCAACGGCCTTCTGGGTGATCGTCGCGCCGCCCTGGCTTGCTTTTCGCTGGAAGCCCTCCTCGGGAGTCGCTCTGGCGATCGTCGGCTGGATCGCGCTGACCGGTGCATGGGTCGCACTCGTCGCGCTGCAGGCACGCTCGCCGTGGCTCGTCCTCGCGGCGATGGCGATCGTCTGGATCGCCGACACTGCGGCGTATTTCGCCGGCCGCGCGTTCGGCAGGCACAAGCTCGCGCCGCAAGTAAGCCCGGGGAAGACGTGGGAGGGAGTCTACGGCGCGCTCGCCGCAGTGGCGATCTACGCACTCGCGTTGACGCCATTCTCGGCGGCGGCGGGGCGCTCCGCCGCGACCACGCCGCTTGCCGTCGCGATCTGGGTCGCCTGCGCGCTCGCGCTCGCCGCGCTTTCGGTCGAAGGTGATCTGTTCGAGTCGCTGCTCAAGCGCAACGCCAACGTGAAGGACAGCGGTCGCCTTCTTCCCGGTCACGGTGGCGTACTCGACCGTATCGATGCGCTGCTCGCGGCGATGCCCGCCGCGGCGTTGCTCGCACAATTTTCGCTGCGATGAAGCCGCGCGCCGTCAGCGTCCTCGGTGCCACCGGATCGATCGGCGATTCGGCGCTTGACGTGATGGCGCGCCATCCCGAGCGCTTCAGCGTGACAGCGCTCACCGCGCATCGGCACTGGGAGAAGCTCGCGCAGCTCTGCGTGCGGCATCGGCCGCAGCTTGCTGCGCTCACCGAACCCGCGGCCGCA
>DATKMY010000071.1:0-3237 GCA_035541655.1 Casimicrobiaceae bacterium | reverse complement strand
GATGATGGGCTTCTCGACCAACACGCTGTCGCTGCTCGGGCTGGTGCTCGCGGTCGGCCTCGTCGTCGACGACGCGATCGTGGTGGTGGAGGCGATCGAGGCAAAGATCGAGCAGGGCCTATCGCCGCGCGATGCAGCGCTCCAGGCGATGGACGAGGTGAGTGGCGCGCTCGTCGGCATCGCGCTCGTGCTTTCCAGCGTGTTCATTCCCGCCGGCTTCATCGCCGGCATCACCGGATCTCTCTACCGGCAGTTCGCGCTCACCATCGCGTTCTCCGTCCTCATCTCGGCGTTCAATGCCCTCACGCTGAGCCCGGCGCTCGGCGCGCTGATCCTCCGTCCGCGGTCCGAAGGCGGCCGTCGCGGACTCCTCGGACGGTTCTTCGCTGGGTTCGATCGCGGTTTCACCGCGGCCCAGACGGGTTACGTCCGTGTCTGCGGCTTCTTGATCCGCAAGGTGGTCGTCGCACTGGCGATGCTCGCCGCCTTCACGGCGCTCGCGGGCGGTCTCGGGAAGATCATGCCGACGTCGTTCATGCCGCAAGAGGACCAGGGATTCTTCCTCATGAACGTGCAGCTCCCTGAGGCTGCATCGATGCAGCGGACGAACGCGGTCATGCGCGATATCGACAAGATCCTGAAGGCCGAGCCCGGCGTGCATTACGTCAACGCGGTGTCCGGGTACAGCCTCTTGTCGCAGACGGCAAGCCCGCGCAACGGGGTCTACTTCGTCCAGCTTGCTCCCTACGACGAGCGGGCTACCCGTGAGCTTCAGTCGGACGCGATCGTCGCCTCCGTGAATCGGAAGCTGTATGGGCTGCCCGATGCGCAGGTGTTCGCCTTCCTGCCGCCCGCCATCCCCGGCGTCGGCCAAGCCGGCGGCGTCGACGTGTTCATCCAGGATCGCGCCGGCACCACCGTTGACTACCTCTGGCAGAACACGCAGCGCTTCATGGCCGAGCTGCACAAGCGGCCCGAGATCGCGTTCCTGGCGACGACGTATGCGCCCGCCGTACCGCAGCTCTTCGCGCGCGTCGACGAGGACCGGGTGCACAAGCTCGGCGTGCCGATTGAAGATGTGTACACCACGCTTCAGGCGCTGCTTGGCGGCGCCTACGTCAACCAGTTCAACCGCTTCGGGCGAGTGTGGCGCGTCTTCCTCGAAGCCGAGCCGCAGTTTCGGACGGATCCCGGGGATCTCAGCCTGTTCTATGTCCGCAACCAGCGCGGCAACATGGTGCCGCTCTCGACGCTAGTCTCGCTGGAGAAGTCGTCAGGTCCCGAGTACTCGAACCGTTTCAACGAGTATCGGGCGATCGAGGTCATCGCGATTCCGGCGCCGGGCTACAGCTCGGGTCAGGCAATGGCTGCCGTCGAGGCTGTCGCGGATCAGGTTCTGCCCCGCGACATGGGGTACGCGTGGAACGGCATGAGCTACCAAGAGTCAATCGCGGGGAGCGGCGCGGCGGTCTTCGCGCTGTCGCTGCTGATCGTCTTCCTCATCCTCGCAGCGCTCTATGAGAGCTGGTCGCTGCCGTGGAGCGTGCTGCTCAGCACGCCGGTCGCCGTCGCGGGCGCCTTCTTCGGCATCTGGTCGCGCAGCCTCGAGAACAATGTCTACGCGCAGGTCGGGCTGCTCATGCTGATCGGCCTCTCCGCGAAGAACGCGATCCTGATCGTCGAGTTCGCGAAGGACGAGCTCGAGAGCGGCGCGTCAACCGTCGACGCGGCCCTGAACGCGGCGCGCAAGCGGCTCCGCCCGATCCTCATGACGTCGTTCGCGTTCATCCTCGGCCTGGCACCGCTGTGGGCTGCGCTTGGCGCCGGCGGCGTGGCACGTCAGGTGATCGGCACGGTGACGATCGTCGGGATGACGTTCTCGACCGGCATCGCCATCTTTCTCGTTCCCGCGTTGTTCGTGTTGATCGTACGACTGTCGCGAGGGCGAGCGAACGAGACCGCCGTGGCCGCGGCGCCAGAGCTCGCGAGCCTGCCGCTCGCCGCGGGCGGAGAAGGACGATGAAGATCTCGCAGATCATTGCCGGTGTCCTCGTCGCCACGACTCTCGCCGGCTGCTCCGCAACGACGGGGCATCGCGGATTGCTCGACCAGCTCAAGGTGGGTCCAAACTATGAGCGACCGGCGACGCAACTGCCCGAGCGGTTTCGCGAGCAATCGGATTCCACTGATCCGGCGTCGCTGGCTGACCTTCCCTGGTGGGACGTCTTCGGCGACCCGACGCTGCAACGACTGGTCCGCCAGACATTGGACAACAACTACGACCTCAAAACGGCGATTGCCCGTCTCGAGCAGTTCCGTGCGCAAGTCGGTGTCGCGGCGTCCGACCTGTATCCGCACGTGGGTTACGACGGTGCCGCGACGCGCGAAAAGGCATTCATACCCGCCTTACCCGGCGGGAATCGAACCTTGAACGTATTTTCGGGGGTCCTCGACGTCGCCTGGGAAATTGACATTTGGGGCCGCATCCGCCGCGCAACAGAAGCCGCGCAGGCGCAGTTTCTCGCCAGCGAGGACATTCGTCGCGGCGTCATGCTTTCCCTGGTGAGCGACGTAGCGGCGGGATACTTTCGGCTGCTCGAGCTCGATCGCGAGCGCGAGATCGCGCGTTCGAGCATGGAGACGTATCAGCGTACGCTCGATCTCTTCACGCAGCGCTACGAGGGCGGCAAGGACACCAAGCTTTCGACCTCGCGCGCGGAGGCTTCGCTCGCTGCAAGCCTCGCAACGATCGCACGTCTCGATCAGGCGATCGTCCAGCAGGAGAACGCGATTTGTCAGCTGTTAGGCGAGCCGCCGCGGTCGATCGAGCGCGGCAATCCGCTCACGGCGCAGACGCCGCCCACGGCATTGGTGGGTCTGACATCCGACCTGCTGCAACGTCGTCCCGACATCCTACGGGCCGAGCACGACATGATGAGCGCAAATGCCGAGATCGGCGTTGCCGTCGCAAATTTCTTCCCGCGGATTGGCCTCTCCGCGCTCTACGGCGGCGAGAGCGACGACATCGGCAACATTTTGAAGAACAACTTCAGCATCTGGAACATCGCCGGAAGCGTCAGCGGGCCGATTTTTCAGGGTGGCCGTCTCGTCGAGCAGTACCGCGCTCGGCAGGCGTTCTGGGACGAGACGATTGCGGCGTACCGTGGAACGATAATCCAGGCGCTGCGGGAAGTCTCCGACGCGTTGGTGGCAAAGTCGAAGCTCGTCGACCAGCGC
>DATKMY010000070.1:0-4584 GCA_035541655.1 Casimicrobiaceae bacterium | reverse complement strand
GTCAACGCCTCCAAGCAGCCGAAGGTCAAGAAGGCGCCGTTGAAGGTGGTCCTCGATCGCGAGCAGCGACTGGTGCTCGATGAGATCGCGCACGCGATGACGTACCCGTATCGGGACGTGATCCGTGCGCGCATGATCCTGTTGCTCGCCGACGGCGTGTCGCAGGCTGCAACGCTCGTCAGAAATGCCCCAGGGGTACTCGTCAGAAATGACCCAGTAGAGATCGGGCAGCGGACGTGCTCGGCCGCGGGCGATGGTGGCCGTCGTTGTGCTGCGGAAGAAGCGCCCGTGTTCCGAATGTCGACGGTGGTTCCTGGCTGACACGCGCGTCGGCGAGCGGCAGCGGACCTGCGGAAGCGAAGTGTGTCAGCAGGCGCGGCGCGCGAAGACGCACCGGGCGTGGCGCGACGAGAATCGCGACTACGATCGTGATCGCCGCTGGCGGCTGACGATCGGGGCCGCGAAAGATGACCCGCAGTCGGCGCCGCCGACGGCGAATGCACCGGCACCGATCACGGGAGTGCCCTGGGACGTCGTGCAAACCGAGATGAAGGTCGAAGGACGCGTAATCCTTGCGGGAGTTGTCCGAGTAATGGGGGCGTTCGTGCAAACCGAGATACGAAGGCAAGCTGAGGAGATCACAGCGGGAGTAGCCAGACATGGTCCGGGTGTCGCGCAAACCGAGATGGAGGGATTTCGGTAGCGCCGGCACCGTGGCCGCGTGGTCATCGATCTGCACCAGCTCGAGCTCCGGCACCGCGATCTTCGGATCCACGACCGCGATCAGCGCCGCCGACTGATCGGATCGGTCGCCGAGATCGGGCAGCAGGTGCCCGTGATCGTGATCCGCGACGCCGAGCGGTTCGTGCTGATCGACGGCTACCTGCGCGTAGAAGCGCTGCGACAGCTTCATCGCGACACGGCGATCGCGACGACGTGGCCGCTCACCGAGATCGAGGCGTTGGTTCACCACCGCCACCTCTCGATCGCGAAGCGCGCCGCGATCGAAGACGCATGGCTGCTGGGACGGCTGCGCGATCACGGGCTGACAATGGAAGAGATCGCGCGCCGGCTCTGCCGTTCGAAGACGTGGGTCTCGCACCGACTCGGGCTGCTCGACGAGCTCGCCGCCACCGCGCAAGAGCGCGTACGCGCCGGCACGGTCCCACCGCAGGCCGCGATGAAGTACCTGGTGCCGTTTGCCCGGGCAAACAAGCGGCAATGCGAGCGCCTGCTCGCAGGCATCGGCGACACGCGCGTTTCGGTTCGCGAGCTCGGCGCGCTCTACATCGCGTGGAAGCAGGCCGACCGCGCCGGCAAGCAGCGTATCGTCGACGAGCCACTGTTGTTTCTGCGAGCGTTGTCGTCGACGGCGGCGGATGCCGACGACGAGTCGGCCTCGCTACACAAAGACCTGACCACGCTCGCCGCGATCGCGTGGCGCGCGGGTCGCCGTGTTCGCGATGGCGGTCGCTTCACCGCCGGACTTACCCGCGCCTGGCGCGCCGCGAGCGAAGCGTTCGCGGCGCTCGGCGCCACGATCGAGGAGATGCATGCTGGACCAGACCACTCGACAGACCATCCTGACCCTTCATGACGCCGGCCACGGGTCGCGTGCGATCGCCGACGCGCTCGGCATCTCGCGGGGCGCGGTCAAGCGCGTGCTGCGCGACGGCCGCGCCGAGCCACCGATGTTCGTGCGCGCCGAGAGGGGCGAGCCACACCGCGATGACATCCTCGCGCTGCACGCGAGCTGCAAGGGCAATCTCGTGCGCGTGCACGAGGAGCTGATCGCTCGCGGGATCGTGACGCTCTCGTACCCGGCGCTGACAGCGTTCTGCCGCAAGCACGGCATCGGCCACGAGCCGCCCAAGCCGAAGGGGCAGTACCACTTCGAGCCCGGCCAGGAGATGCAGCACGACACCTCGCCGCACGACGTGCACATCGGCGGCGCGCTCCGCCGCGTGCAGACGGCCTCGCTCGTGACGTGTTTTTCGCGGCGGTTGTTCTTTCAGTTCTACCCGCGGTTCACCCGCTTCGAGTGCAAGGTGTTCCTCGACGACGCCGCCACCTACCACGACGGCACGTGCAAGCACTGCATGGTCGATAATAGCCACGTCATCGTGCTGCGCGGCACCGGCAAGGAGATGGTGCCGGTGCCGGAGATGGAGGCGTTCGCGCGCCGGCTCAATTTCATGTTCATCGCGCACGAAAAAGGCGACGCCAACCGCTCGGCGCGCGTCGAGGGACCCTTCTGGTTCATCGAGCGCAATTTTCTCGCCGGCCGCAAGTTCGCCGACTTCGCGGACGCCAATCGTCAGGCGCGCGAGTGGTGCGACAAGGTCAATGCGAAGTTCCGCCGCAGCCTCTCGGCCAGCTCTAACGAGCTGTTCGTCGTCGAGCGCGCCGCGATGCGCAGGCTCCCCCTGTGGCGCCCGGAGATCTACGTGCTCCACCAACGCATCGTCGATCTCGAGGGCTACATCCACGTCGATGGTCACATCTACTCGGTGCCGTACCAGTTGATCGGCAAGTCCGTCGAGGTCCGCGAGACCAAGGACAAGGTGCGCGTGTTCCTCGGACCGCGCGAGGTTGCCGTCCACGACAAGGCGATCTCCACGACCAAGCAGCGCAAGACGCTAGTCGAGCATCGCCCACCGCGCGGCCAGGGCGCCGCGCATGTCGCGCCGCTGCCCGAGGAGCGTGAGCTCGCCAGCGCCGGCGCACCCTTCGCCGGCTATGCGGTGACGCTCAAGCAGCGCGTCGGCCCGCGCTGGCCGATCGCGCTCCGCCGGCTCGCGCAGATGCGCCGCGACTACCCGACTGCGCCGCTCGCGGCCGCGATCGAGACCGCCGAGCACTACGGGCTCTACGATCTCGATCGCGTCGAGCGGATGATCTTGAAAAACGTCGCGACCGCGTACTTCGTCATCCCCGCCGAGCGCGAGGATCCCGACCAGGAGTCCTCCGATGAAGGATGACCTCGAGCAGCTGCTCAAGAGCCTACACCTACGAAAGATCGCCGAGCTGTTCGACGAGGAAGTCAAGCGCGCCGAGAAAGCCGACCTCTCCTACCAGGAGTTCGTCGCGCGCCTGCTACGCGCGCAGTGGCAGGCGAATCAGGAGGCCGCGCTCGCCTGGCGCATCAAGCGCGCCGGGCTCCCCGAGCAGTGGACCCTCGAGACCTTCCCGTTCAAGCGCCAGCCCGGCGTCAACGCACGGCAGATCCGCACGTTCGCCGAGCTCGAGTTCGTTCCCAAGGCCGAGAACATCGTGTTCGTCGGCCCGACCGGCGTCGGCAAGACCGGTCTCGCGTCCGCCATCCTGCTCAAGGCGTTGCAGAACGGCCACCGCGGCGTGTTCATGCGCGCCCAGGACCTCTTCGACGAGATGTACGCGTCGATCGCCGACCGATCGACGAGGAGGTTGCTCAACCGCCTCGTCAAGGTTGATGTCCTTGTGATTGACGAAATGGGGTACCTGAATCTTCGCCCCGAGCAGACCAACATCTTCTTCAAGCTGATGGAGGAGCGCTACAACCAGCGCCCCACGATCATCACGACGAATCTTGATTACTCCGAGTGGGCAAACTTCCTCGGCAACAAGGCCCTGGTTGGCGCGCTGCTCAGCCGGCTTCGCCATCAGTGCCACACGGTCAAAATCGACGGCCCCTCGCTGCGCGACGGCGACGCTGGCTGATTCGTCGTTCTGGTCACGCTCTTTGAGGTGAACGTGGTCACGCTCTTTGAGGGGAACGCCTGACGACGTCGAGTCATCGCCGTCGATGGGATTTCTCGCGGTAGCCTCGACTTCGATGCGTCTCTACCGCGGCCTCAAGAATCCCTACCGCCCCGACCTCGTCGTCACGAGTCGCCTCGCGTCGGGCACCGACTTCACCGACTGCCCGGCCACCGCGCTGCTCTACGCACAAGGGGCTCGCGGCGTTCTCCTCGTCGTCGACATCGACACGAACGAGAAGACATCGCTACGGGCGAGAGTCACCAAGGAGCTCTGGCTCGACGCCGAGGCCGAGCGGTTCATGCTCTGGGGCCGGTTCGACGATCGCATCACCGCGATCTTCTCCGCCAAGGACCTACGGACGCGGCTCCGTCGGGAACGACCTCGCAACGCTGCGCACGCCGCGAAGTCCTACGCGCTTCGCGCCATCATCGACGACGAACTCCGAAGTCGATCATTGCGCGCGAAACTCGCTGAGCGATCCGAGATGTTTGACCGGGCCAGTTCTCACGAGTAGAGCCGGGTCAGTTCTCACAAGCGTTGCCGCCGCGGTCGCAAAGTGTGCGGACCACCTGCCGCTCTATCGCCTCGAGAAGGACTTCGCGCGGCGTGGCTTTCCGCTCGCGCGCTCGACGATGAATGATCTGCTGCACCGGACGAGCGAGCTGACCCAGCCGCTGTGGAAGCGGCTCGTCGAGCAGATCCGCGTGCGGCCGATCGTCGGCGCCGACGAGACGCGGCTGCTCATGCAGAACGACGGCACGGGCAAGCCGAAGAACGGCTTCGTGTGGACCTTCGTCGCGCCTGACGAGCATGGCGACACCGACGTGGCCTACATCTATGCGG
>DATKMY010000069.1:0-13986 GCA_035541655.1 Casimicrobiaceae bacterium | reverse complement strand
GCAGGCCCAGCCAAGTATCAAGGGATCTTGGCGACAATCTGCTGCATTTCGTCCGCAGTGAAAGCTCTCAGAGTGGTCGACCGGATATTGCCCATCGACCCGACTTTGTACATCCACGCTGCGACGGCTTCGTCGGATCCTTCCGAAATGACCACCATGTCGTATTGACCGAATGTCCAAAACGCTTGCTTCACCCTCACGCCCATCGACTCGGCCAGCTTGGCCGCAGCGCCCAGGCGAGTTGGTGACTCCTTAACGGAGCGAATGCCTTGCTCGGTGAAATTGATCACCGCGATGTAGGTTGCCATCAGTATCATCTCCTCTAGCAGTCGCCTTCCTCGAACGTCTACTTGACCCACACCAACAAACTACGCCCTTGTCGTGAGCCGATGTTGACCGCGGTCAAGCTCGCCCGATTTGCAGGGGATTCCCAGAGGGGGACTCCTGAGACCACACATTGCGTCCCGGGATTTCCTATCCGACGAGCACGATCCGCGCGTCGAGGATCGCGAGCGCGTCGGCCCCCGCGACGACGGGATTGAGATCGAGTTCGGCGATTTCGGGGTGGGCGAGACAGAGGTCGGACACGCCCGCGATCAGCGCGGCGAGACGGACGCGATCGACGACCGGCAATCCGCGCGTGCCGTCGAGCACCTCCTGCGTGCGGAGCGAGGCGACGAGCTCGAGTGCCTCTTCGCGATCGAGCGGGAGGCGGTGGAACGCGACCTCGCGCAACGACTCGACGAGCGTGCCGCCGAGGCCGAACATCATCACCGGCCCGAATTGCCGATCACGGGTGACGCCGACGATCAATTCGACGCCGCGCCCCGCCATCGGCGTCGCGAGCACGCCGCGGATGTCGACGCGGGGCACTTTCTGGCGCACCGCCGCGCGCAGCGCGACTCGCGCTGCCTCGACCTCGGTCGCGCCCCGAACCCCCAGGCGCACGCCGCCGACTTCGGTCTTGTGCAAGATGTCGGGCGAGACGATCTTGAGCGCGAGCGGCACGGCTCCGAAGCGTTCGACGGCGGCGAGTGTCTCCGCCTCGTTGCGGACGAGCGCATGCGGCGGCGTGGCGATCCCGTAGGCGTCGAGCAGATCCAGTGCCTCGGGCTCGAGCAGCGCCCGGCGGCTTTCGGCGCGCGCGGTCTCGAAGATCCGCTGCGCGCGCTCGGGAGGCGTCCGCGGGGCGGCGGGCACGCGCCGCGGGCGCCTCCGCCACTCGGAGTACTCGGCCAGCGCGGAGAGCGCGAGCGCCGCCATTTCGATCGAGCCGTGCAACGGGATCCCGCCCGCGCGCGCGTGCTCGAGCGCTTCGGGCTTCCGTGGCGCGAAGATGCTGTGCATGACGATCGGCTTCCCATGCTCGCCGAGAAGCGCCGCGAAGCGCGTACCGGCGGTCGCCTCTGCGGCGGCGAGCGTCTCGGAAAAGCGCAGCGCGTAGCCGCCAAACATCCCGACTACAAGCAGCGCGTCGATCGCGGGATCGGCGAGGATGATGTCGGCGCATTCGGCGATGACGCCGGGCGCGCTGTCGGCGCTGTTCGCGACGTCGACCGGATTCGCGATGACGGCTTGCGGTGTCAGGACGGCCGCCAAGCGCTCGCGCGTGGCGGGGGCGAGCTCGGGGAGCTGCAATCCGAGAGCGCCGAGCGCGTCAGCGGCGATCGTCGCGTGACCTCCGCCGTCGGCGAGGATCGCTACGCGGCGCGATCGCATCTCGCGCAACAGCGACAGGCATTCGACGACGGGAAGCAGCGCGTCGGAGCGCTCGACGACGACGACGCCGGCACTCCGCAGGCACGCCTTGGCGACCGCGTAGTCGCCGGCGAGGCTTCCAGTGTGCGAGCGCGCCGCCTGCTGGCCCGTCGTCGTGCGCCCGCCCTTGCACAGAACGACCGGCTTGCGCCACGCGACCTCGGCCGCCGTTTCGAGAAAGCGCAGCGGCTCCTTGAAGCCCTCGACGTACATCGCGATCGCTGTCGTATGCGCATCCGCGCCGAGATGCGCGAGATAATCGTGAAAGCGGAGGTCGGACTCGTTGCCGACGCCGATGTAGGTGCTGAACCCCGCGTGGCCGGCGAGCGCGCCTTCGGTCGCGAGCGCGAGCGCGACGTTGCCCGACTGCGAGACGATGCCGATTCCGCCCTTGCGCAGATCGGCGAATCCGACGAGGTTGAGCGCGCAGTGTGCGTTGAAGATGCCGGAGGTGTTCGGGCCGATGACCCGGACGTTCCCGCGCCGCGCCGCTTCGAGCGTGCGCGCTTCGAGCTCGCGCCCTTCAGCGCCGCTTTCGCCGAATCCGAGCGCCAGCACGATGGCGCCCGCGACGCCCTTGCGCCCGCACTGTTCGATGATCTCGGGAACCGTTCGCGCGGCGGTGCACACGAGCGCGAGGTCGATCGGACCCGGCACCGATGCGAGATCGGGATATGCGCGCAGACCCTGGATTTCGGCGGCGCGCGGGTTGATCGGATAGATGTCGCCCGCGAAGCCGTCCTTCGCGAGCGTCTGCAGCGCGCGGTAGCCGCGCTTCGTCGGCTCGTTCGACGCGCCGATCACCGCGACCGCTCGCGGCGCGAGGAACGGCAGGAACCCGCTCGCCAAAGGTCACTCGCCGCGAAAGAGGGGCTTGCGCTTCGCGGCGAACGCGTCGATGCCTTCCTGCCAGTCGCGCGTCATCATGCACGCGAGCACGCCTTCGAGCTCGGTGACGAGCGCGGTGTCGTAGGCACGCTCGGCGGCGCGATTCAACTGCTCTTTCGCGAGCGCGATCGAGAGCGGCGCCTGCGCGGCGAGCCGCTCGGCGAACGCGTAGACATCGTTGCGAAAGCTCGCGTCGGGAAACGCCGCCGTCGCGAGGCCGATCGCCTTCGCCTCGTTCCCGTCGATCCGCTCACCAAGGAAGACGAGCTCACGCGCCTTTGCGAGGCCGACGAGCCGCGGCAGCACGTGCGTCAAGCCGCCGCCGATGAACGTGCCGATGCTCGTCTCCGGAAAACCGATCCGCGCGCCTTGCGCCATCAGCAGGAAGTCCGCGTTGATCGCCATTTCGGCGCCTGCGCCGAGCGCGTAGCCGTTGACTGCGGCGATCACCGGTTTCTTCAGCCGATGGATTCGCTCGCACGCCTCGGTGGCGAGCTGCAGGTACTCGCGCTTCTGCCAGGCGGTGCGCTCGCCTTTCGCGTGCTCCTTGAGATCGGCGCCGACGCAGAATGCGCGGCCCTCGCCGGTCACGACGACGACGCGGATGCCGCGATCGCGCTCGGCGTCGCCGAGCGCGGCGAGCGTCTCGCGAAACAAGGCTTCGATCACCGCGTTGAGCCGATGCGGGCGGTTGAAGCGGATCTCGGCGACGCCCGGCCGCGGCGTCGAGCACAGGATGGTGGTCGTCATCGGGCGGGAATCTCGCAGGGCCTGCTCGCCGGATTATAGGGGAGAGCGATTTTGCGCACTTTTCGTGGCCGATCCGCGAGTTTTTATGACAAATGCATTGCCTCCCGCGCGTTTTGGCGCTAGCCTTGAGTTCCCCGTTCCCCTTTCGAGAGCGACGCCATGGCCATGTGGAAAGACAGTGTGACTCCCCGGCAGACGCCCACGCCGGCCCCCGAAGTGAAAGAACCGGCTCGCTTCGACGCCCCGCCGCCCAAGCCGGAGGTCGCGCCGATCAGTGCCGCTCCGATTGCGCGTGCGGAACCCCGCCCGCTTGGCAAGGAGTCGCTGATCGCCGCCGACATCACGATCGAAGGCAAGATCGAAGGTGGCGGCAGCGTGCGCATCGCCGGCAAGTTCAAAGGCGACGTGAGCGTCCAGGGCGATCTCACGATCGAGGCGGGCGCCAAGCTGACGGGCAGCGTTCGCGCGAGCAAGGTCACGATCGCCGGCGAGCTCGAAGGCAACGTCGAAGAGGCGACGCACGTCGATCTGCTCGCCTCCGGTGTCGTGATCGGTGACTTGAAGACCGGTACCCTCACAGTCGCCGCAGGCGCGCGGATGCGCGGCCAGGCGGAGTTCGGCTGGGGCGAAGGCAAGGGCGCGATGCTCGGCAGGCGCGGCAACGGCCACGACGCGGAGAGCCGCACGGTCTCGTAGCAATGAGCAGTGTGAGCCCTGGCGCTCCCGGGGCGACGCGACACTGTCCGCACTGCCGGGAGACGATCCTCGAGAGCGCCGCCGTGTGCCCGGCGTGCGGGCACTATCTGCGCTACGGCGCGCGCGCGGAGACCTTGCCCGAGCCTGCGGTCACGCCGCTGCGCATCGAGGGTTGCATCCGCCATCCCGCGGATGGCGAGCCGTGGGAGTACACCGTCGTCGTGTCGATCTGGAACGATCGCGGCGAGGAGATCGCGCGCAAGCTGATCGGCGTCGGTGCGATGAACCCCGACGAGCAGCGCACGTTCACGCTCTCGGTGGAGGCGGTGACGGCGAAGGGGAAGCTGCCCGCCAAGGGCACGCGGCACTAGAAGCCCGGGAGTCGAAAGCGCGCGTGGAAGCTATAATCGCGGCCTGCTTGTCGTCGCTCGCTTCGCGGCGGCTGACGACGAACAACCGTGGGAGAAACGCGATGCTGAACCGCCTGTCTTCGTACGCTTTTGCCACAGTGCTTGCGCTCATGCTAAGCGCCGGGCACGCGTTCGGCCAGCAGCCGGGCGAGACGGAGATTCGCCAGGGGGTGATCGAGCAGATCACGCAGATGGACATACCGACCAACCAGCACCGTGGCCTCGGCGCAATCATCGGTGGTCTTGGCGGCCTGGGGATCGGCAGCCTGATCGGCGGCGGCACGGGTCGTGACGTCGCAATGGTCGCCGGCACGCTGGGCGGCGCGCTGCTCGGCAACGACATCCAGAAGAAGCGCGACCAGCCGGAACCCGGGCAGCAGATCATTGTGCGCCTCCGCAGCGGCGTGCTCGTTCAGATCACGCAACCGCTGAATCCGAATCTGCAGGTCGGTCAGCGCGTCTACATCGAGGGCAACGGCGAGGGCGCGCGCGTCGTTCCGCAGACGTAGCTTCGTTCGGGGGCTTTTCGCGCTCGTGGAGCCGCCGCGCAGGCGTCAGAGGCGCTCCTTCAGTCGAACGGCGGCGCGGCGCGCAGGAATCTCTGGAACCATGCGACGTCGTGCCAGCTTCCGAACTTGCGGCCGACGGAGCGGAAGACGCCGATCGGCACGAAGCCGACACTGCGATGCAGCGCGATGCTGCCGTCGTTCGGAACGGTGATCGCCGCGTAAGCGCTGCAGTAGCCCTTCTGCGCGAGCTCGTCGAGGAGCCTCGTGTAGAGCGCGCGGCCGATGCCCTGGCGATGATGGTCGGGGTGCACGTAGGCGGATACCTCCGTCGACCAGCGATACGCCGAACGCTCGCGATGCAGGCCGCCGTACGCGTAGCCGACGCTTCGTCCGCCGCGCTCGGCGACGAGCCACTGCCAGCCCGCCACGGCCTTCGCGATTCGGGCGGCGAACTCGTCGACGGTCGGCGTAACGGTTTCGAACGAGACCGCGCTCGTCTCGACGTATGGGCGATAGATCGCGAGCAGCGCCGGCGCATCGGCTTCGGTGGCCGCGCGGATGCGCGCGATCGCGGTCACGACGCTCGGTGCGCCATGGGAGCAGCGCTCGGCGGCGCGCCCGCGGCTACGACGTCTTCCACCAGACGAATCCGGCGACTGCCGCCGGCACGATGAAGATCACCAGGAAGATCGGCAGCTCCTCGCCGACCGCGTACCCCGCGCGGGTCACGCCGACCCACATGTTGGCGGCCGCGACGACGAGCCAGATGGCGACGAACCCGATCGCGGCGGCGGCAATGCCGCGGGTCCCGCCGCCGAAGCGCCAGCCGCCCAGCGCGAAGAGGCCGAGCAACGCGAGACCTCCGATGACGATGACAGCGGTCCTCATGCCCGGGATGCTCCTCTTGGCCTAGGCGAGCGCCTGATAGTACAGATTCTGCGGGTGATTCGCCTGCGCGAAGAAGTACCAGCGCTCGGCGAGCAACCCGAGATACTGGACGGCGAAGGCGACGGCGAACGCGGCCCGCGGCGCGCCCGCCAATCCCGCCGCAAGCGCCAGCGCCGGCAAGGCGAACGTGCCGAGCAGGAACAGCCATTTCACGGCGGCGAGCGTCGCCGCCGCCCTGCCGTGGAAGAACTCGCGGGTGTTGAACGAGCCGCCCATGAAGCCCTGCGATTTCTGGCTGATCTGCGGATGCTTGATGCCGATCGCGGTCTGCAGGCTCGATTTCGGGCGCAACCGCGCGTTGCGATAGAGCGACGCGGCGCGTCCCACGAACGCGAGCGCCGTGAGGACGAGCGCCGTCGTCGCGAGGAAGCGCAGGACCGCCCCGGACGCGAGCGTAGCCGCGGCCGCCAGCGTGAATCCGGAAGCGAGCCCGAGCAGTGCATAGTTGATCACCGTCAGCGGCGTCGCCCATTCGCGCAGGAACGGCAGGCAAGCGTAGATCATCCCGGTGCATGCATAGAGCGCGAACGCGAGAACCGTTCCGGCGGCACCGAGCAGCACCGTCGGGTCGGTACCGCTGCCCAGCGCCGATCCGTACGTCCCGTTCGAGCCGAGGAAGTGCGCAGTCGCGTAGAGCAGCGTGACCGCCATGAACGCGGGCATGACGATGACCTCGCGCGACAGCCACGACGTGCGCCATTTCGCCGCCGAGCGCCACGCGCGCGCGGGCCGCCCGAGATGGAAGAACGACGCGACGAGTCCGCCGGCGGTGAACGCGAACGCGACGAGCGCGCCGTAGAAAAAGAACCACGGCCGAATCGGCGACGGAAGGCCCGCGAAGAGCGCAGCGACTTCGACCGCGAAGACGGCGACGAACAAACCCTGTCCCGCGCCGATCAGCGTGGTGAGCAGGATCACCGAGAGCTTCGGGTTCACTGGGACCGCCGCGGAGTGTTGGTGGGTCGCGCATGGCACAAGCCTCCGGGCTTCACGAGGACCGGGCGCCCTTCGGCTTGTGCCATGCGCCGCGCTACCACGACATCACGTCGTCGAGCGACGGATCTGTCGGCGGCGGCTTCGGCAGCAGCCCGTCGACCTTGAGTGGGTTGTCGGCGCGCGTGAGCTCGTCGGCATGGATGCGCCTCTCCGTCTTTCGCCGCGGCAGGTAGTGGTTAGCGGGGTGGGTCCCCCATTCGGGCATCAGCGCGTAGCCTGCGTTGTCGCGGATCGCTTGCGAGACGATCGAGTCGGGATCGTGGATGTCGCCGAAGAGCCGCGCGTTCGTCGGGCACGCCAGCACGCACGCGGGCTTGCGCTCGGCCTCGGGCAGCGACGTGTCGCTCACGCGGTCGACGCAGAGCGTGCATTTGGTCATCACCTGGCGCTCTTCGTCGAGCTCGCGCACACCGTAGGGACAGGCCCACGCGCAGTACTTGCAGCCGATGCACTTGTCGTAATCGACGAGCACGATGCCGTCCTCGGCGCGCTTGTACGAAGCGCCGGTCGGACACACGGGGACGCAGGGCGGGTCCTCGCAGTGGAGGCACGACTTCGGGAAATGTACGGTTTGCGTGTCCGGATACCGGCCGACCTCGAAGGTCTGCACGCGGTTGAAGAACGTGCCGGTCGGGTTGCTGTCGTAGGGATTGAAGTCGGCGAGCGGCCCGGCGGATCCCGACGTGTTCCACTCCTTGCAGCTCGTCACGCAGGCGTGACAGCCGACGCAGACGTTCAAGTCGATGACGAGCGCGAGCTGGGTCATGGCGAGCCGCTTCGCGTGCGGGGTCCGCCTCGTCCCGCAAAGAACGCCTGCCGCTTCGGGCGCGGAGCAACGGATGTCCCCGGCGCCGGCGGTACCGGCCGAAACTGCGGCGAGGTCATCTTCGGCTCGATCGGATCCGCGCGGCGAACGCGCACGCGCACGTCGTACCACGCGGCCTGCCCGGTGATCGGATCGGAGTTGGAGACGTGCGTGCCCTCACCGGCGGGGAGCTCGTCGGTGATCAGGTGGTTCAGCAGGAACCCGCGTCGCGACTCGTTCGCGTCGGAGGCGAGGCGCCATGCACCCGGCGCTTTTCCGATCGCGTTCCACGTCCACACGGTGCCGGGCTCGACGGCCTCGGAGTAGCTCGCGAGGCAGCGCACCTTCCCCCATTGCGACTCGACCCACATCCAGCCGCCGTCCTCGATGCCCGCTTCGCGGGCGACGGTCGGATTGATGTAGAGATAGTTGTGCGCGTGGATCTGCCGCAGCCAGGCGTTTTGCGAATCCCACGCGTGGTACATCGCCATCGGCCGCTGCGTGATAGCGCGCAGCGGATAGTGCGCGCGGTCGGTACGCTCCGCCTCGAGCGGCTCGTAGTAGAAGGGCAGCGGGTCGAAGTAGGTCTCGATGCGCTTCCTGAGCTCCCGCGGGGGCTTGCGCCCTTCGCCCTTGCCTTGCGCGGCGAGCCGGAAGCTCTGCGCGACTTCCGAGTAGAGCTGGATCAGGATCGGATCGGTGTAGCGGCGGATGCGCATGCGCTGCGCCCATTCGTGGTATCCCTTGTTCCAGTTGCGCATGTACTGGTACGAAGGCGCCAGCTTGTGGTGGAAGACGCAGTCGTTCTTCTCGTACATCTCCCACTGCCTTGGATTGGGTTCGCCGCGCATGAACTTGTCGCCGTCGCGGCCCCGCCAGCCGGAGAGGAACCCGATTCCGGAGCCCGGATCGGTCTCGTAGTTGACGACGAAGTCCGGGTAGTCGCGAAACTTGCGGGTGCCGTCCGCGTTGACGAAGGCCGGCAGCCGGAGCCTCGACGCGAGCTCGATCAGCACCTCCTGGAACGGCTTGCACTCGCCCTTCGGCGGCACGACGGGAACGCGGACCGAGTCGACGGGTCCGTCGAACTCCGAGATCGGCCGGTCGAGCATCGACATCACGTCGTGGCGCTCGAGATACGTCGTGTCGGGGAGCACGAGATCGGCGAACGCCGTCATCTCCGACTGGAACGCGTCGCAGACGACGATGAACGGAATCTTGTGCTCGCCGCGGTTCGGCCCCTCCGCGTGCTTGTCGTTCAGCAGCCGGCGGACCTCGGCGGTGTTCATCGTCGAGTTCCATGCCATGTTGGCCATGAAGATCAGCAGCGTGTCGATCGGATAGGGGTCGCCGCGCCACGCGTTGGTAATCACGTTGTGCATCAGGCCGTGCACGGCGAGCGGGTATTCCCACGAGAACGCCTTGTCGATCCGCACCGGCGTGCCGTCGTCGTTGACGAACAGATCGCGCGGCGCGCCCGGCCACCCGAGCGCGAGGCCGCCGAGCGGCGTGTCCGGCTGCACGGCGCCGGCGTTGTTCGGGGGCTTCGCGGCCGGCGGAACCATCCGCGGAAACGGCGCCTTGTGACGGAAGCCGCCCGGACGGTCGATCGTTCCGAGAATACTCATCAGGATCGCCAGCGCCCGGATCGTCTGGAATCCGTTCGAGTGCGCGGCGAGGCCGCGCATCGCATGGAACGCGACCGGATTTCCGGTGACGGTTTCGTGCTCGTGGCCCCATGAATCGGTCCACGAGATCGGCAGCTCGATCCTTGCGTCGCGCGCCGTGACGCCGAGCTCCTGCGCGAGGCGACGAATCCCGGCGGCGGGAATCCCGGTGATCTCGCTCGCCCATTCGGGCGTGCATTCGGCGACGCGGTCCTTCAGCAGCTGGAAGACGGGAGACGCGTCGCGGCCGTCGGACAGCATGAAGATGCCGTAGAGCGCCGGATCCGCGCCCTCGGTGTGCGACGGGACCGGACGGTTCGTGTGGCGGTCCCACCATAGCGGCGTGCGATCGTGCTCGGGTGCGCGGTCGGGATCGGGCGGGAGCGGGGCGCCGCGGACGAGAAGGCCGTAGTCGTCGGCCGCCGCGTCGAGGTTGACGAGCTGACCGGCGTTGGTGAAGCGCGCAAGGAACTCGCGGTCGTAGAGACCGAGGTCGAGAAGCTCGCGAATGAGCGCGAGGAACAGCGCACCGTCGGTGCCCGGCCGGATCGGGATCCATTCGTCGGCGATCGCCGAATAGCCAGTGCGCACCGGGTTGATCGAGATGAAGCGACCGCCGTCGCGCTTGAACTTCGAGATCGCGATCTTCAGCGGATTCGAGTGATGGTCCTCGGCAGTGCCGATCATCACGAAGAGCTTCGCCCGCTCGAGGTCGGGTCCGCCGAATTCCCAGAACGATCCGCCGATCGTGTAGATCATCCCCGCGGCCATGTTGACCGAGCAGAAGCCGCCGTGCGCCGCGTAGTTCGGTGTGCCGAACTGTCGCGCGAAGAGGCCGGTCAGCGCCTGCATCTGGTCGCGGCCGGTGAACATCGCGAACTTCTTCGGGTCGCTCGCCCGGATCGTCGCGAGGCGCTCTTCGAGGAGCCCGAACGCCTCGTCCCACCCGATCGGAACGAACTCGCCGGAGCCGCGCTCCGCGCCAGGTCGCCGCCTGAGCGGCTTCGTGAGCCGCGCGGGGGAATACTGCTTCATGATGCCGGAGCTGCCCTTCGCGCAGATCACGCCCTTGTTGATGGGGTGACGAGGATTGCCCTCGATGTAGCGAACCTCGCCGTTTCTCACATGGACGCGAATTCCGCAGCGACACGCGCACATGTAGCACGTCGTGTTACGCGTCTCGGTCGTCGCGCCGGGGAGCGGCGGCGCGAGCGGATCGTGGAGCGGCTTTGCGGACATCGGCTATCGAAGCGCGCGGGTCTCGCAGGACGGGCGTCGCCGGCGGGTCGGCAAGCCGTATTCTGCCGCAAAGCCGGGCGCGACCCCAGAGCAAGCGGGAGGCTACCCCGAGACTTGGACACGTGCCGTCCGCCCGGAAGGAGGGGCGGACCGGCGCGGGCCGGTCACCTCGACCGCTTCCGCCGGGGCGTTCTCTCGGGGTCGAACCAGTTGAGGTTGCCGCG
Source organism: Casimicrobiaceae bacterium (assembly GCA_035541655.1). Lineage (GTDB taxonomy): Bacteria > Pseudomonadota > Gammaproteobacteria > Burkholderiales > Casimicrobiaceae > CAIWHR01. The sequence continues at coordinate 3,096 of DATKMY010000069.1, read as the reverse complement.
CAGCTTCACGACGTCACCGACGATGATGAGCGTCGGCGCGTGAAGCTTCGCTCGGGCGACCACCTGCGGCAGGCTCGCGAGCGTTCCCGTGACGACGCGCTGCGTGGACAGCGTTCCCTGCTGCACGACCGCCGCGCGCGTGCGCGCCGGCAGGCCGTGCTCGATCAGCTTCGCGCAGAGCTCCGGCAGCCCGGGGAGACCCATGTAAACCACGATCGTCTGTCGCGGCCGCGCGAGCGCCGGCCAGTCGAGGTCCATGCTCTGGTCCTGCGAGCGGCCGGTGACGAAGACCACCGACTGCGCGTGGTCGCGATGCGTGAGAGGAATGCCTGCGTACGCCGCGGCGCCAAGCGCGGCGGTGATGCCGGGAACGACCTCGAATGCGATGCCGTGTGCCGACAGCGTGGCGATCTCTTCGCCGCCGCGGCCGAAGACGAAGGGATCGCCGCCCTTGAGGCGCAGCACGCGCTTCCCGCGCAACGCGTGCTCGACGAGGAGCGCATTGATCGACTCCTGGCGCACCGAGTGATCCGCGCAGCGCTTGCCGACGTAGATCCGCTCGGCTGAGCGCGGGACCAGAGCGAGGATCTCCTGCGAGATAAGGTTGTCGTACAGCACGACCTGCGCGCGGCCGATCAGCTTCGCGGCGCGCAGCGTGAGGAGATCGCGCTCGCCGGGTCCTGCGCCGACGAGATAGACCGCGCCGGATTTCCGCCGGGCGGCCGCAGGCGCTGGCTTGGGTCGAGACGTGGCGATTTGCGGCGTGCTACTTCTTCCGCAGGTAGAAGACGAACGCCCTGTTCTCTTCGGTCGAGGAGAGCAGCGGATGCCCCGTCTGGTTCGAGAAGGCCTGCATGTCCTTGACCGAGCCGGGATCGGTCGCGACGATCTTCAGCACTTCCCCCGACGCGAGATCGTTCAGCGCCTTCTTCGTCTTGAGGATCGGCAGCGGGCACGACAGTCCGCGCGCGTCGAGTTCCTTGGCGAATTCCACGTTCCTGAGGCCTCCGTCCTGCGATTGAGCTACGGCGAAAGCACCCGAGCCGAACATGGCACAGACCTCCGGCCTTCACGAGAACCGGGCGCCCTCCGGCTTGTGCCATGCTCGGCCCGCGCCAAGCGCACGGCCGCGGACCCAATTATAGGCGCCATCGCGGCGCCGTCGGGGCTACGCACTCGCCGGCACGCACTCGCGGCCGGTCCGGAAACGACGCCTCGATGCCGCACGCCTAATCGAACACGCGCCGATAGTAGACGCCGACGCTGCTGATCACACCCGCCTCCGCGCGCAGCGTCAGCGTGCGCGTCAGGGTGTATTCGAGGCGTAGCGCGTTCTTCGCGACGGAAAGACCCTGCTCGTAGATGAGCGTGAGCCGGTCGCTGATGCGCTTGCCGAACATGACGACTTGGTTCGAGGTGTCGGACGATGAGCTGGACGCGCTGTATGCCGCGCTCGAGCTGCGACCGACCGAGATCTCGTCGAGGCCGATGCTCTGAGCGAATGTCGCGGTCACCGGTCTGCCGCCGCCGGCGAGCAGTGCTGCCGAAGCCGCCTGGATTGCCGCCATGTCCGCGCTCGACGTGCTCCCCACACCCTGGCCGAGTATCAGCCACGAGAGCTTCTCGTTGTCCGGGACCGGCGGGTTCGAAGTGAGCTGGACGATCGGAACCTTCACCGTGCCGCTCACCGCCACGCCCGCCTCGACGGCGAGGTTCTTGCGCAGCGCGACGATGTCGAGCCCCGGGTTGTCGAGCGGGCCGTCGAAGATCAGCCGACCCCGATCGATGACGAGCCGCTGGCCGAATGCGTAGTACCTGCCGTTCACCATCTGGATCGATCCGCGACCGCGCAGCGTCCCATCCTGGGCTGTCGTCACGTGCACCTTGCCGCGCAGCCCGGTCTCGAGTCCCTCGCCGACGAACGTGAGATTCTTGCCGAAGTCGAGATCGAGGTCGATCGAGAGGGGAAGCCTCGCCTGGCGCGCCTGACTGTTGTCCCGGTCCTCCCAGCCCTTGACGACGACGTCGTCCCCCAGCTTCGCGCTCACGTCGGGCTGGTATTCGAAATGGCCTTCGGCGGCGACGAGCGCTCCGTCGAGCGAAATCCTCTTCTTCTCGAGGCCGATCGTGCCGGAGCCGTCTACGACGAGCCGCAGATCCGGCCGATTCAGCACGCGGAACTTCTCCGCGCGCCAGGTCATCTGTCCCGCCGCGCCTTCGCCGTCGGGGGTGAGCGCCCCGGCGGTCGCGAGTGTTCCCGAAGCGGTGAAGCGGCCGGCGCCGCCGACGAACGACAGCTCGTCGAGCGTGATCGTGCCTTCGGCGAGGCGCGCCGCGATGCGGCCGTCGGTGAAGAGCACGCCGTACTGCGGCGCCTCGATGCGCATCGCGTCGGCACGCACGGTGCCGGACCAGGGCGCATGCGCGAGCGTCCCCGCTGCCTTGAGGTCGGCGCGTGCGCGCCCATCGATCACCGCCGTCGTACCGATCCACGGCTGCAGCAGCTTCAGCGTGGCGAGATCGGCGTGCAGCGTGAGCTCGAGCGGCGCATCCCGCGACAAACGCCCCTGGGGTGCGCCGGCAACGGCGCCGATCGTGAGCTGCATGTCGGCGTTGAACCCGCGCTCCGCTCGGATCGAAGCGCTCGCCGCGAGCGCGTCGTCGGCGAATCGCGCCGTAAGTTCGGCGGAAGAGACACGGAGCGCGCGATCGGCGGCGCTGAGGCCCGTATCGGCACCGAACACCAAGTCCCCTTGCTCGCGGCGTATCGCGACCGAGCCATTGAGCGTCGGCGCCGCGGCGAGCGACCACTCGCCGCCGAGCGTCACGGTCGACACGAACGGCAGCTTGACGCCTGCCAGCTTCGCGACCGTCGTCACCGGAACGCCGGCAAAGGTTCCGCGCGTCGTGATGCGGCCGTCTTCCCACGTGAACGCGCCGAGCGCCAAGTTGCCGTCGGCCACGCGCAGTCGCGCCTCGCCGACGTGCACGTGGGCGCGTGCGACCTCGAGCGCCGCCGGCGCGTCGAGACCGATCGCCCAGGGCCCGCGGTTCTCCAGCGTGTCGACGAGCCCCGTCCACGTCCATGCGACGCCG
>DATKMY010000068.1:0-24281 GCA_035541655.1 Casimicrobiaceae bacterium | reverse complement strand
CGCGGCCGGGCGCGGCGGCGATGCGGCAGCTCGCGCCGGCGCAACGCTCAACGCCGAAGATGGCGCATCGGCAGTATTCGTGGACATGCGGCGGTCGGCCTGCCAGCGAGCGCGAAGGGCGCCCGAGCAGCAGCGCTCTAGAGCGGCGCGCGGGCGGAGCGCACGGTGGCCGAGCGCAGGTGTGCAGGCGTGTTCGTGCCTCGGGCCGGCGGCGTGCGCTGCGCCAAGGCGACCGGCCCGGCCAAGGTTCCCAAGGCGGAGCGACCGAGGTTTTCGGCGATCGTCTTCTTGACGAGCGCGTCGGCTTCCTCGGCGTCGTGCGCGAACGCGTTCGTCGTGTAGGCCACGCTTCCACGCGGCGCCTCGGCGAGGCTCGTGCCGCTCGTGTCGGCGACGTTCACCGCGACCTCCATCGACAGTCCGACCCGCAACGGATGCTCGGCGAGCTCCTTCGGGTCGAGCGCAATGCGCACCGGCAGGCGTTGCACGACCTTGATCCAGTTGCCGGTAGCGTTCTGCGCCGGAAGCAGAGCGAACGCGCCGCCGGTCCCCACGCCGAGGCCGACGATGCGGCCGTCGTACTGAACCGCGCTTCCGTAGGCATCAGCGGTCAGCCTGACCGGCTGCCCGATGCGCATCCTGCGCAGTTGCACTTCCTTGAAATTCGCGTCGACCCACACTTCGTCGAGGGGGACGATCGACATCAGCGGCGTCCCCGCCGCGACGCGCTGGCCGAGCTGCACGGTGCGCTTCGCGACGTACCCCGACACCGGCGACGGCAGCTCGGTCCGCGCATACGCGAGGTACGCTTCACGCACTCTCGCCGCGGCGCGTTCGACGTTCGGATGCTTTTCGACCGACGTCCCTTCGGTCAGAGTCTGGTTGGTCGCGAGCTGCTGGCGCGCCGAGGCGAGCGCGGCCTGCGCGGCGGCGAGCGCTGCGCGCGCGTTGCTCACGGAGGTCTGCGCGTGATTCATCTCCTCGCCGCTCACCGCGCCGGTGTCGGCCAGCGACTGGCGGCGCGCGAGGTCGTCCTGCGCGCGTGCGAGATCGGCGTTCGCGCGCGTGACGTCGGCCTCGCGTTGCTCGATGTTCGCGGCCCAGGTCGAATTGGTCACGTAGAGGCCGCGGACCTCGCGCACCGTCTGCGCAAGGGCCGCTTGCGCCTGTTCGACCGCGACCTGCGCGTCGGCACGGTCGAGCATCACGAGCGCCTGGCCGGCCTTGACGAAATCGGTGTCGTCGGCATTGACCGCAACGACGGTCCCCGCAACCTGCGGCGTGATCTGGACGAGGTTCCCCTGCACGTAGGCGTCGTCGGTGCGCTCGAAGTGGCGGAGGTACTTCACCCAGTACGCGCCGTAGGCGAGCCCGGCGAGGATGAACACGGTACCGGCGATCAGCAACAGGCGCTGGCGCCTGCCGTTTCGTGGTGCGGTCTCGGACTGCGGCGATGCCATGACGGATTTCCTTCGCAAAGCGCGATGCGTTCGCTAGCGCGCGGCGGGAACCGCGGACGCGGACGAAAGGTTGACGTTCGACGCGTCGACGTAGCCGCCGCCCAACGCGCGCGCGAGATTCACGTCGAGCTCGAACGCGCGCGCGCGCAAGTCCGCGTCGAGGCGGTCCTGGACGAGCTGCTGCGTCTGCGCGGTGAGCACGGTGAGGTAGTTGCCCAGCCCGGCCCTGTAGCGGACGACAGCGAGGTTGTACGCGTCGGTCGTCGCTTCGCGGGCCCGCGCCTGCTCGGCGCTCACCCGGTCGAGACCCCTGATCGATGCAAGAGCCTCGGCGACGTCGCGAACCGCATCGATGACTGCCTGGTTGTACGCGCTCACCGCGAGCGCCGAGTCAGCCGCGCGCCCGTAGAGGTTGGCGTTGAGGCGCCCGCCTTCGAATATCGGCACGTGGATCGCGGGACCGACGCCAGCGATCGTGCTGGCCGCACCGAAGAGGTGCGAAAGGCCGATCGACGAAAGGCCGACGAACGCGACGAGGTTCACGTTCGGATAGAACATCGCGCGCGCGACGTCGACGTCATGCCCAGCCGCTTCGACGCGCCAGCGCGACGCGACGATCTCCGGTCGGCGGCCGACGAGATCGAGAGGGACGACCGCCGGCACAGCGCTCGCCGGTGCGCGCGCCCCCTTGGACGCGGCGAGCGTGTCCCCGCGCTGCGGACCCGCGCCGACGAGTGCCGCGATCTGGATTCGCGCCACGCCGATCGCATCGTCGTACTGCGCGAGCTCCGTGCGCACGGTGCCGAGCGCGGCATCGGCCTGCTTCACTTCGACCTTGGTGTCGAGCCCCGCCTCGAAGCGCTGCGCCGTCAAGCGAACGACATCCTCGCGCTGCCTGATCGCGGCGAGCGAAACGTCGCGCTGGGCGAACAGCCGCTGCAGGTTGAAGTACGCGCGAGCGATGTTCGTCGTCAGCACGAGCCGCGCGGCCTGTTCGTCGGCAACCGCGGCCTGAGCCTGCGACAGCGCCGCATCGAGCGCGGAGCGGTTCTTGTTCCAGAAATCGATCTCGTAGTTGAAATCGAGCGCGAGGCGGTTGTCGCTGTTCCAGCTCCCGCCGAGCGGCGGCGGAAAGATGTAGTTCTCCGAGTAGCGCTGGTAGAGCGAATTGGCGTTGCCGGAGATCTCCGGCAGCAGCGCGCCGCGCGCGACGCCGGCGGCGGCATCGGCACGCGCGATCCGTGCCCGCGCCGCCGCCAGGGTCGGCGCGCCCTTGATCCCGTCGGCGATCAGCGCGTCGAGCTGCGGGTCGTCGTAGCGGCGCCACCAGTCCTCGGCGGGCCAGTCGATCACGCCCGCCCGGGCACCGAGGCTCGACGCGTCGATCTGCGAGGCGACCAGCGGCGGATGATCGAGGCTCGCGCACGCGGCCAGCGCGACGACCGCGGCCAGCGCGGAGGCGATTCGCAGCAGGCGTCGCGGCCCACTCGGGTTGATATCGAACATGTCGATTCCGTGGAAACGCTCCGAGCGATCACCGCGCTTCGGCGTTCGCGAGCATCCGGCGGGCGAGTCCCTTGAACGTCTCGAGCTCCTCCGCGGTGAAGCCCCGGAGCATCGAATTCAGCACGCGCGAGAGGTTGTAGGGAATTTCCCGACAGAGGCGCTGCCCGTCGCCGGTCAGCTCGATGCGAACGACGCGGCGATCCTTCGGACAGCGTGTTCTGCCCAGCAAGCCCTTCGCCTCGAGCCGGTCGAGCATTCGAGTCATCGCTCCTGTATCGACGCAGCCGGCGCGGGCGAGTTCCGCCGCCGTGTTGCCGAACCCGAAGTGGATAAGCAGCAGCGGCCCCCACTGCACGCCCGTCAAGTCGTGCTCGGCCATCTCCGCGTCGATCGCGCGGTCCATGTGGATGCGCAGCTGCCGCAGCAGGTACCCGATGCTTTCGTTGACCCGGTAGTCGTCGCCCCGATAAAACTCCGGGTCGCCCGGGCGCGCCGACCGCGAGGGAGGGCGAGCGACGACAAGCTCTGCCGAATTCATTGCCATGACAGCAATATATTTGCCTAGGCAGTAAATGTCAAGGCATCGGTATTTCGGCAGTTTTCAAACTACCATCGACCCCCAGCCCGGGGCCGCGATATCACGCGTGCCGCGTGTCCCGTCCCGCCGAATCCCCTTGCGCCGCGCCGTTCTCATCCCGCTCATCGTCGCCTGTGCGCTGTTCATGGAGAACATGGACTCGACGGTGATCACGACCTCGCTGCCCGCGATCGCGGCCGACATCGGCGAGAACCCGCTCGCCCTAAAGCTCGCGCTCACCGCGTATCTCGTGAGCCTGGCCGTCTTCATTCCGATCAGCGGCTGGATCTCCGACCGCTACGGCTCCCGCACCGTCTTCAGCGTCGCGATCGTCGTGTTCGTCGGCGGATCGATTCTTTGCGCCGTCTCGAACAGCCTGCCGGCATTCATCGCCGCCCGCTTCGTTCAGGGTATGGGCGGCGCGATGATGGTGCCGGTCGGTCGCCTCGTGCTGATGCGGGCCGTGCCCAAGAGCGAATACGTCGCGGCGCTCAACTACCTGACGATTCCGGCGCTGATGGGACCGGTGATCGGACCCGCGCTCGGCGGCGCCATCACGCTGTACTTCCACTGGCGTTGGATCTTCGTCATCAACGTTCCGATCGGCCTGCTCGGCATTGCGCTCGTTCAGCGTCATATACCGAACGTCGTCGAGGAGAGCGTCCCGCCGTTCGACTGGCGCGGTTTCGCGCTATGCGGGATCGGACTCTCGGTGCTGATGCTCGGGATCTCCTCCCTCGGCGGGCATCTGCTGCCATCAGCAGTAACGGCGGCGGCGATCGCGGGCGGCGCGGCGATCCTTGCCGTCTATTGGCTTCACGCCCGGCGCACCGCCCACCCCTCGCTCGACTTGCGGATGTTCCGGGTGCAGACGTTCTTCAACGGCGTTGCGGCGGGCTCGCTCTTTCGCATCGGCGTAGGCGCGACGCCCTTCCTGATGCCGTTGCTGCTGCAACTCGGATTCGGCCTGAATCCGCTGCAGTCGGGCCTCATCACCTGCGCAACCGCCGGAGGGGCGATGTTCATGAAGACCCTGACCGTGACGATCCTGCGGCGATGGGGCTTTCGCGCCGTGCTGTCGGTGAACGCGATCTTCGCGGCGGCAAGCGTGGCGGCGTGCGCGCTGTTCACCGCTTCGACGCCGCATGTCGTGATCGTCCTCGTCCTGCTCGTCTCCGGCTGCCTGCGCTCGCTGCAGTTCACCGCGCTGCAGGCGCTCTCGTTCGCCGACACGATACGCGAGAAGATGAGCCAGGCGACGAGTATCGCGAGCATGACTCAGCGGCTCGCGCAGAGCATGGGCATCGCCGTGGGCGCGTACCTGCTTGAGGTCTCGAGCCTCGCGCAGGGCCACGCGGCGATCGTCGCCGTGGACTTCCCCCCCGCGTTCGTCGCCGTCGCGCTTATCGCGACGCTGTGCGTGCCCGTTCATCGTCGCCTCCCGCACGCGGCGGGGACCGAAGTGTCGGGACACGTTCCCGAGTGATACATCGCCCGTTGCAGACGGGGCCCCCGAAGTGCAGGAACGCCTCGCTGCACGTGCGGAAGACGGTATAGTGAAACGTGCCGCCGGCGGGGCGTGCGCCGCTCGGTGTTCGAAAGACGACCATTGGAGATCTGATGTCGGACACCCGCTCGAACCTCGCCGTCGACTCCTGCGATTGCGTGCTGCGTGTGCGCATCGACCGCGCCGAGAAGCGCAACGCGCTGAGCAGCGCCCTGCTCGCGGAGCTCGCGCAGGTTTTCACAGCGCACGCCTCCGATTCCACGCTCAAGGCGGCGGTGCTGAGCGGCGCGGGCGACAAGGCATTCGCAGCGGGCGGCGATCTGCACGAATTCGCGCGCATCCGCGACGAGGAGGGAGCGCGCGCGCTCTTCGAGGGCGCGAGCCGCGCGCTCGAAGCGGTGCGCGGTTTTCCCGTTCCCGTGGTCGCGGCGCTCAATGGGCTCGCCGTGGGAGGCGGGGCCGAGCTCGCGGTTGCGTGCGACTTCCGCATCGCTGCCGCTCACGCGGCGATCGGCTTCGTTCACGCCCGCCTCAACATCTCGTCGGGGTTCGGTGGCGGGACCGACCTCATGCGGCTGCTGGGTCCGGGCCGCGCATTGATGTGCGCACTACGCGCGGAGATCTTTCCGGCGGAGAAGGCGAAGGCGATCGGCCTCGTCGACGAAGTCGCGGCAGCGGGCGAATCGCTGGACGACTGCGTTGCGCGCTTTCTCGAGCCCGTGCTGCGGCAGGCGCCGCAGGTGATCCGCTCGTACAAGGCGATGGCATCGGCCGAGCGCCAAGGGCTGCCCGCGGACGCGCGATGGCGGACGGAACGCGCCGGATTCGTGGCGACCTGGCTCCATCCGGATCATTGGGCAGCGGCCGACCGCGTCCTCGACAAGGGACGAGACGCATCGAAATGAGCGCATTGCCGAAGGAGCCGAGCCGCAACAGATGACATCGAGCGGCCCAGCAGCAGCGGCCGCGGGAAATCGTCGGCGCCGCAGCGGGAACAGCCGGCTTTCGAGCGAGGTCGGCCGGCGCGGGGCGAGGGCTTTCTCCACCGCACGGGACTTCTTCGATACTTCGGAATGCGCCTAAGATACGATTGTGACGGCATCCCGCACCAACGTCGAGGCGGCGCACACGTCCGCTAGAGGAGGATTTTGATGAAGCGATCGATCGAAGCGATGGTTGCCACCGCTCTTGCATCCGGCCTGGTCGCCATGGCTCCGTCGAGCGCCGCCGCCGACAAGAGCTGGGCGTACGCCGGCCCGAACGGGCCGACGAAGTGGGCCAAGCTCGACAAGAGCTTCGCTGCATGCGCCGGACCGTTGCAATCGCCGATCGACATTCCCGATGCGCATGCGCGCAAGGGCGACCTGCCGCCGCTGCTCTTCAACTACAAGCCGTCTCCGCTCAAGATCGTCGACAACGGGCATATGATCCAGGTGAACTACGCGTCCGACAGCTGGGTCAGCATCGAGGGCAAGCGCTACGAGCTCGTCGAACTGCAGTTCCATAAGCCGAGCGAATTCAAGATCAGCGGCAAGGGGCAGGAAATGGACGTCCAGCTCGTGCACAAGGACAAGGAGGGCAAGATCGCCGTTGTCGCCGTGCTCCTCGACCAGAGCAAGGAGAACGCGCTGATCAAGACGATATTGAGCAACCTGCCGCAAACGAAGGACAGCGAGAGCGCCCCTCCCAACATCCAGATCAACGCCTTCGGCCTGCTTCCACAGAACAAGGAGTACTACACGTTCAAGGGGTCGCTGACCGCGCCCCCGTGCACCGAGAACGTCTCGTGGTACGTGCTGAAGACACCCGCGTCGATCTCGGCCGATCAGGTCGCGCGGTTCGCCAAGGTCTATCCGATGAACGCGCGTCCCCTGCAGCCGGTGAACGACCGGGACATTCTCGGTCCCGTAGCGCGATAGGTCTCGCGCCGGATCGCCACTGTCGCTCGGCGCGGAGGCAGTCGGCGACGGCCCGAGCTACACGCCCGAAGCCGGAGGATGCTTCGATGCCGCAAGAAGCCGCTCGACGTACCGCGCAACCTGATCGACTTCCAGGTTGACGCGGGCGCCCGGCGCGAGCGCTGCGAGCGTAGTCACGGCAAGCGTGTGCGGAATCAGGTTGACGTCGAAGAGCGAGCCGCTGACGCGGTTGACTGTGAGGCTCACGCCCTGGACGGCGACCGAACCTTTCGGCGCAATGAAGCGCGCGAGCGCGGCGGGAGCGTCGATCTCGAGGAGGTAGCTGCCGCCGGCGCTGCCCGCCACCGGCGCGAAGCGTGCAACCCTGCCGACGCCGTCGACGTGGCCTGCGACCAGGTGCCCGCCGAGGCGATCGCCCGCGCGTAGCGACCTCTCGATATTGACTTCGCCGATACGATCGAGGCCCGTCGTCGCGCGCAGCGTCTCCGCCGAAACGTCGAAGGCGAGCGTCGAGCCGTCGATCGCGACTACGGTGAGGCAGCAACCGTTGACGGCGATGCTCTCGCCGATCGCGACGTCGGCGACTTCGCGAACGTCGACGGCGATTCGCAGCCCGTCGCCGCGGGCATCGACGCCAGCGATGCGACCGATCGACTCGACGATGCCCGTGAACATCAGCGCGGCCGCTTTGTCACGCGCGCGAGGATGCGCAGATCGGCGCCGAGATGTGCTACTTCGCGCAGAGTGACCTCGACGCGGTCGGCGAGGCTGGCGAGGCCCGAGCGAAACTCGGCCACTCCGAGCGCGGGGTCGCCGATGATCGACGGCGCGACGTAGAGCAGCAGCTCGTCGACGAGCCCTTCCGCCAGCAGTGCGCCGTTGAGCCGTGCACCGGCCTCGACGTGGAGCTCGTTCACCTCGCGCTCGCCGAGCGCGTCCATCAGCGCACCGAGGTCGATTCGCCCATTGGCGTCGGGCAGCGCGAGATGCGCGACATGCGGCCGCCACGCCGGATTGCGCCCGCCAGCCGTCACCATCAGCACGTTGTCGTCGGCGAGCACGCGCGCCCCCGGCGCCGTCTCCGCGTGCCGGTCGACGACGATGCGAAGGGGCTGACGCGACGTGGCGATCGCGCGCACGGTGAGCTGCGGATCGTCGTGATGAACGGTGCCGTGCCCGGTGAGGATCGCGCATGCCCGCGCGCGCCACCGGTGGCCGTCGGCGCGCGCCGCCTCCGAAGTGATCCATTTCGACTCGCCGCTCGCAAGCGCGGTTCTGCCGTCGAGGCTCGCTGCGGCCTTCATCCGCACCCACGGGCGACCGCGCGTCATTCGCGTCACGAAGCCTATGTTCTGCTCGCGAGCTTCGTCGCCGCGAAGACCGATGGCGACGGGGATGCCGGCCGCGCGCAGGCGTTCGGCACCGTGCGCCGCGCGTGCATTGGGGTCGGCCAGCGCCGCGACGACGCGCCCGATTCCCGCGGCGATGACGGTGTCTGTGCAGGGCGGCGTCCGCCCCGTGTGGTTGCAGGGCTCCAGCGTCACGTACATCGTCGCGCCGCGCGGGCTGCGGCCGCGGGCCGCGACATCGGCGAGCGCATTCGCTTCGGCGTGCGGCGCGCCGGCCCGCTCGTGCCAACCCTCGCCGATCACGGTGCCGTCGGCAACGATCACGCAGCCCACGCGGGGATTCGGCGTCGTCGTATAGAGGCCGCGCTCGGCGAGCGCGAGCGCACGCGCCATGAACGCGCTGTCGGCGTCCGTAAAACCGGGATCAGAGACGACTTGCGGCAAACCGTCCGCTCGTGCCGGAGCTCGCGAGATAGTCGTTGCCGACCCCGTTATTCCCGCTCACTTGCGCGCGCGCTTGGCCGGCGCCTCGACTTCCTTGAGCGCGTCCCTGAAATCGGAAACGTCCTGGAAGCTGCGGTAGACGGAGGCGAAGCGGATGTAGCCGACCTTGTCGAGCGCATAGAGCTCCTGCATGACCATCTCGCCGATGCGCCGCGACGCAATCTCGCGCTCGCCGAGTGCCAGCACCTGCGCGACGACGCGATCGACGGCCCTGTCGACGAATTCGGTCGGGACCGGGCGCTTGTGCAACGCGCGGCGGAAACCCTCGCGCACCTTTCCGACGTCGAAGTCCGAGCGCGTCCCGTTGGTCTTGACGACCTGCGGGAGACGCAGCTCGACCGTCTCGTAGGTCGTGAAGCGCTTCTGGCAGCCGGTGCAGCGCCGACGGCGGCGAATCGAGCCCCCCGGCTCCGATACGCGGGAGTCGATGACCTGCGTATCGGTGCTGCCGCAGAACGGGCACTTCATCGGCCAGCGCCCGCACGGCCGCCCGAAGGGCGCTGCGTGCCCCCCTTGGGGGGGAGCGAACGCAGTGAGCCCGGGGGGCAACTCATCTCAGCCGTAGACGGGAAATTTGTGCGTCAACGCGCGTACCGAGGTGCGCGCGCGCTCCAGCGTCGTGGCGTCCCCGGGCGAATCGAGCACGTCGGCCACCAGGTGCGCGAGCTCTTCGCTCTCGAGCTCCGTGAATCCGCGGGTGGTGATGGCGGGGCTGCCGATCCGGATGCCGGAAGTGACGAACGGCTTTTCCGGGTCGTTCGGTATCGCGTTCTTGTTGACGGTTATGTGCGCCTTGCCGAGCGCTGCTTCGGCGTCCTTGCCGGTGATCTTCTTCGCGCGAAGGTCGACGAGGAACATGTGGCAATCGGTGCCGCCGGAGACGATCCGCAGGCCCCGCTCCTGCAGCACCGTCGCGAGCACACGCGCGTTCTCCAGCACCTGCTCCTGATAGCGACGGAAGTCCTTTCCGAGCGCCTCGCCGAGCGCGACCGCCTTGGCGGCGATCACGTGCATCAGCGGTCCGCCCTGCAAGCCCGGGAACACCGCGGAGTTGATCGCTTTCTCGTGCTCCGGCTGACCAAGGATCAGGCCGCCACGCGGCCCGCGCAGCGTCTTGTGCGTGGTCGTCGTCACGAAGTCGGCGACGCCGACTGGGCTTGGATAAACCCCGGCCGCAACGAGACCCGCATAGTGCGCCATGTCGACCATCAACAGCGCCCCGACGCTTCCCGCGATCGCCTTGAAGCGCTTCCAGTCGATCACGCGCGAATACGCGGAGGCGCCCGCGATCACGAGCTTCGGCTTGTGCTTCTGGGCAAGCCGTTCGGCGTCCTCGTAGTCGATCAGCTCGGTTTCCGGATCGAGCCCGTAGGAGACTACGTTGAACCACTTGCCGCTGAAATTGACGGGCGAGCCGTGCGTGAGGTGTCCGCCGTGCGGAAGGCTCATTCCCAGCACCGTGTCGCCAGGCTTGAGCGCCGCGAAGAAGACCGCCTGGTTCGCCTGTGCGCCCGAATGCGGCTGGACGTTCGCCCATTCTGCGGAAAAGAGCCTTTTCGCGCGATCGATCGCGAGCTGCTCGGCAACGTCGACGTGCTCGCAGCCGCCGTAGTAGCGCCTGCCCGGATAGCCTTCGGCGTACTTGTTGGTGAGCTGCGAGCCCTGCGCCGCGAGGACGGCGGGGCTCGCGTAGTTTTCGGAGGCGATCAGCTCGACGTGATCTTCCTGTCGCCGGTTCTCGGCGGCGATCGCGGCCGCAAGCTCGGGGTCTTCCTGGGCCAGGGTGCGGGAGCGATGGAACACGGGGGCGCCTTCTTGTGGCCGATTGCGAGCGGCGATTCTAGCACCGGAGGCCGGCGGCGGACGGTTGGCCCGGGAGGCTTGCGGCTATAATCCGCCGAAAACGCGCCCCGGAGCCAGCCGGCGAACGGGAAGGCATCGCCGCAATCGGGAGGAGTACCCGTGAACGCCCTTCTCGCTTTGTCGAAGCTGGTGGATCGCGCCACCGAGCGAATCGGTCAGTGGATTTACTGGCTGGTGCTCGCCGCGGTGGTGATCAGCGCTGCGAACGCGGTGGTCCGCAAGCTGTTCAACTACAGCTCGAACTCCTTCCTCGAGATCCAGTGGTACCTGTTCTCGGCGATCTTCCTCCTTCTCGCCGGCTACACGCTGAAGAACAACGAGCACGTTCGCATCGACATCGTCACCGGCCGGTTGTCGGCGCGCACGCGCGCGATGATCGATATCTTCGGCACGATCTTCTTCCTGCTTCCGATGGCATTCATCATCATGCGGCTGTCGTGGCCCGTCTTCGTCGATGCGTACGTCCGCCACGAGGTATCGACCAACGCCGGCGGCCTCATCATCTGGCCGGCGCGGATCCTGGTGCCGATCGGCTTCTTCCTGCTGATCGTCCAGGCGCTGTCCGAACTCGCGAAGCGCTTCGCTTTCCTGCAGGGGCTCATCGCCGATCCGAGCGAGAAGATCGCCGACAAGACGGCCGAGGAGGAGCTCGCCGAGGAAATCCTGCGATCGCGCGGCGATCTCGCGGTCGCCCGCGAGATCGAGCAGATCGGAACCGGGAAGGAGCCAAAGTCATGAGCGCGGAGATCAAGCCCGCGGAAGGGCGCCGGTCATGACCGCCTTCCTGATCGAGAACATCGCGCCGCTCATGTTCGCGGCGCTCGTGATCGTCCTCCTGATCGGCTATCCGGTCGCGTTTTCGCTCGCCGCAGTCGGAATCGCCTTCGGCCTCCTCGGCATCGAGCTCGGCCTGCTGCAGCCGACGCTGCTGCAGGCGCTGCCCGAGCGGATCTGGGGCGTCATGTCGAACGACACGCTGCTCGCCGTGCCGTTCTTCACGTTCATGGGTCTCATTCTCGAGCGCAGCGGGATGGCCGAAGACCTGCTCGACACGATCGGGCAGCTCTTCGGTCCGATCCGCGGCGGGCTCGCCTATGCGGTGATCTTCGTCGGCGCGCTGCTCGCGGCGACCACCGGCGTCGTGGCGGCGTCGGTGATCTCGATGGGGCTCATCTCGCTGCCGATCATGCTGCGCTACGGCTATGACCGCCGGCTCGCATCGGGCGTGATCGCGGCGTCGGGGACCCTCGCGCAGATCATCCCTCCGTCGCTGGTGCTGATCATCATGGCCGACCAGCTCGGCCGCTCGGTGGGCGACATGTACGCGGGCGCGTTCATTCCCGGCCTCACGCTGGCGGCGCTCTACGCCACTTTCGTGATCGGCGTCTCCATCGTGCGGCCCGGCTGGGCACCCGCGCTTCCCGCCGAGGCAAGAACGCTGCGCGAGCCCGACGGCTCGTCGGGCAACCGCTCCCTGCTCGCGCTGACGATCATCTCCGCCGCGGCCGCCACCGCGTACTGGCAGATCTACTACAACAAGTACAACCCGGAGACGGCCACCGACGAGCGCATCGTCCTCACCATGGCAGTCGGAATCGGCACCGCGTTTCTCCTCGCGGTCGTCAACAAGCTGCTGAAGCTCGGGCTGCTGTCGAAGATCGCCGAGCGCGTCACCTTCGTGCTGATCCCGCCGCTCGCGCTGATCT
Source organism: Casimicrobiaceae bacterium (assembly GCA_035541655.1). Lineage (GTDB taxonomy): Bacteria > Pseudomonadota > Gammaproteobacteria > Burkholderiales > Casimicrobiaceae > CAIWHR01. The sequence goes on along the minus strand of DATKMY010000068.1, from coordinate 11,890 downwards.
TCCTGGTCCTCGGCACGATCTTCCTCGGCGTCGCGACGCCGACCGAGGGCGGCGCGATGGGCGCCACCGGCGCATTGATCATGGCCCTCGCGCGCCGGCGCCTCAGCATCAGCCTGCTGAAGCAGGCGATGAACACCACCGCGAAGCTCTCGACGTTCGTCGTCTTCATCCTCGTGGGCGCCCGCGTGTTCAGCCTGACCTTCTATGGCGTCAACGGCCACGTGTGGGTCGAGCACCTGCTCACGAGCCTTCCCGGCGGCCAGCTCGGCTTCCTGATCGTCGTCAACCTCCTGATCTTCGTGCTCGCGTTCTTCCTCGACTTCTTCGAGCTCTCCTTCATCGTCGTCCCTCTGATCGGCCCGGTGGCCGATAAACTCGGGATCGACCTGATCTGGTTCGGCGTGCTGCTCGGAGTCAACATGCAGACCTCGTTCATGCATCCGCCATTCGGCTTCGCGCTGTTCTACCTGCGCAGCGTCGCCCCGTCCAAGGAATACACGGACCGCATCACGGGCCGCAGAGTCGCGCCGGTGGGCACCGGTCAGATCTACTGGGGCGCCGTCCCGTTCGTTGTGATCCAGGTTTTGATGGTCGGCTTGATCATCGCCTTCCCGAACCTCGTCTCCGGCGGTCTTGCGACGAAGGAGAAGGTCGACATCAAGAACATCCAGATCGAAATTCCCGCCGAAGAATCCGCGCCCCCGGGGGCCACGCCGGGTGGGCCCGCCGACGAGCAGGAGGACGCGGAGAAGGCGCTCGAGCGGTCGATGGGCGGAGAGAAGGGCAGCGAAGCCCCGGGCCAAGGCGGAGCGGCACCGGAAAAGCCGCCGGAGACGAAGAAATAGGGCAGGTGCTTCGTCGTTCCGGCGGGATCAGCGGGCCGCACGCGGGGCAGCGGGGCAAAACAAAACGCCGGGCGATTCTTTCGCCCGGCGCCTCGCGAGCGCGATCGTGCGCCGCGGGATCACACCCCCCGTTTCACTTCTTCTTCTGCTGCATCCGCTCGGCGGCGATCATGAAGTTGTCGAAGCGGTTCTCGGCGATGCTGAACCATTCGACCTGCTCGGTGCGGAACTTTTTCCACGGCTCATAGATCTTCCTGAATTTCTCGTTCTTGGTGGCGATCTCGTCGTAGACCTCAGTGGTCGTCTTGTAGCAGGCCGCCATGACGTCGTTCGAGAATGGCTGCAACTTCACGCCGTTCGCGATCAGTCTCTTCAGCGCCGGCGGGTTGACCGCGTCGTATTTGGCGAGCATGTCGACGTTCGCCTCGGCGCACGCGCCCTCCAGGACTGCCTGGAATTCCTTGGGCAGGTCCGCCCAGGCCTTGGTGTTGATGAACAGCGAGAGCTCCGGACCGCCTTCCCACCAGCCCGGGTAGTAGTAGAACTTGCAGACCTTGTAGAAACCGAGTTTCTCGTCGTCGTACGGACCGATCCATTCCGCGGCGTCGATCGTCCCCTTTTCGAGCGCCGGATAGATGTCGCCGCCGGGAATCTGTTGCGGCACCGCGCCCAGAGCTTGAAGCACGAGACCGCCCGTACCCCCGATGCGCATCTTGAGGCCCTTCAGATCGGCCACCGACTTGATCTCCTTCCGGAACCAGCCGCCCATCTGGGCACCGGTGTTGCCGGCGGGGAAACCGATCATGTTGTAGTCCTTGAGGAACTCGTTGTAGAGCGCGAGACCCCCTCCGTGATAGCGCCATGAATTCTGCTGGCGCGCGTTCATCCCGAACGGGATTGCGCAGCCGAACGCAAACGTCGGGTCCTTGCCGAAGAAATAATACGGTGCCGTGTGGCAGCACTGGACCGTCGCGTTCTGCACGGCATCGACGACGCCGAACGCAGGAACGATTTCGCCACCGGCGAAAACCTGGATCTGGAACTTGTTGTTGGTCGCGGCGGCGACGCGCTTCGAGATCACCTCGGCGCCGCCGTAGATCGTGTCCAGGCTCTTCGGGAAGCTCGACGCGAGCCGCCACTTCACCTCGCCGGGCGTTTGCGCGATCGCCGGTGCCGAACCCGCGGCGAGGATGCCCGCAAGGCCGGTGTGTTTCAGAAACGAACGACGTTCCATGAATCTTCCTCCTCACTTGAATTGAAGTCGGTCGGGCCGACGGATCGAACAAGCTGCCGGTCGTTGGTTGACCGAGGTATCGGCGGTGGCACGACGCCGCCGGACCTGCCCTCGCTTGCGGGCGGGGAATTCTATCCCAATTCGACTTACTGCCGACTTAAGAGACCGGGCGCGCCGCAGTGAAGACTGCCGTGGTCGATCGACGCGCGCGGTCAGGGCGTGAGCTTCCTCACCGCCGAAAAAAGCGTCCACGCCCATCCGGGCTGGCGCTCGAGCGTCTGCGTGAAGCGGATCAGATAGCGGGCGCTCCCGGTGTCGAGTTCGACCATCCCGCCGGTGACGAATCGCTCGTCGGGCCCGATGAGGCTGCGCTGCGCCATCTGCCGGTTCTCGGGATGCGCAGGCAGGTAGATACCGAAAAAGGGACGGTCGATCGCCGTGCGGCCGGCGTCGGACGGCGTCACCCAATTGCGCATCAGCACGCGGACCAGGCGCCTGCCGATGACCTCCACGCCGACGGTCGTCTCGTCCTGCTGGCGTCGCTGCATCCGGCGCACGACGGCGAGCGCCCACAGATCGCCTTCCCTGAGCGTCAGGATTTCGCCCAGCCGGGTCGGAGCCTCCTTCTCGGGCGCGGTCAACCGGCAACCGGTTTCGCTGCGGTCTTCCATCTTCCAGATCGATCCGCGGATGCGCCTCGCGATGGTCTCCGGCCCCGCATTGGGGCTGATCATCTCGGTGATCTCGTCGTAGCTTGCTGCGACACCCGGCGTGCGCGCACTTTCCGGAAGGCGGTCGATCTCCGCCACTGCGCGCGTGAGCGGACCAAGCCCCATCACCACGCGAACCTCGCCCTCGGCGGCGTAGCGTGCGGCGCGCGGCGAGCGCGCGACGGCGTCGGGACCGAACAGCGACGCTAGCCGCATCAGCAGGAGCCTCTGCTCGCGCGGCGGAAGGTCGTCGGGCTGCGGCGTTTCGTCATCGTGCTCGGGGAGCCAGCGCATTCGCTCGACGATCTGCGTGTAGATGGGACCCGTGTCGAGAAACAGGATTCGCCCTCCGCTGGGCGGACGGTCCTGCCGGCGCAGTCCCTGCGAGCTCGTGAGATCGACGTAGAGGCTTCCCGCCGGGCCCGGCGCCGGCACGAGCATCAGCGATGCCGACCAGCTGTCGACCTGCTTCGACACCCACTCGACCTGGTCCGGCGTGAAGTTGCCCGAGTCGAGACGCATCAGCAGCAGCGTCTTCAGATACTCCTGCTCGACCGAGACGCCTGCTTTCGAGAAAATGCCGGCGCCGTAGGTGAGCTGCTCGCGCTGCCAGTCGCGCATGCGCGCGAACTCGTAGAGCTCGTGGAATTCGCGCCACTGCGCCGGGATCCACTGGCTGTAGCGGAAGAGCCGGAACTTGCCGTCGATCCCCTTGTAGTGAACGAGGCGCACGAGGAGCCACGGCAGCAGATCGCGCCACCGCTTCTGATCGGCGCGCGGATAGCCGGCGCGCAGCGTCCCGCTGTACGCGGACGCGAACGCCTTGACGAGGTCGAAGACGCCGTGCCACAGCCGCGTCTCGATCGCGGTGCTCTTCTGGTAGTTCGTCGTGTACTGCGTCGAGAGCTGCGAAAGCACCGGCTCGAGGCGAGCGTCGATCCGCAGCAGCGCCTCGGCCTGCGCGGGACCGGCCACACGGCGCGACCCGGGAAACCGCGAAACGAGATCGAGCGCTTCCTTCTGGATCGCCATCGCATCGGTCGAGGGCAGCGTGGCGATCCACTGGGCGGCGGCCTTGGTGTTCCGCAGCGGGTCGCCGAACGACCGGAGCCATGCAACGACCGGTTCGTGCAACGGTTGCGAATCGTGCGCCATCCGCCCGGTCAATGCCCTGCGACGGTCATCCGGCCGACGAGCACGGAGCCCGTGAGTCGTGAACCGCGGCGATCGACGTCGCGCCCGATCGCCACGATATCGAGAAAGATGTCCTTCAGGTTGCCGGCGATCGTGATCTCTTCGACCGGGTACGCGATCTCCCCCCCCTCGACCCAGAAGCCCGCCGCGCCGCGCGAGTAGTCGCCGGTGACGGGATTGACGCCCTGGCCGAGCTGCTCGGTGACGAGAAGTCCGCGCCCCATCCTGCGGATCAATCCCTCGAGATCGTCGTCGCCGTGCGCGACGACCAGGTTGTGCGCGCCGCCCGCGTTGCCGGTGGTTGCAAGCCCGAGCTTGCGCGCCGAGTAGCTGCCGAGAAAATAGCCGCGCACGACGCCGTCGCGCACGACATCGCGCGCGATCGTCGCGACACCTTCGTTGTCGAACGGCGCGCTGCCACGCCCGCGCGGAATGTGCGGCTCCTCGCGGATCGAGACGTGCGGCGCGAACACCTGCGTGCCGAGCGAGTCGAGCAGGAACGACGATTGGCGATAGAGCGCGCCGCCGGAGACAGCGCGCACGAACGCTCCGATCAGATCCGCGGCTTCAGGCGCCTCGAAGAGCACAGGGCATTCGAGCGTCCCGAGCTTGCGCGCCCCGAGCCTGCGCACCGTGCGCTCGCCGGCAATGCGACCGACTTCGGCCGCCGACTGGAGGTCGCGCGCGCCCCGCCCTGCCGTGTACCAGTAGTCGCGCTGCATGGGTCCGCCGTCGCCGGGATCTCCGATCACCGAGCAGTCGATGTGATGGCGGGTGCTTCGATAACCGCCGAGGAACCCCTGGGTGTTCGCGTAGACGAACTCGGATTCGCTCCAGGCGACCGTCGATCCTTCGGTGTTCGTCAGACGGGGATCGACCGCAAGCGCCGCGCCCTCGGCTTCGCGGCCGAGGCGGACGGCTTCGTCGACGGCGAGCTCCCACGGATCGTAGAGATCGAGGTCGGGGATTTCGCGCGCGAGACGCTCGGGGTCGGCGAGGCCCGCCGCCGGATCCTCGGCCGTGTAGCGTGCGATGGCGAGCGCCTTCGCCACGGTGGCGTGGACGGCGTCGCGCGCGAAGTCCGCGGTACTCGCGTGCCCGCGCCGCTGGCCCAGGTAGACAGTGACCCCGATCCCCTTGTCGCGGTTGTAGGCTATCGTCTCGACCTCGCCCCGCCTTACGGAGACGTTCTGGCCGACCGCCTGCGAAACCTCCGTCTCGGCGGCAGTAGCGCCGCCGGCCCGGGCAGCCTCGAGCACCGATTCCGCGATGCGTTCGAGCTCCGCCGTGGGAAGTGGGAAGCGCCCGGCCTTGTCATTGCCGCGAACCGGATGGGACACGAGCGCGGGCTTTGGAGTGGACTCGGGCTGGGCGATGGCGGTCATCGACGGACTCTGCGGGCGCGGCCTTCGATCGTGCTCAGCTATCATAGCAAAGGGATGCGTGCCGAACGCCCTCGCGAGACCGACGATCTCCCGATTTCCGCCAGAACGATGCCCGGACCCGACGAACGATTGATTCGGCAGCAGCGTGCGGGTTCCCCTGCCCGATTGCCTGCGGGCGGCGGCCGAGGGGACGCAACGACCTCCAAGACCCGCCGCAAGGCGCAGATGCACGCGCTGCAGGACTTGGGCGAAGCGCTGGTCGCACTGGAGCCGAAGCGCCTCGCCGGGCTCGCCGCCGAGGCGTCGCTCCCCGACACGCTGGTCGACGCGATCCTCGAGGCGCGCACGATCACGGCGTGGGGCGCCCGCAAGCGCCAGCTCCAGTACATCGGAAAGCTGATGCGCGACGTCGACCCGGACCCGATCGCCAGGCGGCTCGAGCTGCTGGCGCACGGCCGCGACGCGAGCACTGCCCGACTGCACGCGCTGGAGCAGTGGCGCGACCGCCTCATCGCCGAGCCGGCGACGCTCGATCGGCTCGCCGCCGACTTTCCGCACCTCGATCGTTCGCGATTCCGGGCGCTCATCCAGAAGGCGCGCGACGAGCGCAGCCGCGGCGCCCCTCCGCATGCGTTCCGCGAGCTCTTCCGCGAATTGAGGGCACTCGCGGGCGCGCGCTGAAGCCCCCACCGATTGCACGCATGAACGGACACAGGCGATGAACCCGGATTCCAGCCTCCTGATCGGCCTCGTCTCGATTTCGGATCGCGCCTCCGCGGGCATCTACGAGGACAAGGGCTTGCCCGGCCTCGTGGAATGGTTCACGGCGGCGCTTGCCTCGAAATGGCGAATGGAGACGCGCCTCATCCCCGACGAACAGGCGGTCATCGAGCGCACGCTGGTCGAGCTTGTCGACAGCGTCGGCTGTCATCTCGTCCTAACCACGGGCGGGACCGGTCCGGCCCTGCGCGACGTGACTCCCGAGGCCACAGTCGCGGTTGCGCACAAGGTGCTCCCGGGGTTCGGCGAGCAGATGCGCCAGGTGAGCCTCAGATACGTGCCCACGGCGATCCTCTCGCGGCAAGTGGGGGTGATCCGCGGCCGTGCGCTGATCCTCAATCTTCCCGGACAGCCCAAAGCAATCAAGGAAACGCTCGACGGAGTGTTTCCCGCGGTCCCATACTGCATCGACCTGATCGGCGGGCCTTATATCGAGACCCACGAAGCGGTGTGCAAGGCATTCCGGCCGAAGAGCGCGATCCGCGCTTCGCCAAGCTGACGGCTCGGATGGCGGGCGCGATGCTCGTTGCGCACGGCCCATGAACGCGCCGGGCCGCGGGCCGGCGTCCCGCGACCGCGCTCGCGAAAACGAGCAAAGCCGTGCGGCGGTGTCGCCGGGCGCGCCCGTCGGCGAATGAACGTCGCGCTCTACTTGATGCCGAGAATCTTCTCGGCCTTCTCGAGCGTGTCGATCGACTCCTGATGCTTGCCGGCCTTGTGCAGCGCCTCGCCCTCGGCGCGGTATTTCTTGACCTCGTCGAGCTGTGCCATGGTCAGCTTCGGGTTCTGCGCCAGCGCCTCGTCGATCTTCTTCATGTCCTGCGGGCAATGGAATCCGAACGCGGTGCCGGCGGCAAAGAGCGTCGCGTTGAACAGCGCAATGGAGCGAATCCTCATCGTCCTCTCCCGTTTGCATCCCTCGGCTTGTCTCGGCCCGCATCGCGACACTCGCGGTCTCCCGTGGGCCGTTCGCTTGCGGATCGCGCTCGATAGGATACGCCCCACCGGCGAAACTTCAACCGACGCGCCGCGCCGCCACGGAGCCCTCCCCAACGGCTATCGCTCGGCGTTGCGCCCGGGGTCCTGCCGGTAGAACGCGGTGAGTTGCGCGTAGACGTCCGGATACTCGTCGTCGAGCAGCAGAGGCTCCGCGAAGAAGACCTCGGAGGCAACCGCGAAGAACTCCGCGGGGCTCTCGGCGGCATAGGGGTCGATCGCCGTTTCCTCTCCGCCGTCGATGCGCCCGCAGAAGTCCTCGTAGGCAGCGGTAAACACCTTCTGCCAAGCCGCGACGGACATCGACGCCGGCAGCGGCGGCGCGCCCGTTGCTTCCCCACGCTGCATGTCGATCTTGTGCGCGAACTCGTGGATGACGAGGTTCATCCCCGACGATTCCCAATCCGCGCTCGCCTCGACGTCGGGCCAGGAAAGCACGACCGGCCCGCCCGGCATCGCTTCGCCGGCGAGTGCGCCGATGTTGCGGTGCACGACCCCGGCCTCGTCCTCCCATTCCCAATCCGGGATGAACTCGCCGGGATAGACGATGACGTTCTCGAAGCTGTCGTAGAGGGCGAGATCGAGCTCGAGCACCAGCACGCACGCCTGGATCGCGATAATCACGCGCTGCAGCGGCGTGACCTCGTGGCCGCGCGCTCCGACGACGCCCTTGGCGTCGAGAAAGAGCACGACCTTCTCGCGCAGGCGTCCGATCGCTTCGTCGTCGTAGATCGCGACGAACGGGAGCCGCCGGATCGCTTCGTTCCACAGTGCATCCGGAAGCGCCGCGCGCTCGAGCACCCGCCTCTGCCGCCATCGCGAGATCGCGTCGAACATCGGCCGTGGCCCTAGTCTTCGGGGCTCGCCGGCCGCGACGTCGGGCTCGGCGAGGTCGGCGGAGTCTCCGCCTCGAACAGATCGCCCGCCGCATCGACGGGCGCGTCGCCCGCGAGCAGGCGCTCGGCTTCGTCCTCGGGGAGCGCTTCGACGTCGCGAAGCTTGCGCGTGATCGTCGTGCTCTTGCGCGCCGCCTCCTCGAGCGTGTTGCCCACCTGGTCGAGACGCTCCTTCGTTTTCACGAGGATCTGTCCGAACTTTCCGAACTCGGTCTTCACCGCGCCCAGCACCGCCCACACCTCGGTCGAGCGCTGCTCGATCGCGAGCGTCCGGAATCCGAGCTGGAGGCTGTTCAACATCGCCGCGAGGTTCATCGGGCCGCACAGCATCACGCGATGCTCGCGCTGCAGCGCGTCGGCCAGGCCGGGGCGTGACATCGCCTCGGCATAGAGTCCCTCGGTGGGAACGAACAGGATCGCGAAGTCGGTCGTGTGCGGCGGCTCGACGTACTTGCTGCGAATCGACTTCGCTTCCGCCTTGAAGAAGGTCTCGAGCGCCCTCCGCGCCGCTTCGACCGCGGAACCGTCGGCGCGCTCGATCGCGTCCTGCAGGCGCTGATAGTCTTCGAGCGGAAACTTGGCGTCGATCGGCAGCCAGCACGGCACGCCGTCGTCGCGACGCCCGGGGAGCTTGACCGCGTATTCGACGCGATCGCCGCTCCCCGGGCGAGTCGCGACGTTCTGCGCGAACTGCGCCGGCAGGAGCATCTCGCCGAGAAGCGTTCCGAGCTGCACTTCGCCCCACCCGCCCCGCGTCTTCACGTTGGTCAGCATGCGACGCAGGTCGCCGACGCTGAGCGCGAGCGTCTGCATTTCCCCGAGCCCCTTGTGCACCTGGTCGAGGCGATCCGACACCTGCTTGAACGATTCGCCGAGCCGCGCGGCGAGCGTCGTCTGCAGCTTCTCGTCGACCGTCTCCCGCATCGCTTCGAGCTTCTGCGCGTTCTCGCTGCGCAGCGTGTCGAGGCGCTGCTCGACGATCGAGCGCACGTTCTCGAGACGCTGTTCGTTCGACTTCGTGAGTTCCGCGAGGCGCTCGCCGAAGTGCTGCATCTGCTCGCTCTGCGAGCCGGCCATCCCGGAGAGCTGCCGTGCGATCGCCTGTGCCTGCTGCGCGAGCGTCGCGCCGAGTTCGGTGCGCCCGGACTGCGCCGCGGCGGCCGCCTCGGCCCGGGCATTCGCGAGGTCCTGCCGCACATCGCGCTCGAAGGCGGCGTTAGTCGCAGCGAGCACCTCGACGCGGGTGCGCAAATCGGCAATCTCGCGCGTCGCGGCGTCGCGCGCGGCAGCAACCGAATTGAGCCGCGCGATGACGACGGCAAGAGCAGCGGCGACAACGACGAGCGCGACGACGACGGCGATGGTGAGCGCACTCGACATGGCGCGCCGAGTTTACTACGAGCACCCGCTCGCGCTTCGCGGTCCGACGGGTGCGCGCGGGCCGGCGCGCGATGCAGGCACATCCACCGACGGTGCGGGCACGTATGATGACGGGACACGACCATGAACGTGCTCGTCACTGGCGGCACCGGCTACATTGGAACGCGGCTCATCTCCGCGCTCACCATGCGCGGTCATTCGGTGCGCGCGCTCGTGCGACCGGGATCGGCGCATCGTCTGCCGGAGCACGTCGTCACGGTGGCCGGTAACGCACTCAACGCAGCGAGCATCAGCAGCGTCGCGGAGACCGCCGATACGCTCGTGCATCTCGTCGGAACGCCGCACCCGAACCCGTCGAAGGCCGAGGAATTCCGCCGCGTCGATCTCGAATCGATCCGCGCGAGCGTCGCGGCGGCAAAGGAGCGCCGCATCGCACATCTCGTGTATGTGAGCGTCGCGCGGCCGGCGCCGGCGATGCAGGCGTATGTCGCCGCTCGGATCGAAGGCGAGGCCGCGATCGCGGAAGATCGTGCTGGTGTCGACAACGCCGCTCCGCGGCGTGAAGTCTCCCCCACACTCGCGCGCTACGCCGCTTCGCGGCTCGCTTTCTTGCGCTCGTGTTCCTTCAGGAAACGCTTGCGGATCCGGATCGACTTCGGCGTCACCTCGACCAGCTCGTCGTCGGCGATGAACTCGACTGCGTATTCGAGCGTGAGCGCGATCGGCGGCGTCAGGTCGATGGCTTCGTCCTTGCCGGACGCGCGGATGTTGGTGAGCTGCTTGCCCTTGATCGGGTTGACGACCAGATCGTTGTCGCGGCTGTGGATCCCGATCACCATCCCTTCGTAGAGCTTGTCGCCGGGCGAGACGAACATCCGCCCGCGTTCCTGCAGCTTCCACAGCGCGTAGGCGACAGCCTCGCCCTCCTCCTGCGAGACGAGCACGCCATTGCGCCGCTCGGGAATGTCGCCCTTCACCGGTGCGTAGCCGTCGAAAACGTGACTGATAAGGCCCGTGCCCCGCGTGAGATTCATGAACTCGCCGTGGAAACCGATCAGCCCGCGCGCGGGAATGCGGTACTCCAGGCGCGCGCGGCCGCGGCTGTCGGACTCCATGTTCGTGAGCTCGCCGCGCCGCGGGCCAAGCGCCTCCATCACCGCGCCCTGGTGCGGTTCCTCGACGTCGACCGAGAGCATTTCGAACGGCTCGCAGACCACGCCGCCCACGTCGCGCAGCACGACGCGCGGGCGCGAGACCGCCAGCTCGTAGCCTTCGCGGCGCATGTTCTCGATCAGGATCGTCAGATGGAGCTCGCCGCGTCCCGAGACGAGGAACGAATCCGTGTCGCCGGTTTCCTCGACGCGCAGTGCCACGTTGGTCAGCAGCTCCTTGTTGAGCCGATCCCGGAGGTTGCGCGAGGTCACGTACTTGCCCTCGCGGCCCGCGAGCGGCGACGTGTTCACCTGGAAGTACATCGACAGCGTCGGCTCATCGACGGAGATCGGGGGCAATGCTTCCGGCGCATCGACCGACGCGAGGGTCGTGCCGATCGCGAGCTCCTCGATTCCGGTGACGAGCACGATGTCGCCCGCCTCGGCGCTCTCGACGGGCACACGCTCCATCCCGGAGAACGCGAAGAGCTGCCCGACCTTCGCCCGGGGCGCGATCTGGTCCGCGCCGAGCGGACCGGAGAGCACCGCGACCTCCTGGCCGCCGCGCATCCGCCCGCGGCGGATCCGCCCGATGCCGAGGCGCCCGACGTAGCTCGAGTAGTCGAGCGCGGCGACCTGGAATTGCAGCGGCGCGTCGGCATCGCCCGCGGGTGGGGGCACGCGCGAGAGGATCGTCTCGAACAGCGGGCGCATGTCGGCACCCTCGGGTCGGGCCTCGGGCGCGGGGCCCGGGCCTTGCCCGGCACGCTCGCTCGCCGCCTTCGCCGTCTTCACGTCGAGCGTCGCCCAGCCGTTGAGCGCAGAGGCGTAGACGACCGGGAAGTCGAGCTGCTCCTCGGTCGCGCCGATCTTGTCGAAGAGCTCGAACGTCTGGTTGACGACCCATTCGGGGCGCGCGCCGAATCTGTCAACCTTGTTGACGATCACGATGGGCGCGAGGCCGAGCTTCAGCGCCTTGAGCGTGACGAAGCGCGTTTGCGGCATCGGGCCTTCGACGGCGTCTACGAGCAGCAGCACGCCGTCCACCATCCCCAGCACGCGCTCGACCTCGCCGCCGAAATCGGCGTGGCCGGGCGTGTCGACGATGTTGATCAGTGCATCGCCGTAGCGTATCGAGCAGTTCTTGGCGAGGATGGTGATCCCGCGCTCGCGCTCGAGGTCGTTCGAGTCCATCATCCGCTCGCCGACGTGCTGGTGCTTCGCGAACGTGCCCGCCTGCACGAGGAGCTTGTCGACGAGCGTCGTCTTCCCGTGGTCGACGTGGGCGATGATCGCGATGTTGCGCAGAATCCTGGGCG
>DATKMY010000067.1:0-2960 GCA_035541655.1 Casimicrobiaceae bacterium | reverse complement strand
TTCAACGCTCGATCGACGTCTCAGCGATCGTCTTGCGAACGGCAAATGACGCGCTCTCGACTAACGATCTTGAACGTGTCCATCGGGCCCGCCGTTTTGACAACGGGAAGTGCAGCGCGGCGCCCGATCGGGCGGTCGCCCGTGACCGATCAGCTCGCGCATGGCAGGACGGCAAGCGACGGATCCGGTCTCGCGCCGCCGCGTCATGCTGCCCGCAAGTGCAAGTGGTGGCTTCTATACTTCGGCCTCCGCTCGTTCTCGGACGCCGACTGCTGACCGCGCGCTCGCAAGCGCAGACCCCCGGCTTGCGGTTTCGCGCGTATCGCTGATTCCACTCCTCGGAAGCGCGGGCCGCACATGGAGTCCGGGCGTGCGATGCTCCGGGAGTGCGGTGGCGCTATCATCGCCTTCCTCGAATGCCCCTTGGAGCCCTCGCCATGATCGTCAAGCAGATCTGGACCGCGAACGCGTATCGCAACTTCAACTACCTGGTCGCATGCCGCGAAACGGGCGAGGCACTCGCGATCGATCCCCTCGACCACGAGAAGTGCCTCGCCGCGGCGAAGGCCGAGGGCTGGACGATCACGCAGATCCTGAACACGCACGAGCATCGCGACCACACCGGCGGCAACGAAGCGATGGTGAAGGCTACCGGCGCGAAGATCCTCGCGCACCGGAACGCTCGCGACAAGATCGGCGGCATCGCTCGGGGCTTGGGCGCCGGCGACGTGGTTAGGGTGGGGAAGACCGTCGAGCTCGAAGCGCTCGATACGCCCGGACACACGATGAGCCACGTCTGCCTGCTGTCGCACACCGAGCAGCCCGCGCTCTTTTGCGGCGATACGCTGTTCAACGCCGGCGCCGGCAACTGCCACAACGGCGGCCATCCCGATGAGCTTTACAAGACGTTTTCGGGGCAGCTCGCGAAGCTCCCCGACGATACGAAGATCTATCCGGGTCACGACTACATCGAGAACAACCTGCGCTTCACGCTCGATCGCGAGCCCGACAACGCCGAGGCGCGCGCGATGCTCACGCGCCTCGGCGGTCAGGATCCGGGGAAAGCGTTCGTGACCACGCTCGACGTCGAGAGGCGGATCAACACGTTCTTCCGTCTCACGAGCCCCACGGTGATCGCGCGGCTGCGCGAAGCCTTTCCCGGTCTTCCCGACGCGCCCGACGAGCGCACGGTGTTCCTCAAGCTGCGCGAAATTCGCAACAGCTGGTGAGCCTGCGCTAGTGCCGCCGCTCCCACAAATCTGTCAATTGATAACCGGCCTGTACCAGGGGCAAGAACCACGGCCAACCGCGATAGAGCGGGTGCGTCGGATGCGCGATTTCCGCGAACGCGGTCCCGCCGTCGGAAGTACCGAGAATGCGGTGCGCGACCTTTCTGCCAAGCCAGGTCGCCATCACGACGCCTGATCCGCAGTAGCCCCCCGCGTAATGGAATCCGTCGGCCTTGCCGACGTGCGGCAGCCGATCGAACGTGTACGCGATCATCCCGAACCACGAGTGGCTCAGGCCGACGTTCGCAAGCGCGGGGAAGAGCGTCCGCAGATAGGCCGAGAGCCGCTTCGCGCTCTCCTGCGGAGTGATTTCAGTGTACGAGGGTCGGCCGCCGAAGAGAATTCGCTTTCGATCCGGGGACGGCCGGTAATAGCAGAGCAGCCGATTCGTGTCGGTGATCACGCGGCCGCGCGGCATCAGCGTTGCCATCAGCTCGGGAGTGATCTCTTCGGTGGCGATCATGTAGCTTGTCACGGGAATCAGGCGGCGCCGCAGCCGTCCGCCTGCTGGCCCCGTGTAGCCGTTGGTCGCGACGACCAGGTCCCGAGCCTTGATCCGTCCCGCGGAAGTCCGAATCGAGAGTCCGTCGCGCGTCGCTTCGAACGACTGGAACGCCGTCGACTCGCAGATGACGGCGCCGGCCGCCAGAGCGCAGCGCGCGAGCTCGCCGACGTACTTCGCCGGGTGCAAGCCGGCGTGATGCGGATAGAGCCGCGCGCCGGCGTAAGCATCGGTCCCGAGCTCGGAGCGCATGTCGGACTTCGCGACGACCTCGTATTGGACGCCGGTCACGCGGCGCCACGCTTCCGACTCGCGCAGCAATCCTGCGAGCTGCGCTTCCGACAGCGCGCCGGTGATCCGGCCGCAGCGCTCGAAATCGCAGCGAATGCCGTACTCGGCGAGGAACTCGGGGAAGCGAATGAGCGCGTCACGGCATTCACAGCAGAGCCGGGACGCCATCTCCGCTCCGAAGCGAGCGGTCAGCTCGGCCATCGACGGCTTCAGCAGGTCGCCGATCATTCCGCCATTGCGCGAGCTCGCTCCCTCCGCGACGCGTCGCGCTTCGAGGACGACGACCGATCGACCGTGCTTCAGCAGCGTCAACGCTGCCGAAAGCCCCGTGTAACCGCTGCCGACGATGACGACGTCCGCATTGGCCGGCAGCGACCGCGGGGGAATCAGGATCGGCCAGAGGCCATCCCACCAGTAAGGCGTCGTCAGCATCGGGCGTGCGGTGCGATTTGCTCGCCACGCGAGTCGCCAACCCGCGATGAGGCAGCTCGGGCGCAGCGACTTGCGGCGCGATTTGCGAGGCGCCTACGCCGCATACTTCCCGAACAGGTCCTCGTTGACGTCGAGGCCGAGGCCCGGGCCGTCGGGCGGGCGAACGAAACCTTCGCTGTCGATCCAGATCCGCGATTCGATGACTCCGCGGAGCCGCTGATACGTCTCGATCGTCCGCGTCGGAGGCTCGTACATCATTTCGATCCATCCGGTGTCGATGCCGGGCGTGCTGCAGGCGAGATGTATCGTCGCCGCGAGGCCGAATCCGGAAAGCCCATGGTGCGGAATGAAATGCCGGTAGCGGGCTTCGCACAGTGCGGCGACCTTACGCATTTGCGAGATGCCCTCGGACAGGCAGCAGTCGGGTTGGAGAATATCGTAGCAGC
>DATKMY010000066.1:0-26287 GCA_035541655.1 Casimicrobiaceae bacterium | reverse complement strand
GCCGACGTGATGAGCGTGCTGGACGCGCGCTCGCAACCGCGGGCGAATGTCGTCTGGGCGACGAACACGCTGAACGGCAATCCCGTGTGCGCTGCCGCCGGATGCGCTGCGCTCGACGTGCTGTCACGGACGGGCACCTACGAACGGCTGGCGCGGGTCGGCGCGCGGCTGCGCAAGGGCCTGGTCGACGCCGGCACCCGCCACGGCTTCGCGGTACAGGCGCCCGGCGAGGATCCGGTGTTCGGCATCCGCTTCACCGATCGGCGCCCGTTGCGGAGCTGGATGGATCTCAGGACCGCGGACAAGGATCTCGGTCTGCGCTGGGCGCTCGAGCTGCTGAAGCGCGGCCTCCTCGTCAATCCGAACGAGAAGTTCTACATCTCGATCGCGCACTCCGATGCCGACGTCGACCGTACGCTCGCGATCGCCGACGACGCGTTCGCCGCGCTGCGCGAGTCGCCGCGATGACCGGCGTGCCGGCTTCGGCGGCGGTTCGGCCGGCGGCCCTTCCGCCGCGCTCCACCCCGAAGTTCTGCAGCGCCTGCGGCGCGGAGCGGATCGAGCATCGCATTCCGGAGGGCGATACGCTGCCGCGTCACGTGTGCGGCGCATGCGGAACGATTCACTACCAGAATCCGAAGATCGTCGTCGGGTGTCTCCCCGAATCCGGCGACCAGGTGCTCCTCTGCCTGCGCGCAATCGAGCCGCGGCGCGGGCTCTGGACGCTGCCTGCCGGATTCCTCGAGAACGGCGAGACGCTGTCCGCCGGAGCCACGCGCGAGACGCTCGAGGAAGCGAACGCGCGCGTTGCGCTGGGTCCGCTCTACACAATCATCAGCCTGCCGCACATCGGTCAGGTGTACATGATGTTCCGCGCACGACTGCTCGACCGCGACTTCGGACCGGGATCGGAGAGCCTCGAGGTTCGGCTGTTCGACGAGGACGAGATTCCCTGGGAGCAGCTCGCGTTCCGCACGATCGGACGGACGTTGCGCAATTACTTCCTCGACCGCAGGCTCGGAGCGTTCGGCACGCACGTCAGCGCGCTCGAGCGAAAAGGCGCGCGGCCGGATCTCTCCGGCGCCGGCTGACGAGATCGCGCGACGAGCGGGATTCCTCCGCCCGCTCGGATGATCGCGTTCGCTACACCGCTCTTCGTCGCACCGGACCTCTACTGCGGCGTCACGTTGCTTTTCGTTCGGGCGCCCGAAGGCGACGCCTGCGCCGCCGGACTCGCGTCGTCACCGGTGTCGCTCTTCACCCCTTGCGGGACGGCGGCGTCGGCCTTGCGCACGATCGCCTCGATCAAGTACCCCTTGCCGCCAGCGGCGGCACGCAGGACGAGCTCGGCGAGGAATCCGATGAAGAAGAAAAGCAATCCCATCAGGAACAGGAACATCGCGACGACCAGCATCGGCCGTGTCGTCAGCGGGAACCCGAGGTCGGGATCGATCAGGTTGAGAACGTGGTTGGCGAGAAGATAGCCGCCGATCAGCGTTCCGAGCGCGACCAGCGGCAGCGCCACGAGACCGAAAAGGTAAAGCGGGCTCTGCGAGAACCGCGTGAGCAGGAGCAGCGTCGCCAGGTCGGCGGCGCCGTGGAAATAGCGTGCGATGCCGTACTTGCTCGCGCCGAATCGCCGTTCGTGATGCTTGACCGGCAACTCGCCGATGCGCGCACCGAGCCGCGTCAGGAGCGCGGGCACGAACCGGTGCTGGTTGCCCCGGAGCGAAAGCTCTTTCACGCACCAGCTGCGGTAGGCCTTGAAGCCGCAGTTGCTGTCGTGCAGCGCGACCCCCGAAACCCTGCTGACGACCCCGTTGAAGAACCGCGACGCGAGCCGCTTCTCGAGCGGATCGAGGCGCGTCTTCTTCCACCCGGAGACCAGGTCGTAGCCGCTCTGGATCATTTCGATGAACGCCGGAATTTCCTGCGGGTCGTCCTGCAGGTCGGCGTCCATCGTGATGATCACGTCGCCTTTCGCTTCGCCGAACCCCGCCATCAGCGCCGCCGACTTGCCGAAATTGGCACGCAGCAGGACCGCCTTCACACCGCGGCGCTCGGCGGCGAGCCTGCCCATCAACTCCGACGTGCCGTCCGTCGAGCCGTCGTCGACGAGGATGATCTCCCACGACGGGCAGACGATCCCGTCGAGCACCGAGACGATGCCGTCGACCAGCAACGGCAGGCTCTCGACCTCGTTGTAGGCCGGGATGACGATCGACAGCGACGGTGCCGCGCTCACGCGAGCGCCGCCCTGTGGACGTGCAGCCATTTCTGCAGCATGTACAGCACCCAGATCTGCTTGTAGTGGTTGTGCCGCCCTGTGAAATGATCGTCGAGGAGGCGGGCGACGTAGTCGTCGCGAAACAGCCCCTGGGCTCGCAGATGCGGCGCGCCGAGGTACTCGCGGATCTCCTCCCTGAGCTCGTTGCGAATGAGCGAAGCGACCGGCGCGGTGAACCCGACTTTGCGTCCGCGCGCGATCTCCCCGGGGAGTACCTTGTGCGCGATGCGGCGCAGGATCGACTTCGTCTCGCCTCCGCGCATTTTGACCGAATCCGGCAGGGCGTTGAGCATCCGCACGAGCTCCGGGGCGAGAAAGGGTGTGCGCAGCTCGACCGAGTGCAGCATCGATGCCCGATCCGAGTTGGTCAGCACATAATCGGGCAGATAGTGCCGCTGGTAAAGGTATGCAAGCCGGCCGAGGCTCCCCTGCGCGCGGTTCCAGTGCGCTTCGATCCGGCCGAGCTCCCTTCTCACGTCGCCGAGGTCGCGCCGGTTTTCGGCGATCAGCGTCGAGAGCGCATGATCGGAAAACGCGCATGTCCAGTAGAAGTTGCGCAGGTGGTCGGGCGCGGGAAAGCCCTTCGCGAACGCCTTCAGCTTCAGGTCGATTCCCATGTAGCGGTTGCGCGAGGGGACGAGCTGCGTCAGCGGCCGGATCACGCGGCGGTGCAGCGCGTCGGGCAGCAGCCGCGCGTAGCGGGCGAAGCGCACGGCGCGGAAGATCGCATAGCCGTAGAAGAACTCGTCGCCGCCGTCGCCGGTCAGCGCGACCTTGGTGGTCTTCGCGATCTCCGCGCAGACAAGCGACTTGGGCAGCACGCCGGGGTCGGCCTGCGGCTCGTCGAGGCGCGCGGGGAGCTCCGCCGCGATTCGCGCGAGCGTCGCGGGCTCCGCCGTGACGACCCTGTGCTCGGTTGCGAAGCGATCGGCGAGCAGCGCCGCGGCCTCGCTTTCGTCGAACGAGCGGTCGATGTTGCGGACCGTGAAGGTCGTGAGCGGCACCGCCGGGTGCACGTCGCGCAGAATCGCGAGAATCATCGACGAGTCGAGCCCGCCGGAGAGCAGCAGCCCGACCGGCACGTCGGCGCGGAACGTCCGCATCACCGATCTCTCGAGCAGCGCGTGCACTTCGGCGTCGACCTCCTCGACCGATCCGACTGGCCGGGTTCCCTCGGGAACCGACTCGAAATAGGGGACGATGCGCAGCTCGCCGTCGGCGAAGGTCAGGTAGTGGCCGGCCGGGAGCTTCCGCACGTCGCGGTAGATCGACCGGTCGAACGGAAACGACTCGAACGCGAGAAAGTCGGCGATCGACGCGGGATCCACGCGGCCGTCGAATCCCGGAAGCTCGCGAAACGTCCGGCACTCCGACGAGAACGCGAAGCGCCCCGCCGCGAGGTGGTAGAAGAACGGTTTCTGCCCGTACGGGTCGCGCGCGCAGAAGAGCGTTCGCCGCCGCCTGTCCCACAGCGCGAACGCGAACATCCCCTCGAGGCGGTCGAGCACCTCGGTGCCCCAGTGCTGGTAGCCGGCGACCAGCACCTCGGTGTCCGAGGTCGTCCGGAACGCATACCCGGCCTGTATGAGCTCGTCGCGGAGCTCGACATAGTTGTAGATCTCGCCGTTGAACGTGATGACGGCGCTTTCGTCCGAGGCCGCGAGAGGCTGGTGCCCGAGCGCAGGGTCGATGATCGAGAGTCGCGCGTGGCCGAGCGCGAATCCGGGCTCGACCACGTATCCGATGTCGTCCGGGCCGCGGTGACGCAGCGAGGCGAGCTGCCGTTGCAAGACGGCCTCGACCCGCTCGGGCGTCTCGAAACCTCCCACCTGTCCGACGATCCCGCACATCTCAAGCGACTCCGCCGGCACCAGCGTGTGCGGCTGCGCACCGCATCGTCACTGCGCTCCCGGGGCCGCCGGAGCGCCGCGCATGAACAGGAATTTTCCGTATTGGCCGATCAGCACGAGGCGAGGCTTGAGCTGCGCCTCGTCGTCGAGCTCGCTCGCCTTGATGACGAAGAAGTCGCCGCGACGCTCGTCGACGATGCTCTCGAACTCGGCGGCCGTGCCTGCGGTGGTGACGCTGCCGCGCGCGTAGAAATAGGCGGACTGCGGTGCCTCCTCGAAGTAGACGAGGCGCTGCGAGGCGTTCGTCCGCCGCGCCAGGTACTCGGCGACGAGCGCCTTGTGCGTGTAGTCGTGCGCGACGCGCGGAATCACCAGCATGAGGAACAGGATTCCGCCGACGGGGATCAGCAGCGCCGCGATCTTCGTCGACACCCCGTTCGGTCCCTTGTCGCCGACGCTCTCCCAGGCATCGGCGACGAGCAGCGCGAACGCGGGAATTCCCGGCAGCACGTATGTGATCAGGATGTTGCCGGCGCCCGTGAAGAACACCGGCGAGGCAAGCATCCACAGCCATAGATAGGCTCGCCATCCGGTGTCGTCCGGAGGCGGGCGAGACGGCTCGTCGCGGCGTCGCAATCCCCACGCCAGGCCGAGCCAGGTGATGCACCACGGCATGGTGGCGATGAGCGCGAGCGGCCAGATGAACCCGCGCGGCCGAACGTGCGCCGTGCCGAACATGTCGCCGCGCCACGCCGGGATCGTATAGCGCTTCCAATGCTCGCCGATGATGAAGTATTCGAGGTAGCCCGGCGTGCGCGTCTCGGCTGCGATGTACCACGGAACCGACAGCGCGGCGCAAAGGAGCGTTCCCGTAATCCAGGGCAGGCGCCGCCAGGCGTCGCCGATTCGGCGTCTCCACAGCGTCCACAGCCCGCACGGCAGCAGCGTCAGCACGACGCCGACAGGCCCCTTCGCGAGCAGTCCGACCGCCATGCCGACGAAGAAGACGTAGCCCCAGGCGCGGGCGCTCCGGTCGCTGCGCGTCATCGCGTTCCAGAAACCCGCCATCGACAGCGTGGTCGCGAGGGTAAGCGTCGGATCGGTCATCACCGCACCGGCGGAGACGAAGAAGAGCCCCGACGTGAAGAGCACGATTGCGGCGCGCAGCGCGAGGTTCGGCCGGTTGCGCTGCGCGGCGAGATTCATCGTGAGCCACATCGTGCCGAGGCACAGCAGCAGCTGGGGGAGCCGCGCCGCGAACTCGTTGACTCCGAACGCGACGTACGAAACCGAAGTGAGCCAGATCGCCAGCGGCGGCTTGCTCCACCACGGCACGCCGCCCGCCATTCGCGGCGTCAGCCAATCACCGGTCTCGACCATCGTCCGCGCGAGCTCCGCGTAGCGCGCCTCGGTGTTGTCCGTCAGTGGATAGGCGCCGAGGCTGAGGAGCCGAACGAGGATCGCGAAGAGGAGCAGGCCGACGAGCCAGCGGCGCCGGCGCGCTGGCTGAGCGTCCGTCATGGCTTCTGAAGGCTGTCGGTAAGAAAGCGAATCGGCGTTGCCCAAGATGTTCGGCGTTGCAGACGTCTGGGCCCGTATTCTAGAAGCTTGGCCGATCGTGCGTCCAAAATCGGGGCAGTGCGCTCTTCAAGGGGTGTCGCACCAGGGGCTCACTCCCCCACCGGAAATCCCGCAGCCTCCAGCGCGTCGTGCAGGCGCCTTGCATGCGCGTGCCCCGTCGTTTCGACGACGCAGATCACCCGCACCGCCGAGAGGTCGGGCCCCGAGAAGGCGCGGTCGTGATCGACTTCCTTGATCGACGCGCCCGCCGCAGCGATGACTTCCGCCAGGCGAGCGAGGCCGCCCGGACGATCGCTGATCGTCACGGTGAAGCGATAAAGACGGCCGTCGGCGACGAGGCCGACCTCGATCACGCGCCCGAGCGCCGACGAGTCGATGTTTCCGCCGGCGAGCACGAGCACGACTTTCCTGTCCTTGAGCTCGCCGAGATGGCCGGCGAGAAACGCTGCGAGCGGCGCGGCGCCGGCGCCCTCGACGACACTCTTCTCGAGCTCGATCAGGCGCAGGATCGCAAGCGCGATCGCCTGTTCGTCGACGGTGACCACACGGTCGACGACGAGCTGCACGAGCTCGAACGGAACCGCGCCGAGCTGTGCGACGGCGAGGCCGTCGGCGAGCGTCGGGGAGAGCGGAACGAGCGTCGGGGCTCCGCGCTCGCGCGCAGCCGTGCACGACGCCGCTCGCTCGGGCTCGACGCCGACGATCGTCACCTCGGGCCGCTTGGCCTTGACCGCCGTGCCGATCCCCGCGATCAGGCCGCCGCCGCCGACCGGCACCACGATCGCTTCGACGTCTGGCGTCTGCTCGAGTATCTCGAGGCCCATCGTGCCCTGGCCGGCGACGATGTGCGGATTGTCGAACGGATGAATGAACGTGAGCCCCTCGCGTGTCGCGATCTCGCCCGCGTGCGCGCGCGCCTCGGTGAGGTCGGCGCCATGGAGGATCACCTTGGCGCCGAGCTGGCGGCAATTAGTGACCTTGATCAGCGCGGCGAATACGGGCATCACCACCGTTGCCGGAATGCCGAGGAGGCCCGCATGGTAGGCGATCCCCTGGGCGTGGTTGCCGGCCGAGGCGGCGATCACGCCGTGCTTGCGTTGCTCGGGCGTGAGCTGCAGCAGCGCGTTGCGGGCGCCGCGCTCCTTGAAGCTTCCCGTCCGCTGCAGATAGTCGAGCTTGCAGTAGATGTGCGCGCCGGTGAGCTGCGAGAGCGGGATCGATTCGACGCACGGCGAGTAGTAGACGCCGCCGGCGATTCGCGCGCGCGCAGCCTCGATGTCGGCCAGGGTGATCAGCGTTCCGCTCATTGCGACATGGCTAGAACGGCAGAGCGATTCCCGGCTTGGTGTCGCTAAGCACGCGTCGGAACTCGGCCGTGATACGCGCGAGCGCAGCGCTGTCGTCGGCTTCGAAACGCAGGACGATCGTCGGCGTCGTGTTCGACGCGCGAGCAAGGCCGAATCCGTCCGGGTATTCGACGCGCAATCCGTCGATCCGGATCACGTCGGTCGCGCCGGGGAACGTCGCGTTCACCGCGAGCTTGGCGATGAGCGCGTGATGCTCGCCCTCGGCGCATGCGATCGTCAGCTCGGGCGTCGATACCGCATCCGGGAGCGCGTCGAGGATTGCCGACGGATTCGGCTCGCGCGAGACAATCTCGAGGAGCCGCGCACCGGCATAGAGCCCGTCGTCGAAGCCGTACCAGCGTTCCCGGAAGAACGTGTGCCCGCTCATCTCGCCGGCGAGCGCGGCGCCGGTTTCCCGCATCTTGCTCTTGATCAGCGAGTGCCCGGTCTTCCACAGCAGGGGAACGCCGCCATGCTGCAGAATCCACGGCTTCAGATTGCGCGTCGACTTGACGTCGTAGATGATCGTTGCGCCTGGCTCGCGCGCGAGCACGTCGGCGGCGAAGAGCATCAGCTGGCGGTCGGCGAAAATGTTGTGGCCGTCGCGCGTGACTACGCCGAGGCGATCGCCATCGCCGTCGAACGCGAAACCGAGGTCGTGGCCTCCCTCGGCGAGCACCGCAGTGAGGTCGCGCAGGTTTTCGGGCTTCGACGGATCGGGATGGTGATTCGGAAAGCGCCCGTCGACGTCGCAGTACATTTCGCTGACTTCACAGCCGAGACGGCGATAGAGGCTCGGCGCGAATGCCCCGGCGACGCCGTTGCCGCAGTCGACAACGATCCTGAGCGGTCGCGCCAGCTGTACATCGGCCGCGACGCGGTCGTAGTACGCCCCGGCGACGTCGGTCGTCCGATAGGTTCCCGCGCCCGAAGCGAGCCTGCCGGACTCGCTGCGCTTGCGTATCTCCTGAATGTCATCACCCGACAATGTCACACCATCGACGACCATCTTGAGGCCGTTGTAGTCGGGTGGATTGTGGCTCCCCGTCACCATGACGCTCGAATGCGTCCCTAGGTGATGCGCGGCGAAGTACGACATCGGAGTCGTCACCATTCCAATGTCGATCACGTCGGCGCCCGCCGCTCGTATCCCCTCGGCGACCGCCGCGGCGAGGTCCGGCCCCGACAACCGTCCGTCGCGGCCGACGACGAGCGCCGTGCGGCCCTTCTCGCGGGCGAGGGTACCGAGCGTCTGGCCGATCGCGCGGACGATCTGCGGCGTGAGCGTCCTGCCGACAACGCCGCGGATGTCGTAGGCCTTGAAGATTTCGGGAGGGAGATTCATGTGGAAGCGGGATGAGGTTCGTCGACGCGCAATGTGCGCTCACGTGATCAACGATGATGGAGGAAGAAGTCTAGCAGGCGGCGCGGCGCCCAATCGAGGCGGCCGGGAAACGATCCGGTCAGGAATCCCGCGTGGCCGCCGTGCTCCGGCTGCACCAGCAGGACGTCGCGACTCGCTTCGTCGGCGCGCGGCAGCGTCTCTCTCGGTACGAACGGATCGTTCTTCGCGTTGAGGACCAGCGTGGGAACGGCAACGCTCGCGAGCCACGGCTTGCTGGAAGCGCGGCGCCAATAGTCGGTCGCATCGACGAAGCCGTGGAGGAGCGACGTGACGGCATCGTCGAAGGCGCGCAGCGTGCGCGCACGGCGGATTCGCGCACTGTCGAGGAGCCCTGGGAAGCGACGCGCCATCGCGAGACTCTTCGGCTTCAGCGTGCTCAGGAAGTTGCGCGTGTAGATGCGGTTCGCGCCCTTGGCGATCGCGATGCCGGCCGCTTCGAGGTCGAGTGGCGTCGACACCGCGGCGGCCGCGGCGACGATGCGGGCCGCAGCGCCCTTCTTCCGTCCGAGCCAGTTGATCAGGACGCTGCCGCCCACGGACACCCCGACGGCGTAGATCGGCGTGGGTGCCGGCACGCGCGCGCGGATCGCGGCGAGCATCGCATCGAGCTCCTCATGGTCGCCGGAATGATATGCGCGGGGCAGGCGGTTCGCCTCGCCGCTGCAGCCGCGATAGTGCGCGACGACGCCGCGCAACCCGCGCTGCGCGAGGAGCGTCATCAGCGCCAGCGCGTAGTGCGAGCCGGAGTTCCCTTCGAGTCCGTGGAAGAGCGCGACCAGCGGCGCATGCGGGACTTGCGGAGCGTCGAGCCAGTCGAAGTCCCAGAAGTCGCCGTCGTGCGTCTCGATGCGCTCGCGACGATAGGCGACGGCGGGGCGCGGCAGCAGGTACGGCCAGATGGTCTGCGCATGGCCGCCGCGCAGCCAGGCGGGACTGCGATACGGCGGCAGCGGCGCGCTCTCGCGGGCGAACTGCGGCAGCGCGTGGGCGGTGCCGTCAGCCAAGCGCCGCCCCCAGGCTCGTGACGATCGTCTTCAGGATCTTCACGCGCGCGTACTTCTTGTCTTCGGCCTCGACGAGCGTCCACGGCGCGATCTCGGTGCTCGTCCGATCGACCATGTCGGCGACCGCCTTCTCGTAGGCGCCCCACTTCTTCCGGTTGCGCCAGTCGTCCGTGGTGATCTTGAACTGCTTGAACGCGACCTTCTCGCGCGCACGAAAGCGCCGCAACTGCTCCGCCTGGCTGATCTGCAGCCAGAACTTGACGACGATCGCGCCGCCTTTCGTGAGCTGCTCCTCGAACTGGTTGATCTCGTCGTAGGCGCGCATCCAGTCGGCCGGCGTCGCGAAGCCCTCGACGCGCTCGACCAGGACGCGCCCGTACCACGAGCGGTCGAAGATCGTGATTCCGCCGAGCGGTGGCACGTGGCGCCAGAATCGCCACAGATAGGGGTGCGCACGCTCTTCGTCGGTGGGCGCCGCGACGGGCACGGTCACGTATTGGCGCGCGTCGAGCGCCGCGGTGACGCGGCGCACGGCGCCGCCTTTGCCGGCGGCGTCGACGCCTTCGAAGACGAGGATCAGCGATCGCTTCGCGAAGCGCTTGTGGCGCGTGTGCCGGGCGAGCTCGCCCTGATACTCTTCGAGATCGTGGTCGTAACGCCGTGCGGAGAGCGTCTTCGAGAGATCGAGCTCGCGGATCAGCCGGACGTTGTCGATGACGGACGGCGCGGTCGGCGTGATCGTGCGCACGGTCGCCCGCGCGCCCTTCGCAGCGATGACGCCCCGCATCGCGTCGAGCAGGATGCGGCCGACGGTGAGGCTGCGGTAATGGTCGTCGGTGCCTTCGACGACGCACCACGGCGCTTCGCCGCTCGAGGATTCGCGCAGCACGTGCTCCCACAGCGCGTGCGACTTGCTGTAAAGCCGCCACGCTTCCCAGTCGCGGCGCGTGACGCGCCAGCGGGTGCGCGGGTCCTTCTCCAGGCGCTCGAGGCGTGCCTTCTGGTCCTTCCTCGAAAGATGGATCCAGAACTTGAGCAGCACGAGCCCTTCCTCGACGAGCATCCGCTCGTGGTGGCGGATCGACTCGAGCTGCAGCTCGAGCCGCTCTTCGCTGCTCAGGCCGGAAAGATGCGCGGCGAGCGCCTCGTTGTACCAGGCGTTCATGAAGATGCCGACACGGCCTTTGGGCGGCAGCGCGCGCCAGTAGCGCCACGGCAGCGGCCGCACGAGCTCGTCGCCGCTGCGCGGGCCGAACGCGACGACGCGGATGTGCCGCGGATCCATCCACTCGGTGAGCTTGTTCGCGGTCTCGCCGCGCCCGCCGCCCTCGACCCCCGAGACAATGAGAAGCACCGGACCCGTGACCGAACGACTCAGGCTCCATTGCGCGGCGAGAAGCGCCTCGCGCAGCTTCGGCTCCTCGCGCTCGTACTCCGTCTTCGATATCCGGTGGCCGACTTCGGCAGATTCGAGCATCCGCTCCTCGCGTCCGTTACACCCAGAAGCGCTTCGCCCGCGAGAAGCGCCGCCATGCCGCCGCGATGTCCGGCTCGAGAGCGGCCGCCTGCGCCGCAACCCAACCCCGGACGGCCCCGGTCGCGGCGTCGGACTGCGTGCCGCCCAGATCGTCGACGACGCGGAGCGCGGTGGCGGTGTCGTTGAGGCGCCCCAGCACTTCCTGCACTGCGGCCAGCGCCTTGAGGTAGGCTTTCGCGCGCTTGCGGGAGAAGAGCGGCGCGAAGAACTCGGCGATATAGCGCAGGCGCTTCGCCGCGATGCGAACCGCGTGGCGCTCCTCGGCGGATCCGGCTTCGAGCGCAGCGGCCGACTGCTCGAGTTTGCGATGGCGCCGTGCGAGTAACGAGGCCGCGAAGTCGGCGGCGCGACCCGCGAGCAAATCTTCGCCGCCTGCGACGTGCGACGGGGGGGCGCTCGCAAAGCGCGGTGCCGCGCAGAGGTAGCCGCCTTCGAGGAGCATCCGCTGCAGACGCGGCGAGGCAACGGCCTCGCGTGCGGCGGCGCGGGCGAGCTTGCGGCGTGCCTGCGCCCGCGTGCGCAGCCGCCTGAGTCCGGCCGCCGTCTGGCGGTCCCCTGCGAACCACTTGGCGAGCGGCGGAAGCGTCTCGCCGACGAAGACGTCCCAGTCGCGCGCGATGCCCAGCGTCAGCGCAAGCCACTTCACGTCCGCGACGAGGTGCCTCAGTTCGCCGGAGGGCGCGCAGCGCGCGACGAGGCGAAGGCACGAGCGAAGGCGCCGGGTGCCGATGCGCATTTGATGTACCCACTCGACGTCGTCGTCGGCGAGAAGTCCCGGCGCGTTGGAGGCGATCTGATGCAGGCAGCCGCGCGCGAGTGCCGCAAGCGCCTCCTCGGTGCTTGCCGCCGCCGTGAGCGGGATGCTTTCGGCTCGCACCGGCCTGCGGACGACGTCGCGCTCGGCGGAGAGCAGCGAATAGCCGCGCTCGGCTTTGCTCGCCGTGAGCACGGCGACCGGAACGTCTTCGGCGAGCCGTCGCGCAAGCGCGAAGAGGTTGGCTGCGTTGCCTTGCGCGAGCTCGAGCTCGATTTCGGCGATCGGTGCGCGTCTTGTCACACCGTCCTGCCTTGCGCGGATCTCGCCGAGGTCGACGCAAAGCTCGCCGCTGGCTCCGTCGGGAAAGGCGAGCGGGATCGTCCGCCGCTCGAAGGCGGCCGTGAAGCGCCGGACAAGGCCGCCGCGCTTGATCGCCTTCGCGATCAGCTTGCTCCACGGCGTGGCGGCAAGCCGCTCGTAGTCGAGCGCCGGACGCGCGAGCGGCCATTCGTACTCGGCGCGCGCGAAGAGGCCGGCGCCGCTCGCCGATTCCGCGGGCCCCTTGATCGTCTGCACCCAGCGCTTGCCGATGCGACGGACACGCAGCGCGACGTCCGCGTCCGCGAGCAGCGAATCGGCGGTGTCGTAGTAGGCGCTGTCGATACGCGCGGTGCGCATCCGCCCCGTGCGCAATGCCCTTACGGCGGGATGATGCAGCGGTGCGTTCGCCGCGCCCGGATCGACAGCAAGCTTGAGCTCGATTTCCGTGTGCACGAGGGCGTCGATTCGAACGCGGGGCGAGCTCCCGCCCGCCGACTGCTAGGGATCGTCGGTGTGCTTGACGCGACGCGCACGCACGGCCTCGGCGAGCGAGGAGAGCGCGTCGACGGTCGCGTCCCAGCCGATGCACGCGTCGGTGACGGAGACGCCGTACTGGAGTGCCTGACCCGGGACGAGGTCCTGGCGTCCGGGGTTCAGGTGGCTTTCGATCATCACGCCGAAGATGCGGTCGTCGCCGGCGGCGACCTGTGCAGCGATGTCGCGAACGACGTCGAGCTGGCGTTCGTGCTTCTTCTGGCTGTTCGCGTGCGAGCAGTCGATCATGAGCCGCGCGGCGAGCCCGGCCGCGGCGAGCTCGCTGCACGTCGCGGCGACGCTCGCGGCATCGTAGTTCGGCGCCTTGCCGCCGCGCAGGATGATGTGGCAGTCCTCGTTGCCGGCGGTGTGCACGATCGCCGAGTGTCCGCCCTTCGTCACCGACAGGAAATGATGCGGCGCCGAGGCCGCCTTGATTGCGTCGACGGCGATCCTGACGTCGCCGTTCGTGCCGTTCTTGAAGCCGACCGGGCAGGAGAGCCCGGAGGCGAGCTCGCGATGCGTCTGGCTCTCGGTGGTACGCGCGCCGATCGCGCCCCACGCGATAAGGTCCGCCAGGTACTGCGGCGTGATCATGTCGAGGTACTCGGTACCCGCGGGAAGCTCGAGCTCGTTGATCTCGAGCAGGATGCGCCGGGCGAGACGCAGCCCGTCGTTGATCCGATAGCTGTCGTCGAGATGCGGGTCGTTGATCAGCCCCTTCCAGCCCACGGTGGTGCGCGGTTTCTCGAAATAGACGCGCATCACGACCACCAGGTCCGTTGCGAGCTCGCGCCGAATCGCCGAAAGGCGCGTCGCGTAGTCGATCGCCGCGTCGTAGTCGTGGATCGAGCAGGGGCCGACGACGACGACCAATCGGTCATCGGCGCCGTGGAGCACCCGATGGATCGCGAGGCGTGCATCGTAGGTCGTTTGCGCCGCGGTGTCGGAGGTCGGAAATTCGCGGAGCAGATGGGCCGGCGGGGCAAGCTCCATGATCTCCCGGATCCGGGTGTCGTCGATCGGGAGCTTGGCCATCGATTGCGGCCCCGTGGCGGGGCGGTTACGGTGGGCGGTGGAGGTGGGCACGATGGGGTCCATCATGGTTTTCGCAGCAAAAACAGCATTTTATCGCCTTTCCGCCAGGCGAACCGCCATTGTGCCACGCTCGTTGTTGCATTGCATCGGGCCAAATTGACACATTCGCCGGGGTTCTGTAGCCGGAATCATTGCCTCGCGCGTTTAGGATGCCGTAGACTGGTTTCGATCCCGTCGGCGACTGAGCCGAAAGCAAAGAGGGGCGCCAACGGCTACGAATAGGCCACGCGGCTGGCGCAGCCGCTTGTCAGCCCCGCCATCAAATAGGAGACCCGCATGAAGAAAATGTTGACGCTGGCGATCTTTGGCGCGCTCGTCGCAGGCTGTGGCTCTGCGCTCGCGGCCGACGCTCCGAAGGCTGCCGCCGCGACCCCGCCCGCACCCGCCGCAGCGACAGCGGCGCCGGCGGCCCCCGGCGCGCCGAGCTGCGATGCCCAGGCCGCCGAAAAGAAGCTCGCGGGCGCGGCGAAAACGAGCTTCGTGAAGAAATGCACGAAGGACGCGACGGACGCTGCGAACAAGGCCTGCACGGCGCAGGCGGCCGAAAAGAAGTTGGCGGGTGCGGCGAAAACGAGTTTCGTCACCAAATGCGTGAAGGACGCCACCGGGGCGACGAAGTAACGCGCAACCAGCGAATTTCCCCGCCGCGGATTGCAGCAACGACCAGGTCCAACGCCTACGCGATTTTGCCGCACACGACCGGGTGACCTCCTGTCCATCCGGTCGCGACTGACAGGGCCCCACCGGGCAACCGGGTGGGGCCTTGTTTTGTCCTCTACGCCGTCTTGCGAATAAGCAGGCCCTTGAGGTAGTCGCCCTCGGGAAACGCGAGCGCGACCGGGTGATCGGCGGCGGCCCCGAAGTGGGCGACGACGCTCGCCTCGCTCGCCGCATCGAGCGCGGCACCGGCGACGATCTTGCGGAAGAGCGCCGCGTCGATTCCGCCCGAACAGGAAAAGGTCGCGAGCATTCCACCGGGGCGCAGCAGCTTGAGCGCCCAGAGGTTGACATCTTTGTACGCGCGCGCAGCGCGCTCGGCGTGGGCGGCGGTAGGCGCGAATTTCGGCGGATCGAGCACGATCAGGTCGAACGCCGCCCCACGGTCGCGCATCCTCCGCAGCTCGGCGAACGCATCGGCTTCGCGCCACTCGGCGCGAGCGGCCGGGAGCGCCGGGTTGCGGGCGAGGTTCCCGCGAGCGAGCGTGAGCGCATCGGCCGAGCTCTCGACGGACACGACGTGGGCTGCGCCCCCGGCAAGCGCCGCGAGCGCGAAGGCGCCCGTATACGCAAACACATTGAGCATCCGACCTCCGGAAGCGAGCGCGCGCACGGCGGCGCGGTTCGCGCGCTGATCGAGGTAGAAGCCGGTCTTCTGGCCGCCGATCACATCGACGCGATAGGCGATCCCGTCTTCGACGAACGTCACGGTTTCGGGCAGCTCGCCGTGCGCAACGCCGTTGCGGGGTGGCAGGCCTTCCAGCTTCCGCACGTCGGCGTCCGAGCGCTCGTAGACGCATCGAGCCCCCGTTGCGGTGACGAGGGCCGTGACGATCGCGTCGCGCCACCGTTCGGCACCCGCCGACGAAAGCTGCAGCACCACGGTGTCGGCGTAGCGATCGGCGACCACGCCGGGAAGCCCGTCGGACTCGCCGTGGATCAGGCGGCAGCCCGTGTGCAGGCGATCGAGCATCGATGCACGGGCTTCGACCGCGCGGGCGACGCGGCGCGCGATGAAGCCGGCGTCCACGGTCTCGCGCGCATCGAAGGTCCACACGCGCGCTCGGATCTGAGATTGCGGCGAGAACGCGGCCCGCGCGAGGAATCTCCCCTGCGCCTCGCGAACCTCGACAGTGCCGCCGGCCCCGGGCGTGCCTTCGACGGAGGCGATCGCCCCCGAGAAGATCCACGGATGGCGCTGGCGCAGCGATTTCTCGCGGCCAGGCCTCAACCGCAACACCGGGTTTGCGTCAGCCGAGGGCGA
Organism: Casimicrobiaceae bacterium; assembly: GCA_035541655.1. Lineage (GTDB taxonomy): Bacteria > Pseudomonadota > Gammaproteobacteria > Burkholderiales > Casimicrobiaceae > CAIWHR01. Next base: position 10,586 of record DATKMY010000066.1, on the reverse strand, counting down.
CACCTGCCAGCAGGCCGATGCCGTAGGTGACCGCGCCCGCGAGTCCGCCGAGCGCGAGCATTCGCAGGCCGGAGCGAAGCGCATTGCGCCCGGTGAAGAGCGAGAGGAGTGCGCCGACGGCGAAGAGGCAGACCGCCGTGATGGCGATCGCGACCGGGAGCGCGCGCGGTCCGGGCGCGATCATGAACGGCAGCAGCGGCAGCAGCGCTCCTCCGGCGAACGAGAGGAACGAGGAGACGGCTGCGCCCCACGGGGAGCCGAGCTCGTCGGGGTTGAGCCCGAGCTCCTCGCGCGCGAGCGTGTCGAGCGCGTGCTCGGGATCGGCGACGAGCTTCGTGGCGAGCCTCGTCGCCTCCTTCGCTGGCAGACCCTTCGCCGTGTAGATGAGAGCGAGCTCCTGCGCTTCAGCCTCGGGATACTGCGCGAGCTCGTCGCGCTCGAGGCCGATCTGGTACTCGAAGAGTTCCCGTTGCGATCGGACCGACACGTACTCGCCCGCGGCCATCGCGAATGCGCCGGCGCACATCCCGGCGACGCCGGTCAGCAGCACGACGCGGGCGTCGGTGCTCGCTCCGGCGATGCCGAGAATGAGGCTCGCATTGGACACGAGGCCGTCGTTCACGCCGAACACCGCGGCGCGCAGGTTGCCCCCACGGCCGAGGCCGCGGTGCCGAAGCTCGGTGCCGGAACCCGCGATCGGCGTCGCATGGCCCAAGTCGCGCCGATGCGTCGCGCCGTAGACGGCCATCCCGCGGACCTTCATCGCTGCGAGCACGTTCTTGAGCGGCCGGGGGCCGAAGCGGCGCACCAGCGCAGCGACCAGCCGCGTCCGGGTGTCGGGGACGTAGGGGCCCGGCGGTGAGTGACCGCGCGCGGTGAGCTGCGCTCGCCAGATCGCCGCCTGTGCCTCGGCTTCCCCCGCCATTCGGCGAAAGAGCTCCGCGCGCGGCGTGCCGGCCTCAGCCTCGGCGCAGACGCGATAGAGCAGTGCCGAGCGCTGCTCCTCGTTCCAGCTTTCGAGCGGATTCGACATCGTGGTCAGCGATCCCGGCGAGCCTTGGCGCGAGGCTTGCGATCAGACGCGCGCATGGCTAGCGGTCGGTCCCTTCGGACGCTGCAGCGTCGATGCGCGCGAGAATCTCGGGCGTGAGCCTTTCCACAACGGCCAGCGCTTTCATGTTCTCGACGACCTGCGCCGGGCGGCTCGCGCCGGTGATCACCGTCGAGACGTGCGGATTCCTGAGGCACCATGCGAGCGACATCTGCGCGAGCGTGCACCCGAGCCCCGCAGCGATCGGGCCGAGGCGGCGGACCACGCCGATTTTCTTCCTGTCGGTCAGGCGCTCGGCGAGGAACTCGTAGCCCTTGATCGTGCCGCGCGAGTCGGGCGGGATGCCGTCGTTGTACTTGCCGGTCAGCATGCCGGAAGCGAGAGGGCTCCACGTCGTGGTGCCGAGACCGATGTCCGAGTACAGGCGCGCATATTCGCGCTCGACGCGGTGGCGGTGCAGGAGGTTGTACTCGGGCTGCTCCATCACCGGCTTGTGCAGGTGATGCCGCTCGGCGATCTGCCATGCCGCCATGATTTCGGCGGCGCTCCACTCCGACGTGCCCCAGTACACCGCCTTGCCGGCTGCGATGATGTCGTGCATCGCGTAGACCGTCTCCTCGATCGGCGTCTCGGGATCCGGTCGGTGGCAGAAGACGAGATCGACGTAGTCGAGGCCGAGCCGCGCGAGCGAGCCGTCGATCGCGCGCGTCAGGTACTTGCGGTTGAGCGTGTTCTTCTCGTTCGGGCCGTCGTGCAGTCCCCAGAAGAACTTGGTCGATACGATGTACGACGAGCGCCGCCACCCGGATTTCTTCAGAACCTCGCCCATGATCGTTTCGGATCGGCCCTTCGCGTAGACCTCGGCGTTGTCGAAGAAGTTGACGCCGGCATCGAACGCGGCCGCCATGCACTCGCGCGCGACGTCCGCGCCCATCTGGTTGCCATAGGTCACCCAGGAGCCGAACGACAGCTCGCTGACCTTGAGTCCCGAAGCGCCGAGCCGACGGTAGTTCATCGCAGTCACTGGTCCGATCTTGGGGCGCCTCCGCGCCAGGAGTAGCGCGGACGGTAGAATCACGTCCGCCATTGTAACCAGAAGGATCGCTCGATGCCGTCCGCCAGAGTCGGAACGATCCGCCGCAAAGGACGGCGCGCGTCGGCCAAGCCGCCGCTCACTGTCGAGGCGCTGTGGAAAATCAAGCGCATCGCGGCGCCGACGCTCTCGCCCGACGGTGCGCTCGCATGCGCCGCGGTGACCCGCTTCGACATGGAGACGAACGAGAGCTCGACGGAGCTGTGGCTCTTTCCGACGGGGCTCGCGGGGAAGGCCGGGGTGAAGCCTCGCCGCCTTACCGCCGGGGACAAGGACAGCGACCCGAAATGGTCGCCGGATGGCCGGTGGATCGCGTTCACCGCGAAGCGCAAGGGCGACGACGAGCCGCAGGTCTATCTGATTGCCCCCGACGGCGGCGAGGCGAAGCGGCTCACCGCAGTCGCGAACGGTTGCGCGGCGCTCAAGTGGTTCAACGATGGCAGGCGAATCGCCTTCGTCTCGTCGGTGTGGCCGGACCTCGCGAGCGACGCCGAGCAGGCGAAACGCCGCAAGGAGCGCAAGGACGCGAAGGTGAAGGCGCACGTCACCGAACGCGCGGAGTTCCGCTACTGGGACCATTGGCTGACCGACGGGCGCCAGCCTCGCGTCTTCGTCTGCGATGTCGCGACCGGCCGGTCCCGGGACCTGCTGGCCGGCACGGGACTCGCGTTGCCGCCCTGGGACCCGAAGAGCGCCGACTTCGACATCGCGCCGGACGGTCGCGAAATCGCAGTCACCGTCGACCTCGCAGCCGAGCCTGCGATGATGAATCGGCGCGACATCGCGACGATCGACGTCGCGAGCGGGCGCAAGCGAATCCTGACGGCGGACACCGGGACCGACGACGCAAGCCCCGTCTACTCGCCGGACGGTCGCTACCTCGCCTTCCATTCCTGCGACACCGGGCGCTCTTTCAACGACCAGGGTTGGCTGACGCTCCACGAGCGCACGAGCGGCCGCAAGAGGCGCCTCGCCCCGGGCTACGATCGGCAGCCCACGCACGCCGCGTGGTCAGCGGACTCGCGCTCGGTGCTGTTCACTGCCGAGGACCGGGGGCGCATCGGCCTGTGGCGGGTTCCGATCGCCTTGGCCGGCACTGCACAGCGTCCGTCGCTCGTCGTCGCCGGAGGCGCGATCGGCAACTTTTCGCAGTCGCGCGACGGGGCGATCCTCGCGTTCGACCGGGCCGCGGCGCAGCATCCGTCGGCGCTCTACGCGTGCCGCGCCGATGGCAGCCACGAACGCGCGATCGAGTCGATCAACCGCGTGCTCCTCGGCCGCCACTGCGTGGGCGAGGTGCGCGAGGTGACGATCAAGGGCTGGGGCGGCGCGTCCGTGCAGATGTGGATCACCTATCCGCCCGACTTCGATCCGAAGAGGAAGTGGCCGCTGCTGCACACAATCCATGGCGGCCCGCACGCCGCGCATCTCGACTCCTGGCATTTCCGCTGGAACAACCAGGTGTTCGCCGCCAAGGGCTACGTCGTCGCCGCCGTCAACTATCACGGCTCTTCGGGCTTCGGCCAGAAGTGGCTCGAGACCATCATCGGGCGCTACGGCGAAAAGGAATTCGCCGATGTCGAAGCCGGGACCGACTGGATGCTGAGCCAGCGCTATATCGATCGGTCGCGGCTCGTGGCGAGCGGGGGCAGCTACGGCGGCTTCATGGTCGCATTCATGAACGGCCATACCGACCGCTACAAGGCATTCGTCTGCCACGCGGGCTGCTACGACTGGGTCAGCATGATGGCGACCGACGGATATCATTTCTTCGCCGACGAGCTGGGCGCTTTCCACTGGAACAACCCGGCGCGCGTGATGAAGCAGTCGCCGCATCACTACGTGAAGCGTGCGAAGACACCGACGCTCGTCGTTCACGGCGAGCAGGACTTCCGTGTCCCCGCGACGCAGGCGTTGCAGTACTACGACACGCTGAAGGCCAAGAAGGTGCCCGCGCGGCTCGTGTACTTTCCCGACGAGAACCACTGGATCCTGAAGCCGCAGAATTCGCGACTCTGGTATCGCGAGTTCTTCGACTGGCTCGCGCGTTACGCGCCCGGCGGTCCGGCGCGCGCCAAGCGCTAGACGGCGGTCAGCGGCGGACCGCTCACCTTCTTCTCGTAGGCGCCTTGGCAGTCGACGCAGCGCTGCGCGGTCGGATAGACGGCGAGGCGCGCCGGCGCGATAGCGATTCCGCAATCGGCGCATTCTCCGTAGCTGCCTTCGCGCATTCGGGCGAGCGCGGCATCGACTTCGGTCAACTCGGCGAGCGTGTGCCGGACTTCGGCCAGGTCCAGCTCGGCCAGCCCGTCGGCAACGCCCCATTCGTCACCGCTCTCCTTGATCCGGTTGCGCAGGCCGACGACGCGGTCGTCGTCGCTTCCGGCGAGCTGAGCCTTCAATTCGACACGAAGCTTGGTGCGCCGAGCCTCGAGCTCCGCCTTGAGGCGGGCACGATCGGCGGCGGACAGTTCGGCAGCGGGCATGGTGATCTTCTTGGGCGTCGGCGGGTCGCCGCCATTATCCCACCTTCGTCGGCGCCGGGGCCAACCGCGTCCGGTTCCCCCGGGGGACGGCGACGCGGGACTTGAAAGCCCCACGCGCGACCGCAGATTGGAGCTGCGGGCGGCGGGCGAGGCGCAAACGGTGCAAGTCCGGTACCGCTCATCCCATTCAGGAAACGACAGGAGAACTCTCCATGAACCAAGTCATTGCGTACGATCGCTTCGCCGACACCGGATTCGACGAGCTGTTCCGCGGTTTCTTTCGTCCGGTCCGCTTCGAAAGGGCGGGCCCCGCGACGATCAAGGTCGACGTCACCGAACAGGACAACGCGTACGTCGTCAAGGCCGAGATCCCCGGCGTTGCGAAGGAAAACATTCAGGTTTCGATCGAAGGCAACCAGGTCACGATCGGCGCCGAAGTGAAGCGCGAGAACGAGGTGAAGAAAGGCGATCGCGTGCTGCGCAGCGAGCGCTACTACGGAAGCGCCTATCGCGCCTTCACGCTGCCCGTCGAAGTCGACGAAGCGGCGAGCAACGCGAAGTACGAAAACGGCGTGCTCGAGCTGAAGCTCGCGAAGAAGCCCGCGCAAACGGGCCGCAAGCTGACGGTTCAGTAAGTCCGAAGCACCGAGCGCCGGCCGCGCCGGAAGCCCTCGCGGCTCCCGGCCGGCCGGTGCTTTGCGACGGGTGCGCGCGGCCGTGGCTCCCGGCCGGCGGCTGCGCCGGCGTTTGCCGCGCCGCGACTATCGGATGCGCTTCGCCGGGTATTCCTCGTCGATGTTGTCGCGAAAGAAGCTCCACGGCGAGGACGCCGATATCAACCGGCGATGCGTATCCGCGGACACGCCGCCGTATTCGAACGTGCCCGACGTCAGCTCGACGACGAGCATTCGACGCGCGGCGTCGTAGCCGACGGCCCGCAGGTTGCCGCCCGACACGCGCTTCATCTCCATGATCGCAATCCCTCCGTCAGTCCGGCGCAACCCCCCGTAGCCTCTTCCCCGTGCATCGCCGCGGGCCGTCGAAGACGGGGTCGGAGCGATTCGATTATAGTCCGCGTCGAAAGCCCACTGGCGGCGAGGCGAGGCGGAACGAATGTGCGAATCCACGAGGACGAGGCCCGGCCGGCGATGGACGCGAGTCGCCGTCGCGCTCGCTCTTGGCGTGCTCGTGCCGCTCGCGGGCGCCGCGCTCGCCGCCGACGCGGCGAAGACGCTGCGGGTCGCGTTTTCGATTGCGGAGTCGAGCTTCGACCCGCAGTTCAATTCGGATGCGGCGTCCGACAGCATCATCGACAACATCTTCGACGCGATGCTGACGTACGACTACCTCGCGCGTCCGGTGAAGCTCGTTCCGCGCACGCTCGAAGCGATGCCCGAGGTGAGCGACAGCGGGTCGACGTACACGTTCCGCTTCAGGAAAGGCATCTACTTCACGCCCGATCCAGCGTTCGGCGGCAAGCCGCGCGAGCTCGTCGCCGCCGATCAGGCGTACGCGATCCGCCGACTCCTCGACCCCGCGGTGCGCAGTCCCTGGCTGTGGCTCGTCGAATTCAAGATCCTCGGCGGCGACGCCGTGCGCGCGCGGGCGCTCAAGTCGGGCAAGTTCGACTACGAAGCGCCGATCGCCGGGCTCGAAGTCGTCGATCGCTATACGCTGCGCATTCGCCTGACGCAGCCCGACCTGCGCTTCCTCTATGCTTTCGCCGTTCCGAACACCGCGCCCGTGGCACGCGAGGTCGTCGCCGCATACGGTGCCGACATCGGCGCGCACCCGGTGGGCACGGGCCCGTACCTGCTGAGCCTTCCGGAATACAAGCGCAGCTCGAAGATCGTGCTCGTCGCGAACCCGGCGTATCGCGAGACGACGTACGTACCCGCCGGCCCCATTCCGGCCGATTCGCAGGAGATCGCTGCCGCGCTCAGGGGGAAAAAGCTGCCGATCCCCCGTCGCATCGAAGTGTCGGTGATCGAGGAGGGGCAGGCGACGTGGCTCGCGTTCATGAACCGCGAGCTCGATGTGCTCGAGCGGCTGCCGCCCGAATTCGTCGATCAGGCGCTCGCAGCAGGGAAGCTCAAGCCCGAGCTGGCGGCTGCCGGCATTCACCATCATCCGCTGCTGCGTCCGAACACGTGGTGGACCTACTTCAACATGGAAGACCCGGTCGTCGGCGGCTATGCGCCGGAGAAGATCGCGCTGCGCCGCGCGATCGGCATGGGCTACGACGTCGACGAGTTCATTCGCGTGATCCTCAAGGGCCGCGCGATCCCGGCGACGAGCCCGATTCCGCCCGACATCGCCGGCTACGATCCCGAGCTCAAAACGCAGGCTCAGCTCTACGACCCGGCGGCTGCGCGTGCGCTTCTGGACAAGTTCGGTTACAAGGATCGCGACGGCGACGGCTACCGGGAAGCACCCGACGGCAAGCCGCTCGTGCTCGAGCGCTGGTCGGCGCCGACCACACTGCAGCGTCAGGCCGACGAGCAGTGGAAGAAGAACATGGACGCGATCGGGCTCAGGATCGTGTTCAAGAAGGATCGGCTGCCCGAGCTGCGGAAGATGGCGCGCGCCGGAAAGATTCCGATGCGCACCGACGGCTGGAACGCCGACTATCCCGACGCCGAGAACTACATGCAGCTCCTGTACGGTCCGAACGCGGGGCCTGGCCTGGAAAACCAGGCGCGCTTCCGGCTTCCCGAATTCGACAGGCTCTACGAGGCGGCGCGCAAACTGCCCGATTCGCCGGAGCGCACGCGGCTCTTCGACAAGATGACCGAGCTCGTCCTCGCTTATGCGCCGTGGCGGCTGCAGGAGCATCGGATCGAGGACCAGCTCGCGCAGAAGTGGGTGCGCAACTACCGCCCGCACCCGATACGCTCCGAGGTCTGGCGCTACATCGACATCGACACCGACCAGCGCCCGAAGTGAGCGGCGCGCGAGTCGAGGACTATTGCGGCTGCGGAAGGTACGGCTTGCAATCGGCGAGCGGCGTCGCGTTGCCGTTGCGGATCAGCACGAGGTCCGTTCCCTTGCCGCGCAGGTCGAGGTCCCCGTTCGTATAGCGGACTCCGGACCCCATTGGAACCTGGTAGAGAATCACGCGGGCGCCGTCGGGCATCAGCAGGCGCGCCTCTCCCATGTCGAACTTCATCACCAGGCGCTGCCCGTCGAGCTGGCACGCGACCATGTCCTTCGCGGCTTCCTGCGCCTCCCTGCTGGGCGAATTCGCGCACCCGGCTAGCGCCGTCGCCACGAGGGTGAAAGCCCAGGCGGCAGCGCGATGGCGAAGGGGTGGGCGAACGGGGCGCATCGGCGAGATCCAGCGGCTCTCGACGGAGAATAGCACGCGAGGCATCGTGCTCAGGACGACGTGCGCGTCGATCGCGACGAAGGTTGCCGCTCCCGAGGCGCTCCCGGATGCGGAAAGCGCACCGACTCCGGATACGAGAGCACCTCGACCAGCCGCCCCGATCGGATCTCGTCCTGCACGCCGCGCCACCAGTGCGGGTCGAGCAGGTCGGCGTGGAACGCGCGAAAGTACTCGCGCGTCTTCGCGTCGGTGAAGAGGAACCTCTCGAACTCCTCGGGGAAGACATCGCGCCGTCCGACCGTATACCAGATCTCGTCGGACATCTCGTCCCAGTTCGGCGGCGGCGGCGGGATCGCGCGGAAGTTGCAGTCGACGAGGTACTCGATCTCGTCGTAGTCGTAGAACACGACCCGTCCGAAGCGGGTGACGCCGAAGTTCTTCGACAGCAGGTCGCCCGCGAAGATGTTGACGGCGGCGAGCTCGCGCACCGCGTCGCCGTACTCGCGCATCGCGTGCAACCGTTGCGCGTCGTCGGCTTCCTCGAGGTAGAGGTTGAGCGGCATCACCCGCCGCTCGATGTAGAGGTGCTTGACGACGATGTGGTCGGCGGCGAACTCGATCTCCGACGGCGCCACGCTGGTCAGCTCGGCGATCAGTTCGTCGGAGAAGCGATCACGCGGGAACGCGACATCGGAATATTCGAGCGTGTCGGTCATCCGCCCGACGCGATCGTGGTGCTTGACGAGCCAGTACTTCTCCAGGACCCGTCGACGGTCGGTGTCCTTCGACGCCGCGATCTCGTCGCGGATCACCTTGAACACGTACGGATAGGAGGGCAGCGTGAACACCGTCATCACGAGCCCGCGGATTCCGGGCGCGATGACGAACTTGTCGCGCGAGTGCTTCAGGTGGTGCAGAAAGTCGCGGAAGAAGAGGTTCTTGCCGCCCTTTTGCAGACCGACCATCGTGTAGAACTCCGCCGGGGTCTTGTCGGAGACGATCGCGCAGAGAAAGGCGACGTACGCCGACGGGACTTCCATGTCGACGAGGAAATACGCGCGATTCGCCGAGAACAGCAGCGCGAGATCGACCTCGTCCATCAGCAGCGCGTCGACGTAGAGCTTACCTGCGGCGTCGTGCTTGATCGGCACGACGAACGGATACGTGTGATTGCCGTTCACGACGCGGCCGACGATGTACGCGGTCTGATTGCGAAAGAACGGCGAGGAAAGCACCTGGATCTGATGGTTCGCCTCGAGGCGGAACGGCCGCGCAGAGCGCGCGCGGAACGCGGCGAGCAGGTTGCGCAGGTCGCGGCCGAAGTCGGCGAACGGCCGCTCGAAGTGGAAATCGAGGACGATGTCGATCAGCGCGTGGCGCAGACCCTGCTGCAGCGGATAGTAGCTGCGGTACGACGGCGGATCGGCGTCGATGTGCTCGGTGGAGAGCGCCGGACGGACGAAGATCAGACGGTTGTGGAAATAGCCGCGGCGGAGCGCCTTGACCGACACCGAGTTGAAGAACGTCTCGGCGCACTCCGGCTGCTTGTGGTCGAGCAGCAGGCCGATGAAGTGGAGCTTGACCTGCTCCCACAGTGCATCGGCGGCGAGGGAGTCGAGGTCCGCGAAACCGTACTCCCGAAGGATGAGCTCCGTATATTCGTGTACTCGCCGATCATAGAAATCGATCCGGTCGCGACCCACGTGCTGGATCGCGAGCCAGTTGCCCGCCTCGAAGTGGCGCTTCGCCGCGCGCGCGCATTCACGGAACAGGGCGTAGTGCTTGTCGAAGCCCTCGAGCAGGAGCTTCGCGATCGCGCGCGCCTCACGCGGGCCGGGTCGCTCATGGAAGATCGCCGGCGTCGACGAGGGGAACGGTGAGGCCATGGAATCGCCTGAGTGCGTCGCGCCCCTGGCGGCTCAGCCTTGCGATGCGAACGTGTCGCATTTTCGCATGTCGCCGGATTCGAGCCCGACCTTGAACCAGTGGAGGCGCTGCTCCGCGCTGCCGTGCGTGAACGTCTCCGGAACGACGTAGCCCCGGGTGCGCTTCTGGATCTGGTCGTCGCCGACCGCTTGAGCGGCACGGAATCCCGATTCGAGGTCGCCGGGGTCGAGCTTGCCGCGCTTTTGCGCGAAGTAACCCCAGACGCCGGCGTAGCAGTCGGCCTGCAGCTCGAGCTGCACCGAGAGCGCATTGCGTCCGCGCGTATCCGTGCGCTGCATCGCCTGGTCGACCTTGCGCATCCATCCCGTCAGGTACTGCACATGATGTCCCACCTCGTGCGCGATCACGTACGCTTGGGCGAATTCGCCGGGCGCGCCGAAGCGCCGCGCGAGCTCGCCGAAGAACGCGGTATCGAGATACAGTTTCTGATCGGCCGAGCAGTAAAACGGTCCGGTTGCAGCGGATGCGACGCCGCAGCCTGCTCCCGTCGTGTTGTGGAACAGCACGAGGTGCGGGGCTTCGTAGCGTGCCCCCTGCGCCTTGAAGATCGCGCCCCACACATCTTCGGTGTCGCCGAGCACCGCTGCGACGAAGTCCTTCGATTGATCCTGACGATGGCCGGTCACGGGCGGCGGGCCGGGTGCCGGCGCGTGCTGCGGGCCGTAGCCGGGGGCCGCCTGC
>DATKMY010000065.1:0-2655 GCA_035541655.1 Casimicrobiaceae bacterium | reverse complement strand
ACATCGGTTACCGCCGCTCGCGCATACCACGCCGCCGGCGAAATGTCGGCGCCGTAGAAGATCGCGACGCGCCCACGCGGCAACGCATCCGTGGCCGGGTCGATCGTCCGGAGGGATTGCCCCGCAGCTGCGGGCGCCGGCGGTTGCCTGTAGACCCAGACTGTCGCCGTCGCGCCAAGCCAACGCGTGAGGGACTCGGCCTCGGCCGCCGGATCGCGCAGATCCGGCCTCGAGACGATCAGGTCGAGCGTCGTGCCTCGCCAGCGCCAGCGATCCTCGAGCGTCGGAGCCGCGACGCAGCGCTTCGCGAAGCGCGGCAGCGTCTCCGCGCAGATCGCACGCTCGATCACGCGACGCTCGAGCGCCGCTTCGATCAAGTCCATGTTGTGCCGAGCGCCGGCGTCGGCCGGCCGTGTCGCGAGCGCGTCCCCGACCAGCGCATGCGCTCGATCGAAATCGCCGCGCTGATAGTGGACTACGCCGAGCATGTGCAGCGCATCGAAGTTTCGGGGCTGCGCCGCGATCACGGCCTCGTACAGCGCGATCGCCTCCGCATAGCGGCCCGCCTGCTGCGCGGCGAGCGCGGCGTCGAGCTGCCGGCGCGAAATTCCGTCACCGGCGAGCGGATCGACGGGAGCGCCGAGCGCGCCGTGACAGTCCTTGTAGCGTTTACCGCTGCCGCAGGGACACGGGCTGTTGCGGCCGGGCGCGATCATCGGTCACGACGCGTCGAAACGCTTCACGGTGCTCACCAGCGTGCGCCTGCGCTCGCCCGAATTCGCGTCAGCGCCGATCCGACGACGCAAGGTTCTCGAATCGCGTGTACTCACCGAGGAACGCGAGGTCCACCTTGCCGATCGGCCCGTTGCGCTGCTTGCCGACGATGATCTCGGCAATGCCCTTATCCTGCGTTTCGGGGTTGTACACTTCGTCGCGGTAGATGAAGAGAATCACGTCTGCATCCTGTTCGATCGCTCCGGATTCACGAAGATCCGACATCACGGGCCGCTTGTTCGGCCGCTGCTCGAGCGAGCGGTTGAGCTGCGACAACGCGACGACCGGCACCTTGAGCTCCTTGGCCAGAGACTTCATCGCGCGGGAGATCTCCGAGATCTCGGTGGCGCGGTTCTCGCCCGAGGTGGTCGCCTGCATGAGCTGGAGGTAATCGACGATGACGAGGCCGAGCGAGCCGTAGGTTCGGTACAGGCGGCGCGCGCGGGAGCGGACTTCGATGGCATTGAGAGCGGGCGTCTCGTCGATCAGGATCGGCGCTTCCGACAGCCGGCCGAGCGCGGCGGAGAGCTTGTCCCAGTCCTCGGCGGCGAGGCGACCGGTGCGCAGCTTGTGCTGATCGAGGCGGCCGACCGAGCCGATCATCCGCAGCGCGAGCTGCGACGCCCCCATTTCCATCGAGAACACCGCGACGGGCATTTTCGCGGCGAGCGCGACGTGCTCGCCCATGTTGAGCGCGAGCGCGGTCTTGCCCATCGACGGACGACCCGCGATGATCACGAGATCGCCGGGCTGCAGGCCCGAGGTCATCCGGTCGAGGTCGACGAAGCCGGTGGGTACGCCGGTGACATCCGACGGATCGTCGCGGTTGTAGAGCGTCTCGATCCGCTCGACGACGCCCGCCAGAAGCTTTCCGAGCTCCTCGTACTGCCGCGCGCCGCGCTCGCCCTGCTCGGCGATGTGCAGCACCTTGGCCTCGGCCTGGTCGAGAACCTCCTTCGCGCTGCGGCCGAGCGGGTTGTACGCGGAATCGGCGATGTCGCCGGCAGTTGCCGCAAGCTGCCGCAAGATCGAGCGGTCGCGAACGATGCGCGCATAGTGGCGGATGTTCGCAGCGGTCGGCACGTTCTGCACGAGCGCACCGAGATACGTTAGACCGCCGATATAGTCGAGCTTCTGCACGGAAGCGAGCGACTCCGACACCGTGACGACGTCCGCGGGCTTCGCCTCGGCGGCGAGCTTCAGGATGTGCGTGTAGATCAGCCGATGCGCCTCGCTGTAGAAGTCGGGGTCGGCGAGCACGTCGCCGACCTTGTCGACGGCATCGTTGTCGAGCAGCAGTCCGCCGAGCACCGATTGCTCGGCCTCCAGCGAGTGCGGCGGAAGCTTGAGGCTGTCGATTTGCGGGTCGTCGGGCATCGGGTTCTCGTCGGTCTGTCGAACCCACCGGGTCAGCGTCTGCCGGCCGCGACGAGCGTCGTCGGCGCGCTACAATTCTAGCAGTGTATCCGAATCGTTCCGAATTCGACCGAAGGGTGAACTGCATGCCGAGCCGCCGTCGCTTTCTCCTACCGTTCCCTGTGCTGAGCGCCCTCTTTGCAGTTGCGCTCGGCGCCTGCACGACGATGCCGCCAGAGGATCCCCGCGCCGCCGCGGAGCGCTACCAGAAAGTCATCGCCAGCCCGCTGCGCACCGAGCAGGACCTGAAGATCGACGCGTCGCGACATCCCGCGGAATTCCTCCCGTTCACGCAGGTTCAGCCTGGCATGCGTGTGCTCGACGTTTCGGCGGGCGCGGGCTACACGTCGCAGCTTCTGGCGCTCGCGGTGGGGCCAACCGGGATGGTGTGGGCCCAGACGCCGAACCCGGGCGCGGCCTTGCAGAAGCGAATCGCCGACCATCCGCAGGCAAACCTGGTCGTCG
>DATKMY010000064.1:0-12184 GCA_035541655.1 Casimicrobiaceae bacterium | reverse complement strand
AACGGGTTGACGGCATGAACAGTCCTCCGGCGCGCGAAGAAATCCGGCCGAGGTTCGAACCAAGGCAAGCCGCGTGCCACCCGAAGTTTTATGGTTCGGGGACAACGAGTTATTCGCGACCCGAGCGCGCGCGAACACCCTTCGGCTCGGGGCGATTGTAAAGCGCGTCGACAAGCGCAACCGAGCCGAATTTTCCGGCCACGGGCCTGGACGCTCCGCGCGGCGCTTGCTCGGCGCATCGAACATTCGGAAGACGATTGCAACAAGCGCGTAAGACCGAATTCCGTTGTCATGACGTTTCTCGCATCAATTCCTATGAGTATCGCGAGCGGCGTCGGGTCTGTTCATTCCGCCGTCATGCAACGCATTCGATCCGCGCCCCTGCGCGATGTCGAAACGATCGATGGCGAGAAGGCATCTCGACACGCCTGCGCTGGACGAACCGCATCGAATTGGGGCGAAGGTCACGCGACGAAAGGAATTTGAGACTGTCAAATTATGCGACTGGCATTGCGGGCCCTTTTTGGTACGATGGGAACCGCGATGCTGCTGATGATCGACAACTACGACAGCTTCACCTACAACCTCGTCCAGTATCTGGGCGAGCTGGGGGCGGACGTCCACGTCCATCGCAACGACGCGATCTCGCTCGACCAGATCGCGGCGTGGGAGCCCGAGGCGATCGTCCTCTCACCGGGGCCGTGCACACCGAACGAGGCCGGCGTCTGCGTGCCGCTGATCCAGCGCTTTGCGGGCAAGATTCCCATCCTCGGCGTGTGCCTCGGTCATCAGGCGATCGGACAGGCGTTCGGCGGGCACATCGGTCGCGCACAGTACGTGATGCACGGCAAGGTCTCGCCGGTCACACATGACGGCCGCGGCGTTTTCGCGGGCCTTCCGACGCCGCTGACCGTCACCCGCTACCACTCGCTCGCGATCGAGAGGGCCACGATGCCGGCTGCGCTCGAAGTGACGGCGACCTCCGACGACGGCGAGGTGATGGGCGTCCGCCATCGGGAATTCGACGTCGAAGGCGTGCAGTTCCACCCCGAAGCGATCCTCACCGAGCACGGCCACGAGCTGCTCAAGAACTTCCTGGATCGCGCGTCGCAACATTGAGTCGGCAGGAATCCGGAATGGCCATCACGCCCCAGGAGGCGCTGCAGCGCACGATCGAGCATCGCGAGATCTTCGCCGATGAGATGCTCTCGATCATGCGCAGGATCATGAGCGGCGAGGTGACGCCGGTGATGATCGCCGCGCTCACCGTCGGACTGCGCGTCAAAAAGGAGACGATCGGCGAGATTGCCGCCGCCGCGCAGGTGATGCGCGAGTTCGCGACACGGGTCGACGTGCCGAACCGCGACAATCTCGTCGACATCGTCGGAACGGGCGGCGACTCGTCGCACACGTTCAACATTTCGACGGCGTCGACGTTCGTCGCCGCGGCGGCGGGCGCGCGCGTCGCGAAGCACGGCGGACGGTCGGTGTCGTCGAAGTCGGGAAGCGCCGACGTGCTGGAAGCACTCGGCGCCAACATCATGCTGACGCCCGAGCAGGTCGCGCAGTCAATCGAGGCGACGGGAATCGGATTCATGTTCGCGCCTTCGCACCACAGCGCGATGAAGCACGCGGCGCCGGTGCGCAAGGAGCTCGGCGTCCGGACGATCTTCAACATCCTCGGGCCTCTCACCAACCCAGCCGGCGCCCCTAATCAGCTTCTCGGTGTCTTTCATCCCGATCTCGTCGGCATCCAGGTGCGCGTGCTGCAGCGCCTCGGCAGCAAGCATGTTCTGGTCGTCTACGGAAAAGATGGAATGGACGAAGTGTCGCTCGGCGCGGCGACGATGGTCGGAGAGCTCAAGGACGGCGAAGTGCGCGAGTACGAGATCCATCCCGAGGATTTCGGGCTGCGGATGATCTCGAACCGCGGTCTCAAGGTCACCGACGCGGCGGAGTCGAGGACGATGGTGCTCGAAGCGCTCGAGAACGTCGAGGGCACGCCGCGCGAGATCGTGATGCTGAACGCGGGCGCCGCGCTCTACGCCGCCGATGTCGCGACGTCGATCGCGGATGGCATCGAACGCGCACGCGTTGCGATCGCATCCGGGGCGGCGAGGCGCAAACTCGACGAGTTCGTCGCGTTCACGCAGAAGCAGCGCGCGGCGACCGGCTGATCCGGCACGCGATGGCGGACATCCTCGCCCGGATCCTCGCGACCAAGGCTCGGGAGATCGCGGATGCCAAAGTCGCGCGGTCGCCGCGCGAGACGAAAGCCGCGGCGCGCGCGATGCCGCCGCCGCGCGACTTCGAAGGCGCGCTGCGGGCGCGCGTGCAGGCGGGTCGACCCGCGGTGATCGCCGAGATCAAGAAGGCGAGCCCGAGCCGCGGCGTTCTGCGGCCGAACTTCGACCCGCCGGCGATCGCGGCGAGCTACGCCGCGGGCGGCGCGGCGTGCCTGTCGGTGCTCACCGATCGGCAGTACTTCCAGGGCGCGCCCGAATACCTCGCGGCGGCGCGAGCAGCCTGCGAGCTCCCGGTGCTGCGCAAGGACTTCGTCGTCGATCCCTACCAGATCGGCGAATCGCGCGCGCTCGGTGCCGACGCGATCCTGCTGATCGTGGCGGCGCTCGACGACGCGCAGCTTGCCTCGCTCGACGCCGCGGCGCGCGAATTGGGCATGGCAGTGCTCGTGGAAGTGCACGATGCGCACGAGCTCGAACGGGCACTCGCGCTCGCGCCCCGTCTCATCGGCATCAACAATCGCAACCTGCGAACCTTCGAGACGTCGCTCGCGACGACGATCGACCTGCTGCCGGGGATCCCGCAGGGAACGCTCGTCGTCACGGAAAGCGGGATTCTGGCGCCCGCGGACGTCGCGCTCTTGCGCGCGCATGGCGTCCATGCGTTCCTCGTCGGCGAAGCGTTCATGCGCGCCGACGAGCCGGGCAAGGCACTGGCGACGCTGTTCGCGTAGCGCGCTCCCGCTGCTCTGCGCCCGACCCGGACCACCCGGGTGCCGGTGCTATCATTCGGCGCGTCAAACGGAGAGTGGGCACGTGTCGGCCATCGTCGCCGAGGGCATAGCCAAGCATTGGACGACCGCCGACGGAGCCGTGCGCGCCGTCGACGGGCTCTCGTTCGCCTTCGATCGCGGCACGCTCAACGTGCTTCTCGGTCCGTCGGGTTGCGGGAAGTCGACGACGCTGAGGCTGATCGCCGGTCTCGAAGCTCCCGATTCGGGTCGCATTCTGATCGACGGCCGCGACGTGACCGGCCTGCCGCCCGCCGAGCGCAACATCGCGATGGTGTTCCAGAGCTACGCGCTGTTTCCGCACCTGCCCGTCTCCGAGAACATCGTATTCGGGCTCAGGGTGCGCAAGGTTCCGGCGCCCGAGATCGCGAAACGGCTGCACCGCACCGCGGAGCTGCTCGGCCTCGAGGGCCTGCTGGACCGCAAGCCATCGCAGCTCTCGGGAGGACAGCAGCAGCGCGTCGCGCTCGGCCGCGCGATCATCGCCGAGGCCCCTGTGTGCCTGATGGACGAGCCGCTATCGAATCTCGATGCGCAGCTGCGGCAGGAAATGCGCTCGGAGATTCGCAATCTGCAGCGTCAGCTCGGCATCACGATGGTCTACGTGACGCACGACCAGGTCGAAGCGATGTCGATGGCGGACCGCGTAGTGCTGCTCAACCGCGGAAGGATCGAGCAGAATGCGGCGCCGGTCGACCTCTACGAGAATCCGGCGAACACGTTCGTCGCGCGCTTCGTCGGCACGCCACCGATGAATTTGTTGCCGCTCGAGCACGGCGACGGTGCCGCCGTGCTCGCCGGCACGAACGGACCCGCGGTCGCAAGTGCCGACTGCGCGGGCATGACGCTCGGTGTCCGGCCCGAGCACGTTGCGATCACCGTCGACCGCGGAGTCTCTGCGATCGTCGCAGCGGTCGAGTATCTCGGCGCCGATTCGCTGGTCACGTGTCGCATCGGATCGGCGATGCTCGCCGCGCGCGTTCCGGGTAGCGTCGGATTTGCGGTCGGAGATGCGGTCCGCCTCGCCTGGGCCGGAGGCGCGCAGCACATCTTCGCGCCCGACGGGACGCGGCGAGAAGCCCCGATTCGTCACGAAGCCGCGACGATGTTCGCGTAAAGAAGCGGGATGGGGAGACGATCTTCATGATGCGGCTGGCGGGCGGTTCGGGCTGGAAAGTCGTCTTCGCCCCTGCGTTTTTTCACCTGGGAGGAGAGCCATGCTGAGAGAACTTGTTCATCGGGCGACTGCCGTCGTCATCGCGATTCTGGCGGCGGCGATCGCAGCAGTCGCGCACGCACAGGCGCCCGTCGAAGTGCCGTTCTACTTTCCCGTAGCGGTCGGCGGTCCCATCACGAAGCTGATCGATGGCTACGCGGCGGACTTCGAAAAGGAAAATCCGGGCATCAAGGTGAAGCCGATCTACTCGGGCACCTACCAGGATACGATCACCAAGGCGCTCACGGCGGTCAAGGGCGGCGAGCCGCCCGTCACGTCGATTCTCCTGTCGACCGACATGTTCACGCTGATCGACGAAGAGGCGATCGTCCCGTTCGACGACCTCATCAAGACGCCGGAAGATCAGGCCTGGCTCAAGAGCTTCTATCCCGCGTTCATGGAGAACAGCCAGACCGGCGGCAAGACCTGGGGCATCCCGTTCCAACGCTCGACGATCGTGCTCTACTGGAACAAGGAGATGTTCAAGGAGGCCGGACTCGACCCGAATCGTCCGCCCGCGAACTGGAAGGAAATGGCCGACTACGCGCAGAAGCTCACGAAGCGCGACGCCTCCGGAAAGGTCACGCAATGGGGCGTGCAGATTCCTTCATCGGGATTCCCGTACTGGCTCTTTCAGGCGCTCGCCATCCAGAACGGCGCCAACCTGATGAACTCCGCTGGCACCGAGACCTACTACGACAAGCCCGAAGTCATCGAGGCGCTGCAGTACTGGGTCGATCTCGCGCGCAAGCAGAAGGTTCATCCTGAAGGTATCGTCGAATGGGGAACGACGCCGAAGGACTTCTTCGAGAGGAAGATGGCGATGATGTGGACGACGACCGGCAACCTGACCAACGTGCGCGCCAACGCGAAGTTCGATTTCGGCGTCGCGATGCTTCCCGCGGGCAAGCAGCGCGGCAGCCCGACCGGCGGCGGCAACTTCTATCTGTTCAAGAAGAGCACGCCGGCGCAGCAGCAGGCAGCGTTCAAGTTCATCAAGTGGATCACGACCCCCGAGCGTGCCGCGCAGTGGGGAATCGACACCGGTTACGTTGCGGTGCGCGCCGACGCGTGGGAGACGCCGGCGATGAGACAGTACGTCGCCGGATTCCCCGCTGCCGCCGTCGCACGCGACCAGCTTCCGTACGCGAAGGCGGAGCTGTCGACGCACGACAACCAGCGCGTCACCAAGGCGCTCAACGACGGCCTCCAGGCGGCGCTGACGGGGACCAAGACCCCTGACGTGGCCCTGAAGGATGCACAGCGCGAGGCGGATCGCATGCTGCGTCCGTATAGGAAATAGGAGCTCGAGCGGGCTAACCGCGCAATGACGCGCACCGCACAGTGGCTCTACGGCTGGCTGCTGCTGCTGCCCGCCGCAGCGCTGCTTGCGCTCTTCACGCACTATCCGGCGGTTGCGACGTTCTGGCACAGCCTGCACGCGACGCCCAAGGGGAGCCGCCCCGCCGCATGGGTCGGGCTCGACAACTACCGGCAGCTGATCGACGACCCGATCTTCTGGAAAGCACTCGTCAACAATCTGTGGTTCGCGCTCGGGACGATTCCGGCGTCGATCGCACTGGCGCTCGCGATGGCGGTCTGGGTGAGCGGCCGGCTCGCCGGGCGCGGGTTCCTCCGCCTCGCGTACTTCACGCCGACCGTGCTGCCGATGATCGCCGTCGCCAATATCTGGCTCTTCTTCTACACGCCCGAGTACGGATTGCTCGAGAAGGCGACGGCCGCGCTGGGCTTCGGCACGCACAACTGGCTCGGCAGCAAGGACACCGCGCTCGCGTGCCTCATGGTCGTCACCGTGTGGAAGGAAGCGGGCTTCTTCATGATCTTCTATCTGGCCGCGCTGCAGACGATGTCGCCTCATCTTGCGGAGGCCGCGGCGATCGAGGGCGCATCGCGCGCCTATTTCTTCCGGCGCGTCACGTTTCCGCTGCTGATGCCGACGACCTTCTTCGTGCTTGTGAACGCGGTGATCAACGCGTTTCGCCTCGTCGATCAGGTGGTCGTGATGACGCGCGGCGGGCCCGACAACGCGACGTCGCTCCTTCTCTACTATATCTACGAGATCGGGTTCCGGTTCTGGGACTCGGCCTACGCCGGCGCACTCACGATGGTGCTGCTCGCGCTGCTCGCAAGCGTGGCCCTCGTGCAGTTCTGGTTCGTCGAACGCAAGGTCCACTACCAATGAGCAGCGTCTACGCGGCCCGCGGCGTGCCGCGCGCGCTGGAGACGATTGCCGCGTGGCTCCTGGGCGTGCTCTGGATCCTGCCGCTCGCCTATGCCGTGTGGACGGCCTTCCATCCGGCAGAGTTCGCGACGCGCTTCGTCGTCGGCGCGCCGTTCACCCTCGACAATTTCGCGCGAGCGTGGGCAGCCGCTCCGTTCGCGCGCTACTACGTGAACACGGTGCTGCTCGTCACGCTGGTCCTCGGCGCGCAGCTTGTGCTCGTGACGCTCGCCGCGTACGCGTTCGCGCGCTTCGACTTTCCGGGACGCAACGTCCTGTTCGCGCTGGTGCTCGTGCAGCTCATGGTGATGCCCGACGTGCTGATCGTCGAGAACTACCGGACGATGTCGCTGCTGGGCTTGAAGGACACGATCGTCGCAATGGCGCTCCCCTACATGGCGAGCGCGTTCGGCATCTTCCTGCTGCGCCAGACGTTCAAGACTGTGCCGCGGGAGCTGGACGAGGCCGCGCGCGTCGAAGGCTGCGGGCCGGTCGCGTTGCTGTGGAAGGTCTACGTGCCGCTCGCGCGGCCCGTGTACCTCGCGTACGCGCTCGTCTCCGTCAGCTACCACTGGAACAACTTCCTCTGGCCGCTCATCATCACGAATTCGGTGGAGTCGCGGCCGCTGACCGTCGGGCTGCAGGTGTTCTCGTCGGGCGACCAGGGGATCGACTGGTCGGTGATCACCGCGGCGACGCTGATCACGACCGCGCCGCTTCTGATCGCGTTCCTTCTCTTTCAGCGCCAGTTCGTGCAGAGTTTCATGCGGGCGGGGATTCGATGAAGCTGATCACGTGGAACGTCCAATGGTGTCGCGGCGTCGACGGCCGCGTCGATCCCGCGCGCATTGTCGCGGAAGCGCGGAGGCTCGCCGATTTCGACGTGCTGTGCCTGCAGGAGATCGCCGACAACTTTCCGGATCCGAGGCTCGCCGGCAACACCGACGAAGACCAGTTCGCAACGCTAGCCGCGTTGCTCCCGGGTTATGCCGCCGCGCCGGGCGTGGCCACCGACCACCCGGCAGAGGGCGGACGACGCAGACGCTTCGGCAACATGGTCCTCACGCGCCTGCCGATGCGGCAGGTCTATCGGCACTTGCTGCCTTCGCCGATCGATGCCGGCGTGAACGGCATGCCGCGGATCGCCGTGGAAGCCGTCGTCGCTGCGCCATTCGGGGAAGTCCGCGTCATCACGACGCACCTCGAGTACTACTCGGGCATGCAGCGCAGCGCGCAGGTCGAGGCACTCCGGGCGATCTATGCCGAGGGCCACGGGCACGCGCAGCGCGGCACGATCGTCGACACGACCGGAGGCCCTTTCCACACGTTTCTGCGGCCGGGGGCGGCGATCATCACCGGCGATTTCAACCTCGAGCCCGACGATCCGCTGCACGCGCGGATGGGGGACACACTCGCCGACGGGACGCCGCCGCTCTTCGACGCGTGGGAGGTCGCGCATCCCGGTGTTCCTCATCCGGGCACGTTCAAGGTCTATGAAAAGGAAGTGCCCGGGGAGCCGGAGCTGCACTGCGATTTCATCTTCGTCAGCGAGCATCTGAGGACGCGGGTGAAAGACGTGCGCGTCGATCGCGACACGCAGGCAGCGGATCACCAGCCGGTCATCCTGACCGTCGAGTGAGCCGGCAGCGGCGCCGGCGGCTGCGGGTGAGCCCGTCGGGCCCCTGAGGTATCCTCCCGCCATGGCCGCCCCTGCGCCCACGGCGCCCGTGCCTCCTTCCTTCCCGCCGGTCGCGACCTTCCCGCCTGCCCAGCCCCCGGTGGAGGCGGTGCGCGTGCGCAATCGTGCGCTCTTCCGGAACTTCTTCCTGCGCGAGGTCAACACCCGCTACCTCGGCAGCATGACCGGCCTCGCGTGGGCGCTGCTGCACCCGCTGGCGCTGCTCGGCGTCTACTGGTTCGTGTTCACGATGGTGTTCCGCGCGGGCGGCTTCGGTGGCTCGAGCTTCCTCACGTTCGTCGCGGTAGCGCTGTGGCCATGGCTCGCCGCGCAGGAGGCGCTGCAGCGGGGCACGGTGAGCCTCGCCTCCTATGCGGCGCTTATCCGCAAGGTCGCGTTCCCGCACGAGCTCGTCGTCTACGCATCGGTCGCCGCGACGTTCGCGCTGCACTTCGCCGGCTACGTCGCGGTTCTCGTCGTGCTCGCGCTCTTCGGGCAGCCCGTTCACTTCGAGGGTCTGCTGGTGGCGCTGCCGGTCTGGGTGCTGCTCGCGATCGCCGGCACCGGTCTCGCACTCTTCTTCGCTGCGTTGCAGGTGTTCATCCGCGACGTCGAGCACGTGCTGATGCCGTTGCTGATGATCCTCATGTACCTGACGCCGATCGTCTATCCACTGACTGCGGTGCCCGAAGCGGTGCGTCCCTACGTCGCCGCGAATCCGTTCGGCTATCTCGTGGGGCGGCTCCGGGCCGCGCTCCTCGACGGGCAGCTCTCGCTCGACGCCGGCGACGCGGTGGCACTCGTCGTCGCGATCGCGCTCTTTGTCGGCGGGCGCTGGGTGTTCCGGCGTCTCTCGCCGACGTTCGAGGACTTCCTGTGAACGCGGAGAGTAGGCCCATGGGCCCATTGCTCGCGTTGGAGAACGTCGGCAAGGACTACGCGCGCGTCGACGCGCGCGGCGGCCGCGTCCGCCTCGTCTGGGATCTCTTGCGCGGCAGGAGCGCCGCGAGCGTCTTCACCGCGTTCGACGGCGTGTCGCTTCGTCTCGAGCGCGGTCAATCGCTCGCGATCATCGGCGAGAACGGCGCCGGCAAGTCGACGCTGCTCAAGGTCATCGCCGGGGTAATCAAGCCGACGCGCGGCACGCTCGTCGTCAACGGCCGCGTGGGCGCGCTGCTCGAGCTGGGGTCGGGGTTCCATCCGGACTACTCGGGGCTCGCCAACATCGAACTTGCGGCGGCGCTCCTCGGCCTGACGCCGGCGGAGATCGCCGATCGCCGCGAGCAGATCGTGGCGTTCGCCGACATCGGCGAGCACATCCGCGAGCCGATCAAGCACTACTCGTCCGGAATGGTCGTGCGGCTGGGATTCGCGGTGGCGACCGCCCTCACGCCCGACATCCTGATCACCGACGAGGTGCTCGCCGTCGGCGACGAGTCTTTCCAGAAGAAAAGCATCGCCTGGATGGAGAAATACCTCGCGGGCGGCGGCACGCTGCTCTTCGTGTCGCACAGCATGTACCACGTGCAGAAGCTTTGCCGGCACGCGCTGTGGCTCGAGCGCGGCCGCATGCGCCTCTATGGCGACGCCGACCACGTCGCGCGCGAGTACGTCGCCTGGCACGAGGCGCGTGCCGAGGCGGCCGCGAATACGGCGAAGGCGGCGCCGCCGGCGAGCGCGTATGTCGTCACCGGTCTCGCGCTGACGATCGACGGTGGCGGCAGCGAAATCGACCCGGGACACGGGTTTCGCGTCGACGTCGAGGTCCGCTCGCCCGACGATCGCGAGCCGGTGCTCGCGGTCGGCGTCGTGCGCGCCGACGGCACGCCGGTCTACGGCACGACGAGCGAGATCGATCGGGCGGCGCCGGTGCGCCTCGGGCCGATGCGCTATGCATTCTCGATCCGCTTCGACGATCTCTCGCTGCTTCCGGGACACTACCGCCTTCGTGCTCACGCGATGGATCCGGAAGGGATGCGGCTCTTCGACACGCACGAGGCTCCGTTCGTGATCGCCGGCACGACGCGCGAGCTCGGCTACGTGCGCCTGCCGCATGCGTGGCCGCATGCGGAGACCACTCCCAAGACCACCGCGGCCGAGCCGCGCGCCGCGGCCCCGGAACGCTGACACCGTGATGCGCCGCATCGGGAACGAGCTTGCCTGCCTGTGGGAGTTCTGGCTGCTCCCGCTTGCGGTGGCGCTGCTTCCCTATCGCGCGGGGATAGCATTGGCGCGCTGGTGCGCGGCGAACCTGAGCCTCTACGACGAGCGCGCGCGCGCCGGAGTCGCGCACTATCGCGCGGCGTACCCGCGCGGCGACGCGAGCCGCTGGCTCGCCGAATTCCGCTTCGCGCAGCTGGTGGACCACGCCGATCTCTTCTGGGCGTTGACGCGGAGCCGGCGCTTCCTGCTCGCGCGCCTCGACGCGCCGCCGCGGCTGGGCGCGGCTCCGCTGATGGTGATCAGCATGCACTTCGGCCAAGGCCTCTTCCTCCTGCCCTGGCTGCGCGCAGGAGGCACGCCGGCGCGGTTCGTGTCGCTGCGTTTCGACTCGACAACGTTCGAGAGCCATCTGTGCTACCTCTATGCTCGCCTCCGGATGCGCGTCGTCGAGAAGCTCGCCGGCGTCCCGGCGATCTACACGGGCGGCGCGCGCGACGAGATTGCAGCGACGTTCGCGCAGGGTGGCGCGGTCTACGGCCTGATCGACGTGCCTACCCCCCCCTCGAACCCGGCCAACGCAACGCTTTTCGGAGCGCCGATATTCTGGCCTTCCGGGCTGGTCGACGTCGCGCGGGCGGCGAGCGCGGAGGTTCTGCTGCTCACCGCGCATTGCGCTGCCGACGGGCGTCGGCACGTCGCCTCCGAGCGCCGCACAGCCGCATCCGTCGCTGACATCGCTCACGAGTTCGGCGCACGCATCGATGCGGCGCCCGGAGCGTGGCACTTCTGGCATTTCCTTCCCGACTTCGCAGTCTCCGACATCGAGGCGCAGGCCCTCGCGTGATCTACCGGCGCACGTTCGATCCTGCGAGCGGCGACTCGCTCGCCCGGCTCTCGCGCTGGATGCGCCCTGGGGCGAGCGTCCTCGAGCTCGGAGCGGCCGCAGGCTACTTCACCCGATGGCTCAAGGAGCAGGGAGCGAGCGTCGACGTCGTCGACATCGATCCCGAGGCGGGACGTGCGGCCGAGCCCTACGCCCGCCGCGTTGTGATCGCCGATCTCGACGGCGACGGATGGGAGGCGGAGCTCGCCGCGGGCGCGACGTCCCCGCGCTACGATTTCATCGTATGCGCGGACGTTCTCGAGCATCTGCGCGACGGCGCGCGCCTCCTCGCGACGCTGCGCGCGCTGCTCAAGCCGGGCGGCGAGTTGCTGCTGTCGGTGCCGAATGTCGCACATGCGGCCATCGTCGCAGGGCTCTTCGACGATCGCTTCGAGTACGGCGGCGAGGGCCTGCTCGACCCGACGCATCTGCGCCTCTACACGTGGCGCTCGCTTGGCGCGCTGCTCCGCGATGCGGGGTTCCGTATCCTCGACTGGGATGCGACCGAGGTGACGCCGTACGCGAGCGAATTTCGCACACGCGTCGAAGCGCTCCCGCCGGCGCTCGCCGCTGCGCTCGGTCCGGGCACCCGTCACTATGCATATCAATGGCTCGTCCGCGCTACACCGGGGGCGATGGACGAGATCCCGCCGCCGCGTGCGCTCGAAGGCGCCGAGCGCGTCCCGGTTCGTCTCCTGCCCGGAGCCACGCGCGAGGCGCTGACGCTCGATCGACAGCATGTCGACTTCATTCCCGCGAACGGCGAGGCGGCGACGCTCGAATTTCGAATCGCGCCGGGCGATGCCGTCTTCCGGATCATCCTCTCCGACCGCGTCGGCGTCATCGCCATCGATACGCTGACGTTCTTCGCCGGCGAGCGCGAGATCTGGCGGTTGGGCGCACCGGGCGCGGTTGCCCGCCCCGGCTTCGACGCGGTCGCGCTCGATGAGGGCAAGACGTACGCGCTG
>DATKMY010000063.1:0-47310 GCA_035541655.1 Casimicrobiaceae bacterium | reverse complement strand
GCCAAACGTGTCGGACAGCTTTCCGAACACGGGAATCAGGAACACCATCACCAGCGAGGCCATGGAAACGGCGATTAGCGCGGTCGTCCGCGGCAGCTTGAGCGCGGAGGTCAGGTATGCGATGGAATAGACACCGAATATGTTAAATGTGACGCCTTCGATGTAGCGGCAGCCCATGCCGAGGATCGTCTTCATCGCATGTGTTCGCCAGAGTTCGAAGAACGGTACCTTCGCCTGCTCCTGCGACTCTTTCAGCTGCACGAACATCGGCGTTTCCAGAATCTTGAGGCGAATGTAGACACCGACCGCCACCAGCAGCCCGCTGAGCAGGAAGGCGACGCGCCAGCCCCAGTCGAGAAACGCCTGATCGGATACTGTCGACAGCCCCGCCACGACGATCGTCGCGAGAAACAGGCCCGCGGGCACGCCGATCTGCGGCCAACTGCCATAGAAACCGCGTCGTTCCTTCGGCGCGTATTCGATCGCCATCAGCACTGCTCCGCCCCATTCGCCGCCGATGCCCAGTCCCTGAAGGACGCGAAGCACCAGCAGCAGGATCGGTGCCCAGATTCCGGCGCTGGCATAGGTCGGCAGGAGGCCGATGAAGAAGGTGGCGACGCCCATGATGAGCAGCGTCATCACCAGCATCCGCTTGCGACCGAGGCGATCGCCGAAATGCCCGAACACGATGCCGCCGACTGGACGCGCGACGAATCCGACAGCGAATGTCGCGTACGCGAGAAGAATGCCGATGAACGGATCCTGGTTTGGGAAGAACAGCTTGTTAAAGACCAGCCCGGCTACCACGCCGTAGAGGAAGAAGTCGTACCACTCGATGACGCAGCCGATCGCGCTGGCCAGTGCGACGCGCTGGATTTCTCGGGTGTCGGAATTGCCCTTCGAGCTGTCCATGCTTCCTCCCTTGGATGGTCAGACGGAGACTGCGGCCGACGTGCGCGTGACGTTCCCTCCGTAACGCGTCAGTTCTGAATCAGAGTTTGGCCGCTTCGCTGCTCCGATCGCTGACCTTGTCGGGCGAATTCACTGGGGGTCAGCTGGCCCAGCGAACCTTGCGGTCGACGATGATTGTAATCGTCCTGCCACGCCGCCAGTATCGCGCGCGCGTGCTCCAAGGACGCGAACTCGGTGACGTTCAAGCATTCATCGCGGAGGCGTCCGTTAAACGACTCGCATAGCCCGTTCTGCACAGGCTTGCCGGGCCGAATGAAGTCGAGGTGGACACCGCCCAGTCGTCGAGTGCGCGGGACGTGAATTCGGTGCCATGATTGACGGTGATCGCCTTCGGCAAGGGCCGCCGTTGCGCCACCGTATCAAGCGCGGCGGCGACGCTGGTTCCAGTGAGCGTAAAACCGGGCTCTACTGACAGACTCTCGCGACTCCACTGATCGATCACCGTCAGGACTCGAAAGCGCCGCCCATCGTTTCGAGCTCGCGCGGATGGTACGAAGCTAAGCGCTAGCCCGCGCATCCAACTGTCAGCCGCGCTGATGCAGTTCGATCACATCGCGGTCAGGGTCGCGCACAAAGATCCCCTGCGCCCCGGACCGCCGCCCAATGAGATGCCTGCTGCCTCGATCCGTTCCTTCGCCGCCATGATGTCCGGGCACAACAGTGCATCGCGTCGCTGCGCGTTCCGTGCTCGAGACATAGGTAACAACCACGCGCCGAGCGGGTTCCCCCGGTGCGGCGGGACAACGGAGAGCGCTGTCGCTAGCTCCCGCCGTCGAACTCGGCGCGCACCGCAGCGCGCAGGTCCGCGTCGCCTAGGAAGCGCTGCGCGGTGAGCGCCATCGCTCGCGCCGCGTCGAGCATCGCGGTGACGCCCTGATCCGACGCTGCATGGGCCGCGAAGGCGTGCTCGTGGCACATGGTTTCGCCGCGCGCGCAAATCGCCAGGTACGGATGGATCGACGGCACATTTTGCGACACGTCCCCCATGTCGGTGGAACCGGCGCCGACGTCGGGATCGTCGGCAGCGGCGCGGCGACCGAGCCCCGCGAGGGCCTCGCCGAACGCGTGCGCGAGCGCCATGTTGTTCTTCATGTCGCGGTAGCCGGCGCGGCGGTCGATCTCGAGCTCGGTACGCGTGGCGAGCGCCGCCGCCCTTGCGCAGTCCTGCACGCGCTCGACCAGCTCGCCCAGGTATGCCACGCGCGTTGCGCGTACGCTGAACTGACACGCAGCGTGCTCGGGGATGATGTTCACCGCCTGCCCGCCGTTGGTGATGAAGCCATGCACGCGCGAGCCGTCGCGGAAGTGCACGCGCTGGCTGTCGACGAGATTGAACGTCTGGATCACGGCCGAGAGCGCCGAATGGCCGTCCCACGGCGATGCCGCGGCGTGCGACGGCCGGCCGGTGAACGAGAACGTCAGCCACTCGCTGGCGAGCGCCTGATGCGCAAGCAGGTCGCGATCGAGCGGATGGAACATCATCGCCGCGTCGACGCCTTCGAATGCGCCCGCCTCGAGCAGCTTGATCTTGCCGCCGCCCCCTTCCTCGCCAGGCGTGCCGAGCAGGACCACCTCGCCGCCAAGATCATTCGCGACCGAGGCCAGGCCGAGGAACGCGCCCACCGCGCCGCCCGCTATCAGGTTGTGCCCACATGCGTGGCCGATCTCCGGCAGCGCGTCGTACTCCGCGAGGATCGCGACGCGCGGACCGACACCGGCGCCTATGCGCGCACGGAACGCGGTCGACAGTCCGCCCACGCCCCGCTCCACCGCAACACCCGCCTGTTCGACGGCGTCCGCGAGCCACGCCGACGCCTGCTTCTCCTCGAAGCGCAGCTCGGGGTTCGCATGGATCTTCCGCGCGAGCTGCGCCAGCGCGTCCGCCCGCGCGTCGATCGCGGAGACGATCTTCTCGGATGCCGACATTGCGCCAGTGTACCCCTCGTCACCGCGGCGCCGGAAGCCCGGAGGATCCGCGTGGATCGGCACCGACTGCGCGGTCGCGACGCGCCCGACAGGCGAGGTCGATCAGGCGTCGCCGTCAGCCGTTCCTTACTGACTCAGGAAAGCCGCGATCCGGGTCACGACGTCGTCCTCGTACCCGACGCACAGGTGGCCGCCGCCCGGATAGCCGATGAACCGCGCCCCGGCAATGTGCTCGGCCGTGTACTTCGCCGCGTCGAACGTTCCGTAGAGATCGTCGGCTGCGCTCAGCGCCAGCGTGGGCACGGCGATGCGCTCCAGCTCGTAGCGCTCGATCGACGTGACGAGCTTCGCGTCGTTCATGAGCCCCGCGCGCCGCGGCGCGATCGGCAGGATGTGGTCGAGCATCGTCGCGACGCGCGCCTGCTCGGCCGCGCTCGCACGCGCGACCACTTCGGGAGGCGTCCCCAGAAACGCGCGGATCACCGCGCCGCGTCGCACTCGCGGCACGGCCCAAAAGAGAAAGTCGGACCGCAGCGCCCATTCGAGCGCGTGCCGGATCCCCGGGGGCGCCGAGATCGACGGTGCACCTCCGGGGCGCGGGACGTAGGCGACCGGCACGAGCAGAACGAGCGCGCTGCAGCGCTCGCGGTGGCGCAACGCGAACTGCATCGCAGACAGCGCGCCCGCGGATGCGCCGATGATCGCCGCGCGAGCGATTCCCAGCGCATCGAGCAAATGCGCGTGCGCGTCGGCTTGCGCAGCGGCCGCGGCTTCCGGCGGCAGCGGCGTACGCAGATAGCCGAAGCGCGACATGGCGATGATCCGCATGCCGTTCCTGGCGAGCGGCGCGCCGATGTCGAGCCCCTGGTCGTAGCCCCCGCCGGCACCGTGCACCATGAGGACCGGTGAACCCTCGCCGACGATCGCGTATTCGATCGGCCCGGAGCGCGTTTCCGCGATGAGACTGCCTGACGCGACTCGCGCCCGGGCCGCGCGGATGTCGCGCCGGTAAGCCGCATAGGTGGGCAAGCCTATGGCCAGCGCCGCGAGCACGGCGGCAGCGGCGGCGATCCGACCGGCGTGCCGGGCTCCCCCCTTTGCAGTGCCACCGAATGGCCCCATGATGCGCCGATTCTAATTCGATCCGATCGGCGAGAGACAATGGAGACTCGATGCCCGAATTGCCGCGAGTTGATGCCGCCGCAGTCAGTCGAGGCGAACGGCATGCTCGAGCCCATGGAGATCAACGCCTGCGAGCCCTGCAACCTGTTCTGGTTCGACAGGCTCGAGAGCGTGCGCCTGACGCCGATGTCGGTGATCGAACTGTTCCAGTTTATCGGCAAGGCCGGGGCCGCGCGGCGAACGATCGCCAGCAGCTTCGCATGCCCTCGCTGCACGCAGCCGCTCGCGTTGACCCACGACCTGCAGCGAACGACGCGCTTCACCTATTGGCGCTGCACGAGCGACGGTGGGCAGCTCATCACGTTCAATCAGTTCCTGCGGCAGAAGAACTTCATCCGCACGCCGACGCCGGCCGAGCTCGCGAAGCTGCGCTCGACCGTGCGCGAGATCGCCTGCTCGCAATGCGGCGCGCCGGTCGACCTTTCCACCGACAGCGCGTGCACGCATTGCGGGGCGCCGATCGCGCTGATCGACCCCGACGGCGTAACCAAGGCGCTGCACGAGCTCTCGTCGACGTCTGCCGCATCGTCGCCCTCGCCCGAAGCGATGCGTGGAGCAGTCAGCGACGCGCAGATCAACGCGATCTTCGATCTGCAACGGATGGCCGACCGCGAGCGAACCGTCGACCGAGCCGACGACCTCGTCGCAATTGGTGCCGCCGCGATCGGAAGCCTGATCGGGGCGTTTCTCGCGCGGCGTTGAGCTTCGACGGCACGGCCCGGACTTGGCCGGGTTTAGGGCGTGACGCGCCGACGCGATCTCCGAAATCCGTGACGAAGCACTTGTATGGCACAGGTACGCCGGCCTACCGCGGCTGCCGCGGAGCCGACAGCTACGAGAAGGCGACTTTCGGTCCGGCGGAATCGACAGCCAGGCGACAGCCGGTCGATGGCGAATTGACAGTCGATTCGATTCCGGTAGACTGGCGCCGGCTGTTACGCAGTCACGTTCGAACCTTGGAGATCGCGCTCCTCTCGCAGTTGGGACGCGAACTAAAAAACAACAAGCCGCAGAGGCACTGAGGGAGCTTTGGCGGAGCCATATCGGCTTCGCGCAGCAGTGGGGGGGAACGTTGAGCTGCGTCAGTCGGATCCCGTCGCGGATTACGCCGGAGGCGCGGTTCGTCTTTGAACCGGCGCCGCCGCGATTCGCTGCCGCGCGCTTTCAACCGATCCTCACCTCCGGAAATCCCGCTCAAAAGGCGGGATGACGACGTTTATCGACCCATTCGAGAGGTAATACATGCGATTCAAGCACACGCGCACATTTGCGGCAGTAGCGATGGCAGTCGCTGCGATGGCGGCAACGACCGCCGGCGCTGCACGCCCCGAAGCCGTCGCCGACGGTTCTCGCCTCATCACTCCGGCCTGGATGCCGCTCGGTGTGGGCAACGGCGACGTCACCGTCGTGATCCAGCTCAGCGGCGATCCGGTGACGATTCAGCAGGCGAACGCCGGGCGCAAGCTCACCAGGCCGGAGAGGGATCAGGCGAAGTCCTCGCTCAGGAGTTCACAGAATGCGCTGAATGCCAGCATCGCCTCGCTCGGCGGGACGATCCTCGCCAACTTTCAGGTTGCGTACAACGGCATCAAGGTCCGGATCGGTCGCGACAAGCTCGCGCAGCTTGCGACACTGCCCGGCGTCATCGGAGTTCGCCCCGTGACGATCGCCAGGCCCGACAACACTCACGGCGTCCCGCTGATCGGCGCGCCTGGCGTTTGGCAGAGCCTAGGCCTGCACGGCGAACACATCAAGATCGCGATCATCGACACCGGGATCGACTATACGCACGCGAATTTCGGCGGACCGGGCACGGCCGCAGCGTATGCGGCGGCGCACGCCAACGAAACCGCGCCGGCCGATCCGACGCTGTTCGGACCGAATGCTCCGCGGGTCAAGGGCGGCACCGACCTCGTCGGGGATTCCTACGATGCCGACCCCAATTCGGACACTTACCAGCCGACCCCGCACCCCGATCCCAATCCTCTCGATTGCAACGGCCACGGCTCTCACGTGGCGGGGACAGCCGCGGGCTCCGGCGTGACCGCTGCGGGCAACCAGTACACCGGTACGTACAACGCGACGACAATCTCGAACAACACGTGGAACGTCGGTCCGGGCGTGGCGCCGAAGGCTGACATCTACGCGGTCCGCGTCTTCGGCTGCAACGGCTCGACGGATGTCGTCGTTGACGCTATCGAATGGGCGACCGACAACGACATGGACGTCATCAACATGTCGCTCGGCTCCGATTTCGGCACCAATGACACGCCGGACGCCGAAGCGGCTTCCAACGCGGTGAAGTCCGGTGTGGTCGTCGTCACTTCGGCGGGCAACGCAGGTCCGAACCCCTACATGGTCGGATCGCCGTCGACAGCCGATGGCGCGATTTCGGTTGCGGCCATCGATCCGCTCCAGATCGTCGCAGGGCTTCGCGTCCAAACGACTCCGCCGAGCGGGACGCCGCTCGACCTGCAGGCCATCAACGCCAACGGGTCGACGCTCGGACTGCCGCTGACCAACCGTCCGCTTGTCATCCTCACCGACGATCCGACTACGACGGCCGATCTATCGGGATTCGTCGGCTCGGCCGACGAGTCTCTCGGTTGCTCTCCCGGCGCCTTCACGCATGCGGGGATCGTTCCGGGCGGAAATCAGATTGCCGTGGTCAAGCGCGGAACCTGCGCGCGCGTCGCAAAGGCCATATTCGGACAGCAGGCCGGCGCGGCTGCGGTGCTGATGCTGAACAATGGCGCAGGGTTGCCGCCGTTCGAAGGAAACATCACGTCCAACCCCGACACCGGAATGGCGTACACCGTCACCATTCCGTTCGGCGGGATAGCCGGCAGTTCCGGCACCGCGGGTACGGATTCAGCCAAGCTGCAGGCATCGCCGGCCGACACGACGGCCACGCTGTCGGTACAGGACTTCGCGAATCCGGGCTTCGAATCTTTCGCATCGTTCTCGTCGGCCGGACCGCGGAGCGGCGACAGCGGCGCCAAGCCCGATTTGTCGGCGCCCGGCGTCAGCATCATGTCGACTGCGAGCGGCACGGGCAACCTGGGCGAGATCCTATCCGGCACTTCGATGGCTTCGCCGCACGTCGCGGGCTCCGCCGTGCTCACGGTTCAGGGGCACCCGACCTGGAGGGCCGATGACGTCAGAGCTGCGCTCGTCAACACGGGTTTGCCGTCCGGGGTCACCAATTACAGCACTCGCGGCGGCGGGACCGGTCTCGTGCAGCCGGCTAGCGCGATCGCGTCGCAAGTCGTCGCTCACGGCGATGGAGTCCAGGGCACCCGGTTCGAGGTCTCGCTCAACTTCGGGTTCGACGAGATGGACGGGGACTTCAAAGACTCGTTGAGCATCCATCTCGACAACAACGGAACCTCGGTCGCCACATTCCGCATCGCACCGGCGATCCAGACCGGTTCGCCACACACGGTGTCCTTCGACA
Organism: Casimicrobiaceae bacterium; assembly: GCA_035541655.1. Taxonomy (GTDB): domain Bacteria; phylum Pseudomonadota; class Gammaproteobacteria; order Burkholderiales; family Casimicrobiaceae; genus CAIWHR01. Next base: position 39,773 of record DATKMY010000063.1, on the reverse strand, counting down.
AATCGGTGGTGACCATTCCGCCTCGGGGCCATGCGGACGTCAGGGTAACGCTCAGCGTTCCCGCCGCTACTGCAGGTGCGTCGAACGAGGGTGGCCTCTCATTCCACGATGTTGCGGGACTCGTGCAATTGACCCCGGTCACTTCGCACGACAACGCGAATGTCACGTTGCGCGTCCCGTATTACTTCGTGCCGCGGCCGCGCTCCAACGTATCGACGAAGATCGGCGACCTCAAGGGCGCCAACCCGTCGACGACAGCGACCGTGACCAACAAGAAGGGCGCAGCCATCGCCGGCGACGCCGATTTCTATGCATGGGGCCTCGAGGACAAGAACGAGAAAGGCAACGGATCGAACGATGTCCGCGCGGTCGGTGTCCAGTCCTTCTCGTACCCGAGCGGAGCCGACCCGGACCGGCAACTGATGGTGTTCGCGATCAATACGTACAGCAGATGGTCAAATGCATCCGTCAACGAATTCGACGTGCTGGTCGACGTCGACGGCGATGGAACGCCCGACTACGTTATCGTCGGTGCCGATCAGGGCAACGTCCAGACCGGCGTCAACACGGGCGTCGTGGGGAGCTTTGTCTTCAGCACGCGCTCGGGGGGCGCAAGCATTGCGTTCCTTGCTACCGCGCCGACGGACAGCTCGACGCTGGAGTTGCCGGTGCTCTCCTCGCAGCTTTGCCGTAGCGGCGAACCGTGCCTCAACAAGACGAGCAATCCACGCATCACCTATCAGGTGCAGAGCTTCGATCTCGTCAACGGCGGCTCGGACACCGTCCCGGGTTCCGCGATCTTCAATGTCTGGAACAACGCGATCAGCACCGGTGGCTTTGCGGGTGCCGTTCCGCCCGGCGGAACGGACACGAGCAACGTGATCTCGGTCAACTCTGCCGAATGGGCGTTGTCGCCGGCGCTGGGGCTGATGGTCGTGACTCTGGACAACAAGAGCGGACAGTCGGAGGCCCAGCTCATCGACGTCAAGATAAAGACGCAGAAGCAGCCGAAGTAACCTCTCTGCGCGCACGACTGCACGGGCCGGCCGCCGCAAGGTGCGCCGGCCTTTCTTTTCGACGCACACGGGCTCGCGACTGCGGACGAAAAAAGCCCCAACCGTCCGGAGGAAGGTGGACGGCTGGGGCGCACTACAACGGCACCTGGAGGGCCGTTAGGTGTAGCGCGATTACCCTAGCAGAATCGAAAGGCGGCGCGCAATGCTCATAGACCAGCTTCCCGGCAATGAAATGCGCCCCGCGTCGCGTGATGGCGCGGTGACAGTCCACCGCAAGCATTGCGCAAGGTTGCCGACAGCGCGCCGACAGCGTACGTCACCGGCGAAGCGCATGGTCATTTCGCGCGCTCGAGGCAGCGCCCGATCCACCGGGCGGTGAGCTTCTCCTGCACCGAGTTTTGCGCGAGACGCGCGGCGAGCCCCGGAAAGTCGACGAGGTCGATCGGCTGGTCCTGGTTGAAGCACGAAAACACGTAGCTCACCGCCCCAGTGTGCGGATCGCGCTGCGGCTGCAGGCACTGCGCGCAGATCTCCTTCATCATGCATTGCATCGGCGAGTTGATCGACGCGATCGCGCGATGGTCGGGTCTCAGGTAGGGCGCGAGCACCGTGCGCCGCGCAGCACCCACCGCCGCCATCATCCGATCGGATCCGATCGCGATCAGCCTGTCGCACGCGGAGAACGCAATCCCGGGCTCGTCGAGCGCACCCGATGCATACGCCACCATCGCCTCGACGATGTTGCCGACGAACGCGCGGTCTCCCGGCCGCGCTGCGGTGAACCCCGGCGCCTCGTCGCAGCACCACACGACGACGTCTGCGGCCGCCTCGATCTCGTCGATCTTGTAGCGGTCGATCGCGCGCTTGTAGCCGGCGAAGTAGAGCACCTTCGAGCCCGCGTCGCGGAACGCCTGTCCGATCGAGAAGAGCACCGCGTTGCCCAGGCCGCCACCCGCGAGAACGACCGTTTCGCCGCCGGCGATTTCCGTCGGCGTGCCGGTCGGACCCATCAGGATCACCGGGTCGCCGGGCCGCAGCAGCGCGCAGAGGTCGGACGATCCGCCCATCTCCAAAACGATCGTAGACACGAGTCCGCGCTCGCGGTCGACCCACGCGCCGGTGAGCGCGATGCCCTCCATCTGCAGGCGAGTGCCGTCGACCAGGCGCGACAGCGACTCGAAGTTCTGCAGCCGGTAGAACTGCCCGGGCCGGAAGCGCCGCGCCGCGGCCGGCGCGTGGACGACGACCTCGACGATCGTGGGCGTCAGGCGCTCGACACGATCGATGGTCGCGCGAAAATCTCGACCGACGCGCGCGAGGAAGCTCGAATCGGGGTCGCTCGCCGCGGGCTGCACGCGTTCGAGCATTCGCGAGACGATCGGATACCCCTGGGTCGCGCTCGCCATCGCCTTGACGACGTTGCCGTGGAACGACGGGTGCAGGTCGCCGAAAAAGCTCGTCGCGCGTCCGTCGGCCCGGATATCGGTGAGCACCGCCGGCTTCTCGGGTTTCGCGAGCCCCTTCACCGGCTTGACCGCGTTGCCGGCCTCGTCGAGCAGCCGAAAATACTTGCCGTCCAAATGGAAATGCGGTGCGTCCTCCCGCGCGAGCACGGTGTTGGGCTGCGTGCCCGCGGCGACGAGGATTGCGCGCGCCGCAAGCGACGTCTCGCCGAACGCGTGCCAGACGCCGTCGCCGTCGTTGTGATGCTGCGACACGCGCAGCGCGCGCGCGTGGCCGAACGCGTCGACTTCGACGGCAAGCGGCGTCAGCCCCTCGGCGAAGCGGATGCCCTCCTCGAGCGCCTTCTCCACTTCCTCGTGATTGAGCGTGTACGACGGACTGTCGATCAGCCGCCGGCGATATGCGATCGTCGCCCCGCCCCAGCCCTGCAGAAGCTCGACGATGCGCGCGTCGCGAGCCTCACGCGCAGCCGCGTCGCGCTCGGCGCGTATGGCGCGTGCGTGCGCGAGGAATTCCTCGGCGATCGGGCGCTCTGCGGCGGTCCATGCCGCCTCGACGGCTTCCCTTCCCTTCTCGGCAACGAGCGCCTCGTAGCGCGCCAGGAACTTCTCGACCTGGAGCGGGTAGTACGCGAGCGCCTCGGTCGCCGTATCGATCGCGGTGAGTCCGCCGCCGACGACGACCACCGGCAACCGGAGCTGCATGTTCGCGACCGAATTCACCTTCGCGGCGCCGGTGAGCTGAAGCGCCATCAGAAAATCGGATGCAGTGCGCACGCCGGTCGCGAGTCCGTGCGGCAGTTCGAGCACCGTGGGCTTGCCGGCGCCCGCGGCGACCGCGACGTGATCGAAGCCGAGCGCGAATGCGCCCTCGGCGTCGATCGTTCCGCCGAAGCGCACGCCGCCGAACATCGCGAAGCGGTCGCGACGCTCGAGCAGCAGGCGAATCACCTTGAGGAAGTTCTTGTCCCAGCGCACGGTGATGCCGTATTCGGCGACGCCGCCGAATCCGGCCATCACGCGGTCGTCGAGCGACTCGTTGAGGGTCGCGAATTCCCGCACGGGCTCGAACGCCGCTCGATCGCCCGTGGCTGTGACGCCCGAGAGCGTTGCGACGAGCGGCTCGATCTTGAGACCATCGATGCCGACAACAGTGTGGCCATCGTTCAGCAGGTGATGTGCGAGCGTGAAGCCTGCGGGGCCCATGCCGACCACTAGCGTGCGCTTGCCGGTGGGCGCCTTGGGTAGCGGCCTGCGCAGATTGAGGGGGTTCCAGCGCGTTAGCAGCGAGTAGATCTCGAATCCCCAGGGGAGCGCGAGCACGTCCTTGAGGATCCGGGTTTCCGCCTGCGGGATGTCGACGGGATCGGTCTTCTGATAGATGCACGACTTCATGCAATCGTTGCAGATCCGGTGTCCGGTCGCAGCGACCAGCGGATTGTCGACGCAAATGATCGCGAGCGCCGCAATTGCCCAGCCTTCAGCGCGCAGCTTGTGAAACTCCGAGATCTTCTCCTCGAGCGGGCAGCCGGCCAGCGTTACGCCGAACGGGCTTTTCTTGAACGGGTTCTCGAGCGGCGGCCCGCCGGAGGGCTTCTTCTCGAGCAGTCCGCGTGCGCAGGAATCCTTCCCCTGCTCGTGGCACCAGATGCAGTAGTGCGATTGATCGAGCGCCCGCGCGAAGTCCATCCCGGTGTCGGTCAGCGCGAATCCCGCCCGCCGCCGGATGTGTCCTCCGGCGAGCTTCCATGCCTCGGCCTCGCCGACGTGTGTCGTTTCGAGCGGAACGAGCCGCATCGGGTCGAGCTTGTGCGGAGCGCGAAAGAGCACGCCCGCCTTGTGGAGCGCACGGCCCTCCGGCGTGTGTGCCGCCCACGCCGCATAGCGCAGCGCGAGGTCGAGCACGGCCGCGTTCGCGGCCTCGTCGTTCTGCCATGTCAGAACCGCCTTCGCGAACGCGAGCTCGGTGAACGACGCGCCCAACGCGGATTCGAGCTCCCCGCGCAAGGCGCCACCGTCGAAGGTCAGCGCGATGTCGGGCTTGTAGGTGTTCATCGCCTTGCGCTGGACGAACTGTCGCTTGACGACGTAGAGCGGCGCGAGCTCGTGATGCTTCGCTTCGAGGGCGCGCACTTCCGCCCCGATGCCGAAGAGCTGCGCAACAAAATCCTCGAGGTGCGGTCCGATCGCGATCAGGAGCTCGGATTCGGCCTTGCGCTCCAGCGCAGCCGGGGTTCCGCGCGCCGACTCCAGGCGATCGGCCAGGGCCGGGTCGGCGCGCGCCAAGTGGTCGGCGAACAGCCGATCGACGCGCGCGGCGCCATCGATCGAATAGAGATCGGCGAATGCAAGCCCGTGCGGAAGCGTCAGCGGGGGCGTCGAGTCGTTCGGCATTGAGAGAAGGCTGCCGCGTACAGCGCGGCGATGATGCGTAGCCGCGACGCGGGCAAAACGTGGGATTTTACCGCGCGGACAATGCTTTGGTCAGGCGTATCGCGTCTATCGATGTGCCTCGGCGGCGATCGTCCCGCCCCGCCGCTCTGCCTCGTCGCCAGCGGCTCCCGGCAGCGTCCGCGATCGCCGGCGCCGTTGCGTCAACGTCAAGCGGTTCCACCCGTTCGCGGCAGGCTCATAGGACAATGACGTTCTTTCGACGCCGCCGGGGGAGCTCGCGATGAATCCGATGCGTTTTGCCGGCCTTGTGCTCGCGGCCATATTTGCGATGGGCCCCGGCCGGGGGCTGGCGCAGCCGATCCGGTTGGGCGAGCTCAACAGCTACAAGGTCTTCCCGGCGTTCCTCGAGCCGTACAAGAAGGGAATGGAGCTTGCGGTCGCGCAGGTCAATGCCTCGGGCGGGGTACTCGGCCGTCCGCTGGAGCTCGTCATTCGCGACGACAACGGCACGCCCGGCGATGCGGTTCGCGTCGCCGAAGAGCTCCTCTCGCGCGAGAAGGTGGTGATGCTGCTCGGCACCTTCGCGTCGAACGTCGGGCTCGCGGTTGCCGACCTCGCGAAGCAGCGCAAGGTGCTCTTCCTCGCCGCCGAGCCGCTCACCGACAAGATCGTCTGGGAGAACGGCAATCGTTACACGTTCCGCCTGCGCGCGTCGACGTACATGCAGACCGCGATGCTCGTTCCGGATGCCGCGAAGCTCGGGAAGAAGCGCTGGGCCATCGTGTACCCGAACTACGAATACGGCCAGTCGGCCACCGCCGCGTTCAAGCAGCAGATGATCGGGCTGCAGGCGGGCGGCATCGAGTTCGTCGAGTACGCGGTGCCGCTCGGCAAGATCGACGCCGGGCCCGTGGTGCAGGCGCTGATCGACGCCAATCCCGATGCGATCTTCTCGTCGCTCTTCGCCGCAGACCTGGCGAAGTTCGTCCGCGAAGGCGAGGTCCGCGGATTGTTCAAGGGGCGACCCGTGTTCAACCTGCTCGGAGGCGAGCCCGAGTATCTCGATCCGCTCAAGGACGAAGCTCCGGTCGGCTGGTGGGTGACGGGCTATCCCTGGTACGCGATCGACACGGCGGAGCACAAGCGTTTCCGCGATGCCTATCGGGCGAAGTACAACGACTACCCGCGACTGGGCTCCGTGGTCGGCTACAGCGCCGTCATCGCCGCGGCGGCCGCGATGCGCAAGGCGGGCTCCACCGACACGGAAAAGCTCGTCGCCGCGATGAACGGACTAACGTTCGAGAGCCCGTTCGGCAACGTGGCCTTTCGGCCGCTAGACCATCAATCGACGATGGGCGCCTATGTCGGCCGCACCGCGGTGAAGGACGGCAAGGGCGTGATGGTCGACTGGCGCTACGCCGACGGCGCGAACTACCTTCCCTCGGACGACACGGTGAAGCGGCTGCGGCCCGCGCAGTGAGGCCGCTGGCCCGCACGAGCCGTTAGTCCCGCGCGTGTCGCCCGCCTCGCTCGCCGCACAGCTGCTGAACGGCCTCGCCGGCGCTTCCGCGCTGTTCCTCGTCGCGGCTGGCCTCACGCTGATCTTCGGGGTGACGCGCGTCGTCAATTTCGCGCACGGCTCGCTCTACATGCTCGGCGCGTATCTCGCGTACACGCTCACAGCGACGGTCGGCCGCGGTCCGCTCGGATTCTGGGGCGGTGTGCTCGTCGCCGCGCTCGCCGTCGCAGTGGTCGGCGCAACGATCGAAGCGACGATCCTGAGGCGGATCTACGCGGCGCCGGAGCTCCTGCAGCTCGCGGCCACCTTCGGCGTCGTCCTGATCGTCCGCGATCTCGCGCTGGCATTCTGGGGTCCCGAGGATCTGCTGGGGCCGCGGGCCGCCGGCTTGCAAGGCGCGCTCGATGTCTTCGGGCGCGCGATACCCACATACGATCTCCTTCTGCTCGCCGTGGGTCCGCTCGTGCTTGCGGCGCTCTGGTGGGCAATCGAGCGCACGCGCTTCGGCGTGCTGACGCGCGCCGCGACGGAGAACCGCGTGCTCGCCGCCGCCCTCGGCGTCGATGAACGACGCCTGTTCACGATCGTGTTCGCGCTGGGCTCCTTTCTCGCGGGGCTCGCGGGCGCGCTGCAGCTCCCCCGCGAGCCCGCGAACCTCGGCATGGACCTCGCGGTCATCGCCGAAGCGTTCGTCGTCACCGTCGTCGGCGGGCTCGGATCGATCCCCGGGGCATTCGCGGCAGCGCTGCTGATCGGCCTCACCAAATCGCTGTGCATCGCTATCGGTACCGTCGACGTCGGCGGGATCGCGATCGCATTTCCGAAGCTCACGCAAGTGGCTGAATTCGCCGTGATGGCGGTCGTGCTCGTCGCGCGCCCCTGCGGATTGCTGGGAACGGCGCCCGCTGCGCCGCCGACGACTCCGATCGCGGAATTTCGGACGCTCGTCATGCCGCCCGGAAGACGTGCGGCGATCGGCGTGCTCGTCGCGCTCGCTGTCGCGGTCCTTCTGCCGCGGACGGGCGACGAATACCGGCTCGTGCTCGCAACCGACGTGCTCGTGCTGGCACTCTTCGCCGCAAGCCTCCGGCTCCTGATGGGCACCGGCGGCATGGCGTCGTTCGGCCACGCGGCCTACTTCGGTATCGGCGCGTACGCGGCAGCGCTCGCAGTCAAGCGCGGCGTTCCGATGGAGGCGGCGCTCGCGCTCTCGCCCGTCGCCGGCACGGCGGGCGCTTTGGTGATCGGCTGGTTCTGCGTACGGCTCTCCGGCGTCTATCTGGCGATGCTCACGCTCGCGTTCGCGCAAATTGTCTGGTCGATCGCGTTCCAGTGGGACGCCGTCACGGGAGGATCGAACGGCATCGTAGGCGTCTGGCCGGCCGCCTGGCTCGCCGGCAAGGAGGCCTACTATTGGCTGACGCTCGCTCTGGTATCGGCCGCGCTCGCGGCCATCGCCTGGGTTGCGCACGCGCCGCTCGGCTATGCGCTGCGCGCCTGTCGCGATTCGCCGCTGCGCGCAGAAGCGATCGGGATCGACGTCCGGCGCGTGCACTGGACCGCATTTTCGATTGCCGGCGGCTTCGCAGGCTTGGCCGGCGGCCTCTACGCCTTCTCCAAAGGAAGCATCTCGCCGGAAACGCTCGCGATCCCGCGCTCGGTCGACGCGCTCGTCATGGTTCTCCTGGGCGGCCTCAACGCGCTCGCCGGACCGCTGCTAGGCGCCGCGGTGTTCACGTGGCTGTCCGACGCGCTCGCCCGCGCGACGGAATACTGGCACGCCGTCCTCGGCGCGGCGATTCTTCTGATCGTCATCGTTGCGCCGATGGGGATCGCTGGCGCGCTGCAGCGGTTGTTCGGACCGAGGTCGCGGTGAGCACGGCCGGGCCGCCGCTAGGCGCTCCGCCCCGGGGAGCGGTACTGCGCGAAGCGCTGCCTCCGGGCGAAGGTCCAAACACCCCGGTGCTTCGCGTCGACAAGCTGGCCAAGGCATTCGGCGGCGTCGATGCGGTCCGCGATGTGTCCTTTGCAGTGGGCGCCGGCGAGCTCGTCGCGCTGATCGGCCCGAACGGCGCCGGAAAGACCACCTGCTTCAATCTGGTCAACGGTCAGCTGCGGCCGGATGCGGGAACGGTCGAGCTGCTGGGATCGCGGATCGACGGCCTGCCGCCGCGCGCGATTTCCCGGATGGGCGTCGGACGGACGTTCCAGGTCGCCGCGCTGTTCGCATCGATGACGGTACGGGAGAACGTTCAGCTCGCGCTGCTCGCGCGCACGGGCGACGACCGAACGATCCGCGCTCCGGCGACCCGGTGCATGCGCGGAGACGCCGACTCACTGCTCGAGCACGTGCGCATGACGGAGTTCGCCGATCAGGGCTGCGCAACGCTTGCCTACGGCAATGCAAAGCGCGTCGAGCTGGCGCTTGCACTGGCTGCTGCACCGAGGCTCCTGCTGATGGACGAGCCGACCGCGGGAATGTCGCCGCGTTCGCGCGGCCGGTTGATGGAGCTCGCGGCGCGGCTCGCGCGCGAGCAGAGCATTGCGGTGCTCTTCACCGAGCATGACATGGACGTCGTGTTCGGTCACGCCGACCGCGTGATCGTCCTCGATCACGGCCGCGTGATCGCCGAAGGTCCGCCGGAGGCGATTCGCGGGAACGCGCGAGTACAGGCGGTCTACCTCGGCGAGGGGGGCAGCGCGTAAACTACCGGCCGGACGAGCCGGAGGCGGGCGGGAGCCGTCTGCCATCCGCTCGTCGCCGCTTTCGGATCATTGCCGAGGAATCAACGCCATGCCTGCACGTCACGACCTGATCATTGGCGCCGCATCGTTCGCGCTGGCCCTCGCCGTCACGAGCACCGCGGCGGCGCAAACCGGCGCTCCTGCCACGACCACTGCGCCACCTGCGCCGAACTGCGAAAAGCCGGGCGAACCTCCGCCCGTCGCAACGACCGAGTCGGGCAGGAGCGCCGCCGAGGCGAAGCGAAACAACTGGTTCAAGGGCATGAGGTCCTACGTGGATTGCCTCAAGGCCTTCATCAGCGAGGAACAGGCCGCGGCTGCGACACACGTCAAGGCAGCCAGCGCAGCGGCCGAAGAGTTGAACAAGTCGGCCAAGGCATTCAACGACTACGCCGAGGCTACGAAGCAATAGCCGGCTGCGCCTGCCCTCGGTTCGGCCGAGATTGTCAACTTTATTGACAAACGCTACGCCCGGCCGAAATCGCCTCGCGGCGACTCGGCACTGAATTCACCCGAGGCGCGCGAGCCCCGCGGCGAGATCGGCGATCAGGTCCGCGGGATCCTCGAGGCCGATCGCAAGGCGCAGGCAGGGGCCGCCGGGTTCCCACCGGGTCGCCGTGTGGATGAGCTCGGGGTAGGTCGGGATGACGAGGCTCTCGAATCCGCCCCAGCTCCATCCCATGCCGAAGAGCTCCATGCCGTTGAGCATCGCGTCGATCCCCGCCTTGGCGACCGGCTGCAGAACGACGGCGAAAAGCCCGGAGCCTCCCACGAAGTCGCGCTTCCAGAGGTCGTGGCCGCGCGCGCCCGGAAGCATCGGGTAAATCACTTCGCGCACTTCGGGCCGGCGCTTCAGCCACTCCGCGATCTCGACCGCGCTCGCAACATGCCGCTGCAGGCGCAGCGGCAACGTGCGCAGCCCGCGCAGCCCGAGAAAGCAATCGTCGGGCGACGCGGTGACGCCGATATCGGTCCAGATTCGGTGCAGCGCCGGGAACGTGGCGTGATTGCACAGGATCAATCCGAGAAGCACGTCGGAGTGTCCGCCGATATATTTCGTCGCGGCATGCACCGAGACGTCGACGCCGTGGTCGAACGAGCGGAAACCGAACGGCGTCGCCCACGAGTTGTCGTGGACGACGAGCGCCCCGTGCCGATGCGCGACGGCCGCGATCGCTGGAATGTCCTGCACTTCGAAGGTGAGCGACCCCGGAGACTCGGTGAAGACGATCCGCGTGCTCGGGCGGAACTCGCGCTCGATCGCGCCGCCGACCAGCGGATCGTAGTACGTGACGTCGATGCCGAGGCGCGTCAGATGATTGTTGGCGAAGCGGCGCGTCGGCCCATAGACAGAATCGGTGATGAGCACGTGATCGCCGGGACGCGTGAGCGCCAGCAGCGGCAGCGTCGTCGCGGTGAGACCCGACGGGACGGCGAGCGCCGCGTGGGCGCCTTCGATCGCCGCGACCGCGCTCTGCAAATCGGTGACGGTCGGCAAGCCGTGCAGGCCGTAGCCGATGCCGTCGAATTCGTTGCGCGCCGCCTTCTCGAGGTCCGAGACCGTGCGGAACAGCATGGTCGTCGCGCGAAAGACCGGCGTGTTCACGGCACCCAGGAATCGCTTCGGATGGCGCCCGAGGTGCGTCGCGCGCGTCGCCGGCTTGCGCTTGTCGCCGCTCATGCCGCGCTCCCTGGACGATCGTTCATTGCGCAGCGCCCTTCCGGGCCACCGCGTGTCCGCCGAAGCCCTTGCGCATCATCGCCATGAGCTTGTCGGCGTATTCGGATCGGCCCTGACTCGCGAAGCGCATCATCAGCGCCAGCGAGATGACGGGGGCCGGGACGCCCTGTTCGATCGCCTCGACGGCGGTCCAGCGCCCTTCGCCCGAATCGGCGACGATGGGTGCGATGTCGGCGAGCTCGGCATCGCGCTCGAGAACGTCGGCGGTCAGATCGAGCAGCCACGAGCGAACGACGCTGCCGTGACGCCACGTCTCGGCGACCGAAGCGACGTCGATGCCGAGCTTTGCATTGCCTTTCAGCAGCGCGAAACCTTCGGCGTATGCCTCCATCATTGCGTATTCGATGCCGTTGTGAATCATCTTCACGAAATGCCCGGCGCCGCATGGCCCGCAGTGAAGCCATCCGGCGTCCGGCGTTGGAGCGAGGATCCTCACGAACGGCTCGATCATCGCGGCCGCCGCGGCGTCGCCGCCGAACATCAGCGTGTAGCCGTTCTCGAGGCCCCATACGCCGCCCGACACGCCGCAATCGACGAATCTCAGGCCCGCCGAAGCGAGCGCCAGGCCGCGCCGCTGCGAATCCTTGTAATTCGCGTTGCCGCCGTCGACGATCAGGTCGCCGCGCACGAGCTCCGGCCAGAGGTCTTCGACGGCGAGTTCCGTCGGGCGACCCGCCGGCACCATCAGCCACACGACCCGCGGCGCCGACAATCGCCGCGCGAGCGCGCCGATCGACTCCGCAGGCTCGAGAACTCTTTCCTTCCCCAACGCCGTGACCGCCGCCGCGTCCGCATCGAAGCCGATCACGTCGACGCCGGCGCGCCGAAGACGCCGCGCCATGTTGCCGCCCATGCGGCCCAAACCGACGATGCCGATCTGCATTCGGGGAGCGATTCCGGAGGGAAAGCCCGATGCTACCGGTTCGGCCGCCGCCAGCCAACCATCGCGAGGCTCGCGCGCCGCGTCGCCGTGATTGCCGCGGCGACGATCAACGCGCCACCCGCGAGCGTTCGCACGCTCGGAACCTCGCCGAGGAATGCGAACGCGAGCGCAATGCCATAGACCGGTTCGAGCGCTGTGATCACGCTCGCCGTGTGGGCAGTGACCTTTGCCAGTGCGGCGATGAACAGCGTGTGCGCGAGCGCCGTGCAGCAGAGACCGAGCACAACGAGGAGCGCGATCTCCCGCGCGCCGACCTCGCCGAGCGCCCATGGACTCGCCAAAGCGAAGGGGAACAGCGCAGCCGCCGCGAGCGCGTTCTGCCAGAACGCGATGTCGGTCGCCGGCCGACCCATCGCCCAGCGCCGGTTCATCACGGCAAGCAGCGCGAACGTGAGTCCTGACACGAGGCCCCAGCAGAGGCCCTGGACGATCGGGTTCGCGAGCGAGATTTCCGGGACGAGCAGCACCAGCCCCGCAGTGACGAGGATCGCGGTCGTGGCCTCGCGGCGATGAATCGGGCGGGCGAGGAACATCCGCTCGATCGCGAGCGTGAAGAGCGGAAAGCTCGCGAAACCGAGGAGCCCCACGGCCACAGTCGAGACCTGGATCGCCGCGAAGAAGCTCACCCAGTGCACAGCAAGCACGACGCCGTTCGCTGCGAGCCGCACGTCGAAGGGAGCGTGCTCGCGCATGCGCAAGCGCAGGATGCCCAGCGCGGCCGCGGCGATCGCCGTGCGGCCGAGAACGATCGCGACCGGCGAGAGCGTCAGCCACTTGCCGAACAGCCCCGCGAAGCCGAAGAGGGCCACGGCCGCGTGCAGCGCGACGAGCGCGGCCGCGTTCGTCATCTTTGCGGGCTGAGGATCGGAGCCATCGGCAGGCATTGTGCCATCCGTGCGCGGGCCGGCAATCGGGCGTGCGCTAGAATCACGACAGAGCGCCGCGCGGGATTCGGGAGATCCCGCGACGCGCGGCAGAACAGCCCACGAAGAGCCGCCCGCTGCACCCCTCTGGAGGAAGCCATGCCGAATCCGTCCCCGACCGACAAGGTCATCGCCGCGGTTCGCAACGCGCCGGGCAACCGGGTGAAAGTCGCGGTGTCGGACATCGACGGCGTGCTGCGGGGCAAGTACATCCACAAGGAAAAGTTCTACTCGGCCGCGGAAGGCGGCTTCGGCTTCTGCGACGTCGTGTTCGGCTGGGACATGATGGACGTCACCTACGACAACACGACGGTCACCGGCTGGCACAAGGGTTTCCCCGACGCGCTCGCGAAGATCGACCTGAAGACGTTCCGCACGGTCCCGTGGGACGGCGGCGTCCCGTTTTTCCTCGGCGATTTCGTCGCCGAGCGCGACGGCAAGGAAGTCCCGCTCTCGATCTGTCCGCGCCAGGTCCTCAAACGGGTGCTCAAGCGCGCGGACACGCTCGGCGTCGCGCCGATGTGCGGGATGGAATACGAGTGGTTCAACTTCGCCGAAACGCCGGAGTCGTGGGCGGCGAAGAAAGGTGTCGGACCGACGACCCTCACGCCGGGCATGTTCGGCTACTCGCTGCTGCGCGCCAATGCGAACCGCGACTTCTTCGCGGCGCTGATGACCGAGATGGGTGAATTCGGCGTGCCGATCGAAGGCCTGCACACCGAAACCGGTCCGGGCGTCTACGAGGCAGCGATCCTGTTCTCGGAAGCGCTCGAATCCGCCGACCGGGCGATCCTCTTCAAGACGGGGGCCAAGGAGATCGGGGCGCGCTTCGGCATCATGCCGAGCTTCATGGCGAAGTGGAATCAGCAGCTCCCCGGATGCTCGGGGCACATTCATCAATCGCTCTCAGACGGCAAGAAGAATCTCTTCTCGGACACGAAGAACGCGAACGGAATGAGCAAGCTGTTCGAGAGCTACCTCGCCGGCCAGATCGCCGGCCTGATGGAGCTCGCGCCGATGTACTGGCCGACGATCAACAGCTACAAGCGCCTGGTCGACGGCTTCTGGGCGCCGGTGAAGCCGACGTGGGGTCTCGACAATCGCACGGCGAGCTTTCGCGTGATCGCCGCATCGCCGAAGTCGACGCGCCTCGAAACCCGCTGCCCCGGCGCCGACATGAACCCCTATCTCGCGGCGGCCGCGGTGATCGCGGCGGGGCTCGACGGCGTCGAGCGCAAATTGAAGCTCACGGCGAAGCCGATCCACGGCACGAACCGGGGTGCGGAGAACATTCCGCGGGCGCCGCGGACGCTGATCGAGACCACGCGGATCTTCAGCAAGTCGCAGCTCGCGCGCGACTGGTTCGGCGACGAGTTCGTCGATCACTATGCGGCGACCCGTGAATGGGAATGGCGGCAGTGGCTCGACGCAATCACCGACTGGGAAATGAAGCGCTATTTCGAGATCATCTGAGCTGGCGGCGTTCCAGATCGAAGAGAGGACCCGAATGACGATCGAGCGATTCAGCTTTCCCACGACGATTCACTTCGGAGCCGGCGCGCGCAAGCTGGTCGCCGAGCATCTGAAGGGGCAGCGCGTGGCGCGCCCGCTGATCGTCACCGATCGCGGGATCGCTCCTCTGCCATTGCTTGCGGATTTCGTCGCCGACCTGCCGGGCCTCGAAGTCGCCATCTACTCGGAGATCTGGGGCAACCCGGTGCGCAGCCAGGTCAACCTCGGCGTGGATGCGTTCAAGGCGCACCGCGCCGACGCGGTGATCGGCCTGGGCGGCGGCGCAGCGCTCGACGTCGCGAAAGCGATCGCGCTGATGACGAGTCACCCGGGAGACATCCTCGAATACGCCTGGGATCACCCGAACGTGCGGCCGATCGACCGGTCGATCCCCTACTTCGTCGCTCTTCCGACGACCGCCGGCACCGGCTCGGAGGTTGGCCGCTCGAGCGTGGTGTCCGACGACGTCACGCACGTGAAGAGGATCGTCTTCTCACCGGCGCTCCTCGCGAAATGCGTGTTTGCCGATCCCGAGCTCACCGTCGATCTCCCACCCGCGATTACCGCCGCGACCGGGATGGACGCCCTCACGCACAACGTCGAGTCGTACCTGTCGCCCGCGTACCACCCGATCTGCGACGGCATCGCGCTCGAAGGCGTGCGGATCGCGGCCCGCGCGCTGCCGCTCGCGTATCGCGACGGCCAGAACGTCAAGGCGCGCGCCGACATGCTGATGGCGTCCATGATGGGCGCAATCGCGTTCCAAAAGGACCTGGGGGCCGTGCACTCGTGCGCGCATGCGCTCTCCACGGTCGCCGACCTCCATCACGGACTCGCCAACGGGATCATGATCGACCACGTGATGCGCTTCAATCTCTCGGCCGCCGCGGCGAAGATGGCCGAGCTTGCCCGCGTGGCCGGCGTCGAAGGCGCGGGCACGCTGCCGAAGAACGTCGCCGGCAACGCGTTCATCGACTGGCTCGCGCGCCTGAAGGCCGACCTGCGGATCCCCGCGAAGCTCGGCGCAATGACCGCGAAGCGCGCGGTGACGGCCTCAGACATCCCGGCGCTCGTCGAGGTCGCCGTCAACGACACCTGCCACCTCACCAATCCGCGCAAGTGCGCGCGCGCGGACTTCGAGCGCATCTTCGCCGAGGCGATCTAGGCTAGCCGCTGTGAGCGCCCTGCTCAAGATCGGAATCTCCGCCTGCTTCTTCCACGAAGATCCGCAACGCGCGATCTTCAAAGGCATGACGCTGCAGTACATCGAGCAGAACGTCGCGCACTGGCTGATGCAGCGCGACGTGCTCGCCTTCATGGTGCCTTCGCCCGAGGGCCGCACGAAGCGGCCCGGCAGCAGGGCGACCGTCGACGCCTACGCGGAGGAGCTCGACGCCCTCGTGCTGATGGGCGGCTCCGACGTCTGCCCCGAGACCTACGGCGAGAGGGCGCTCAAGCCCGAGTGGAACGGCGACCGGATCCGCGACGAGTACGAAATCGCGCTGATGCGCGCGTTCATGTCGATCGGCAAGCCCGTGCTCGGCCTGTGCCGCGGCGCGCAGGTGATCAACGTCGCCCTCGGGGGAACCCTCTACCAGGACATCGCGACGCAGCTGCCGCACGCGCTCAACCACCGCGACTGGGCGATCTACGAGAAGAACTGTCACGCCACGTCGTTCGTGCGCGGAACGGGCCTCGCCGGGCTCTATCCCGGCATCGAAGTGACCAAGACCAATTCCGTCCATCATCAGGCGGTGAAGGACCTCGGGCGCGATCTCGTCGTCGAAGCCTGGTCCGAGCCCGACCACATCGTCGAGGCGATCCGCTACAAGGGCGGCGCTTATCTGTTCGCGGTTCAGTGGCATCCCGAGTTTCACGCGCCGGACGATCCCTCCTTCCTCGACGACACGCCGATCCTCGACGAGTTCCTCACCGCGGCCGCCCAGCACAAGTCGGCCGCCTACACCGCGTAGACCCGAAGGGCCCCCAGATGAAGATCGCGAACCCCGCCACCGGCGCGCAGCTCGCCGAGATCGACGCCGACGACTCGCGCGCCGTGCGCGACAAATACAAGGCCGCGCGCGCAGGACAACCCCGCTGGGCAGCCGTGCCGATCCGCGAGCGCCTTGCAACGATCGCGAGGTTTCGCGAGCGGATCGTCGCGCTGCACGAAACCCTTGCGCGCACGCTGACCTCCGAGGTCGGCAAGCCGATCCGGCAATCGCGAAACGAGCTGAACGGGCTCCTCGGCCGACTCGACTTCTTCCTCGAGAAGTCTTTGCACGCGCTGCGCGAGGAAAAGGTCTACGTCGATCCGAAGCAGAAGCTCGACGAACGGATCACGCACGTGCCGCTCGGCGTGATCGCCAACATCTCGGCGTGGAACTACCCGTATTTCGTCGGGAGCAACGTGTTCGTGCCCGCGCTGATCGCCGGCAACGCCGTGCTCTACAAACCGTCCGAATTCGCGACCCTCACCGGCTTGCACATTGCCGAGATGCTGCACGAATCAGGCGTGCCGGAGGAAGTGTTCGTGCCGGTGGTCGGCGACGGCGCGACAGGTGCTGCGCTCGTCAGGCAGCCGATCGACGGCATCTTCTTCACCGGCTCCTACGCGACCGGCGCGAGGATCGCCGCCGCCGCGGGACGCCGGATGATCAAGGTTCAGCTCGAGCTCGGCGGCAAGGACCCCGTCTACGTCTGCGAGGATGTCGACGTCAAGGCGGCGGCCGCCGCCGTCGCCGACGGTGCGTTCTACAACACCGGGCAGTCGTGCTGCTCGGTCGAGCGCATCTACGTCCACGAATCGATCCACGACGCCTTCGTCGCGGCGTTCGTAGACGAGGTGCGCGGCTACCGGCTCGGCGACCCGATGGACGACTCGACGTACATCGGCGCGATCACGCGCAAGGCCCAGCTCGACGTTCTCAAGGCCCAAGTGGCCGACGCGAAGGAGAAAGGCGCGAAGCTCCTGCTCGGAGGCGGCGCGGTTCGCGGCAAGGGCAACTGGTTCCAGCCGACGGTGTTCACCGGGGTCGATCATTCGATGGCGCTGATGATCGACGAGAGCTTCGGCCCCATCATCGGCATCCGGGCAGTCGCCGGCGACGAGGCCGCGGTCGCGCTGATGAACGATACTGAATACGGATTGACCGCCGGCGTCTACACCAAGGACGCGAAGCGCGCGCACAGGATCCTCGCGCGCGTCAACGCCGGCAGCGTCTACTGGAACTGCTGCGACCGCGTGAGCCCTCGCCTTCCCTGGTCCGGCGTGGGGCACTCCGGCATCGGCCTCACGCTTTCGACCTACGGCATCCAGACGTTCGCGCGGCCCAAGGCTTGGCATCTGCGAAGCGCGTGAGCGGTCCTCGCGGGCGTTCGAGGCAGCGGAGCCGCCGACCCGCCCGCGCCCCCAATCCAACCGGCGACGCGGCAGCGCGCCGGACGCATCCTCGTTGCCGCTAGCCTCGCGACGGCAGTACGCCGCGCCCTTTGGAGCTCTACGCAGCGCCGTCCTGCAGCTCCGCCGCCTGCAGCGTGTTAGCGAGCAGTGTTGCGATCGTCATCGGACCGACCCCGCCAGGGACGGGTGTAATCCACGACGCGCGGGCGCTCGCCGCGGCAAAGTCGACGTCGCCGCACAGCTTTCCATCGGCGCCGCGATTGATCCCGACGTCGATGACGATCGCCCCTTCCTTCACCCAGTCGCCCGGCACGACGTTCGGCTTCCCGACGCCGGCGACAAGGATGTCCGCCTGGCGCGCGATGCCCGGAAGGTCTCGCGTCTTCGAATGGCAGACCGTTACGGTGCAGCGCTCCATCAGCAGCTCGAGCGCCATCGGGCGGCCGACGATGTTCGACTGACCGATGACGACCGCGTGCAAGCCGACCAGGTCCACACCGGTGTCCCTGAGCAGCGTCATGCATCCGTAGGGCGTGCACGGTCGCAGCACCGGACGCTTGAGCACCAGGCGCCCGATGTTGTACGGATGGAAGCCGTCGACGTCCTTGCGCGGATCGATCCGCTCGGTCACGAGCTCGCCGTCGACGTGCTGCGGCAGCGGAAGCTGCACGAGGATACCGTTGACCGTAGCGTCTGCGTTGAGCTTGTCGATGAGCCCGAGCAGATCCGCTTGCGAGGTCGATGCCGGCAGGTCGAACGCGAACGAGCGCATTCCGACCGCCTCGGTCGTTCGCCGCTTGTTGCGCACATAGACCTGCGATGCCGGATTCTCGCCGACCAGCACGACGGCGAGTCCCGGCGGTGCCTTGCCCGCGCGCACGCGCGCGGAAACGCGCTCGGTCACTTCAGCCGCAAGGCGCGCCGCCCGCGCCTTGCCGTCGATGATGCGGGCCGTCATGTTGTCGATCACGCGCCGCGGTAGCTCGGCCATTTCCGGGGAGCGCGAATTCTACCCGATCGCGCCATCGCGAGGCGCGCGAGCAGTCTCCCCGGAGCGCCGCACAGGCGGGGCCTACAATGCAGCGATGATCAAGAACGTCCAATCGGCGGCGCTCTGCTCGCGGCTCGCGCGTGCGCTCGCGCCGCCGCGCCAGCACTATCGGCCACTTAAGGTCGATGGATTCGCAGCAGGCTGGCTCGACGACGCACGCGCCGCAAGGCTCGCATCTTTCCGCGACGTGTTCGTCGCGCGTGACGGCGCCGTCCGCTTC
Organism: Casimicrobiaceae bacterium; assembly: GCA_035541655.1. Classification (GTDB taxonomy): domain Bacteria; phylum Pseudomonadota; class Gammaproteobacteria; order Burkholderiales; family Casimicrobiaceae; genus CAIWHR01. The sequence continues at coordinate 20,843 of DATKMY010000063.1, read as the reverse complement.
GTCGACGAGATCGACGACGAAGAGCGCCGCAGCGCCGCGATCGATCGCGTCGCGCGCGCGCTCGCGGCATCGGGCGAGCTCACCGCGTGGCGCGACGAGCGCTACGCGGTCGCGCCGGCGCTCGGTGCCGCGCCGTGGTTCCTGCTCGAGCGCGCGGCGGCGCGCTACTTCGGCATTCATACGTACGCGGCGCACGTGAACGGGGTCGTTCGTGACGGAACGGAGATCCTGATGTGGATCGCGCGGCGCAGCGCTTCCAAGTCGATCGACCCGGGCATGCTCGACAATCTCGTCGGCGGCGGAATCGCGTCGGGCCGGACCGTCACAGAGACCGTGGTCAAGGAAGCCCGGGAGGAAGCCGGCATCGCCCGGCCGCTCGCCTCGCTCGCGCGCGCCGCAGGCACGGTGGAGATGCACCGCGCGCTGCCGGACGGCCTGCAGCGCGAAACGATCTTCGTTCACGACTTGTGGCTCCCCACCCGATTCAGCCCCGCCGGCGAGGACGGTGAAGTCGTCGATTACCGCCTCGTCGGGCTCGACGAGGCAGCCCGGCTCATCGCGATCGACGAGGGTCCCGATGCCGTGACCGCCGACGCGAGTCTCGTGATCCTCGATTTCCTGATTCGCCACGAGCGCATCGACCCGGCTTCGGAGTGCTACGAGGCGCTGGCGGCGCTTCGCCATCCGCCGGCACACACGGCCTGCTAGAATTCGCGGCGCCGCGCCCGCCCTGTCGATGGAGCTCACGATGGACAATCCCCTTCTGCGCAGCAGCACTTCCCGCCGCTCGCCGTTGCGCGCGAGCGCTCTCGCACTGGCGTTCCTCGCAACGGCGAGCGCCTGCGCTCCGGATTCGGTGACGAATGTCCAGGCGACCGGCTACAACGCGTTTCTCAATACGATCGCGAGCAGCTGCAGTCCGCTGATGATCGGCGACGCCAACGTCGGCGAGTGGATACAGAACGGCGGAGCGAACGACTTCAACTACTCGTACTTCCTCGACATGACGTCGAAGCTCTACTACGGCAATATCTCGCCGGCGGCATACCGTGACGGAGTCACCGGATTCCTCGGCCCGAGCTCCAGGAACGACGCGTCGTTCGCGTGCATCTTCCGCAACCTGCCGCCGCGCTCGATGCCGAACGCGCCGCCGGGAATGTAGTCCCGCCGAGCCTCCGCTGCCCGCGAATCGAGGGAAGCCCCGGCCTTTGGATCAGATGCCGGCGAACCACGCGTAGCCCTGGCTGTCCTCCCAGTAGCCGCCCTTCCCGCCCTCGATCTCGGCAAAGCTGTCGACGAGCTCGATCCGCATCACGTACTTCGCGTGCTTGTAGCCGAGCTGCCGCTCGACCCGGAGCCGGATCGGCGCGCCGTTGGCAACCGGAAGCACCGCGTCGTTCAGGTCATAGGCGAGGATCGTCTGCGGATGGAACGCGTCCTCGAAGTCGATGCTCTCGTAGTAGAAGTCCGTCCCGTCGTCATCCATCGGGTCAGCGCAGTAGAACACGACGAATCGCGCTTCGGCCTTCGGGCGCACGGCCTCGAGCAGCGCGGAAAGGCGCGCGCCTTTCCACTTGGCGATCGCGCTCCAGCCCTCGACGCAGTCGTGGCGCGTGATCTGCGTACGGCTCGGCAGCGCGCGCAGCTCGGCGAGCGAGAAACTCGAGGGCCTGTCGACCAGCCCGTCCACCTCCAGCTTGTAGCCGGCAAACGCGCTGGCGGCAAGCGTGCGGTAGTCGTCGGTGTCGGGCTTCGCGGTGCCGTTGCTGCGAAAGCTCGGCGAGCGATCGGCCTCGGTGAACTCCTGCGCCATCGACCTGCGCGAGGTTACCGCGTGCGCGACCGCCGAGCTCGCCACCTCGGCGCCGGAGAGCACCTTCGGGAACCATTCGGTATGCGACAGGCGCTCGCATCCGCCGAGCGCGAGCGTCCCCGCTGCACCGAGCGTGCGGGCGAGGAAGCGGCGCCGGGCCTTCTGGTTGTCATCCATGCCGAGCCTCCGTCCGAATCCGATACCGGCCGGTGATCATCGAGCGGAGGTGGTTCCACAACCCGGAGACGATCACCTCGAACACGTGGATCAGCACGAACGCGACCAGCAGCCAAGCGGCGATGAAGTGAATCGTGCGCGCCGACTGCCGCCCGCCGAACAAATCGACCCAGCCGGGGAATACGCTGTTCATCCACGGCGACATCGCGATCCCCATCAGGACGACGAGCGGCACCAGGACGAAGATGACGATGAGATACGCGAGCTTCTGCAGCACGTTGTAGCGCTTCGCTCCTTCACCGCTCGGATGGCGGAATCTGAGGTGATCGACGATCGAGCGGCCGAAGGAGCGCCAATCGCTGCCATCGGGCGCGAGATCGCGCGAAAGATGGCGGCTCGCCGCCGAGTAGGCGACGTAGACGAGCCCGTTAGCGAGGAGCACCCAGGCGAAGAAGAAGTGCCACCGCCGCGCCATCGATAGCCACTGGTTGTCGGGGATCGTCGCCCACCACGGAAAGCCGCGACCCGCGAGGCGGCCATCGGACTGCTTCGACAGCCCGAACACGCCGGTGGTGTCGTACTCGTGGCCGAGTATCCTGGTGACACCCTTGTAACCGAGATCGCCGCGATCGACCGCGCGCATCTCGAGCAGCGGGGGCTTGCCGGTGTACGACGACTTGCCCCAATAGAGCGCCGGATGCACGTTGAAGATCCCGAGGCCGCTCATCAGCAGGATCGTCAGTGCGACCGCGTTGATCCAGTGCATGATGCGCACCGGCAACGTGTGCCGATAGTAAAGATATCCGCTCTCAGCCGGCGCGCTGGCGGTGATGCTCGCCATGGCACCTCTCCTTGTCGGGGTGATTGGCGTTGGTCGTTCGCGTCAAGATGCCCTTACAGACCGGTTACGCCCGCCGCAGTTCAGTCGCGCCGCCCCCAAGGCGCGCGAGGCCGATCCAGGCGATCGCCGTGAACGCGGCGCCGACGTAGAACGTGACACCCGGCCCGAAAGTATCCCACAGCCAACCGGCGAGCGCGCTCGCGGCGAGGAGCGCGATTCCGCAGACCAGATTGAAGATGCCGAACGCGGTGCCGCGCAGGTCGGAGGGCGCGGACGCCGCGACAAGCGCGGCGAGCAGGCCCTGCGTAAGGCCCATGTGCAGACCCCAGAGCGCCACGCCGGCGAAAAGCAGCGCGCATCCGGCGGCATTGGCGAGAAGCAGATCGGCGACGAGCAGCGCGGCGAACCCCAGCGAAAGCAGCCACGGGCTGCGCCCCTTGTCGGCGGCCGCGCCGGCCGGATACGCGACGCCGGCATACACGACCGACATGACCACCATCACCCACGGGGCCATCGCGGTCGAAATGCCGACGTCGTTCGCGCGCAGCACGAGGAACGCTTCCGAGAACCGCGCGAGCGTGAGCACCGCTGCGATGCCGACGACGATCGCGTAGCGGCGCCCGAGGCGCCGGACGTCGCCGAACTTCATCGGTGCCGTGCCGTCCGCGGACGCCGCATCCGAAGCCGGCGCGGGTTCCTCGACGCCGAACACGAGCAGCAGGACGCAAGCGACCGCCGGGACCACGGCGATCCAGAACGCGGCCTTGAAGTCGCTCGCGAAGTGCGCCATTGCGGCGATTGCCAGCAGCGGACCGCCAACGGCCCCCACGGTGTCGAGCGCCTGGCGCAGCCCGAAGCTCGCGCCGCGCAGGTCCGCAGGCGTCAGGTCGGCGATCAGCGCGTCCCGCGGCGCGCCGCGGATCCCCTTGCCAACGCGGTCGGCGAAACGCGCCGCGACGACCCATCCGAGGGTCGGAGCAAGCGGAAAGACGAACTTAGTGACGGCCGCGATCCCGTACCCGACGACGACGAGCGCCTTGCGCCGGCGGAAATGATCGGAAAGCGCGCCCGAGAAGAGCTTGACGATCATCGCCGTCGCCTCCGCGATCCCTTCGACGACGCCGATCGTGAGCGTCGAGGCCCCGAGGCCGATCGCCATGTAGAGCGGAAGCAACGAATGGATGAGCTCGGACGAAAGGTCCATGCACATGCTGACGAACCCGAGCGTCCAGACCCCGTGCGGGATGCGACCGAGCGAGGACGCGCGAGATTCACGCACGACGGCGGCGGTCCTTTCGTCCGATCGAGCGAGCGCTCGCGGCGCCGGAACACCCGGCTAGGGCAAGTCGAACGCGGCCGTGAGATCGCCGGCGTTCGCGCGCGCCCCCGGAAGCGGCTCCAGCGCGAAGCGCCGCGTGATGAACTTGATGATCGACGTCGTATCGTAATAGGTGTGATCGACGTAGCCGCGCTTCGCGTAGGGCGAGATGATGATCGCCGGAATTCGCGTTCCCGGCCCCCAGCGATCGCCTTTGGGCGGCGCCACGTGATCCCAGAAGCCGCCGTTTTCGTCGTAGGTGACGATGATCGCCGTCGACGTCCACAGCGGGCTCGCCTTGATCCTGCCGACCAGCTCCGAGATGTGGATGTCGCCGGACATCACGTCGGTGTTGCCCGGATGCTCGTTGAATGTGCCCTGCGGCTTGTAGAAGGCCACTGCAGGCAGCTCGCCCCGGTCGATGCCGGCGACGAGATCCGTGTAGTCCTTCAGATGAAGCTCGCGGTCGGCGGTTCCCGGCGCGAACCGCGCGAAGTAGTTGAACGGCTGATGGTGGACGACGAAGTAGGGATGGCCCGGATCGTTGTTGTAGATGATCTGCCGCTTCGCGCTCGGCGGCTGCATGCCATCCTTCACTGCGGCCGCCCACGCGCCGCCGTACCACGCCCACGAGATGCCCTTCGCGGAAAGCGTGTCGCCGATGGTCTTCTGCGTCTGCGGCGGCAGGAACCCTCCCTTCGCGGTGTCGGCGTACCGCGGATCGCCATCCGCCGCCGGCCGCAGGTTCGACGGTTGATAGGCCGGCTGGTTCGTCGCGATCGAATAGCCGTCGGCAGTGAAGTCGCCCGGAACGAACGCGGCGGGCCCCGTCAGCGCCGAAGGTGGCGAATCGGGCCGCCGCTTGAGCCAGCCGCGCTCATCCAGCTGTGCGATCCGATTCTTCGGCGGTTCGGCGTCGCGCGGCGTGCACGCGCAGATCAGCCAGAAGTGATTGATGTAGGAATCGCCGAACGCCCCCATGAAGAAGTGGTCGGCGAGCGTGTACTCGGTAGCCCACTTCCACATCGGCAGCTTCGAGCCGTCGTAGTAGCCCATCGCGAGTCCGCCGGCGTCGGAGACTTCGGCGAAGCGATTGTTGCGGCCGCCGTCGATCTGCTCCTGCTGCGGATAGAACTTGTGGATGAGATCGCGCGTGGGCACCGAGAGAGGCATGTTGATCGGCGGCGCGTCGATGCGAAACGGCCGGTTGGGCAGGTCCCGCGGAAACGCCGGATCCGGGTCTCTTCCCTTCCACACCGGCGGCAGATGCGGCAGCGGCTTGCCGTCGTAGTCGACCTGCGTGTACTGCTCGGGCGTCGCGTTGTTGATGCCGTCGGCGCCCGGAAAGAGTCCGTAGAGGTTGTCGAAGCTGCGGTTCTCCGCATAGATGACGACGATGTGCTCGATCCGGTCGAGCCCGGTTTTCGGGGCCGTGGACACCGTCGTGCACCCGGCACCGGCGAGTGTGGCCACCGCGAGCGTCAACGCGCATCTCAGTCTAGTCGAGAGGTCAGGCATCGATTGCTTCCTCCAATAGTCAACCTCGACGGCGTTGGGTTGCGGGTGGCGCAAACCTCCGGGCTTCACGAGACCGGGCGCCCTTCGGCTTGCGCCACCCGCACCCCACGACCGCGACGGCGGCGCAGCCATTTGTCAACGTTGTTGACAATTGCCCCGAACTCAGCCGAGCACCACGCTCGCGCGCACGCTGCCCGCCCGGTCGTGGCGCGCGAGCAGGTCCACGCGGTCGCCGCGCTTTCCCCGCACGATCCATTCGACCTTCACGCGATCGTCGGTGACGTTGTAATCGGGCCAGAACGACACCGCGGTGTGCTTCGCCCATTTGCCTTCGAGCTGCCCGATCTCCTCGCGGCGCTTGCCCTGGACGAGCGCGGCGCCGTCGGGCAGCGCGATTTCCGCGATCACCCCGCGGACGACCCGGCGCTCGAGCGCGCGCTTCGATACGTAGCTCGGCAGCCAACCGGTGTTCTGGACCACGAGCCGCACGCGCCAGTGGCCATCGGCAAGCGCTTCGCTCTGCGCGGCGACCAGCTCCATCCGCGGCGACGTGAGCGCCTGCCAGAGGATCCACTTCGGAAAGCGCGCGAGCTCGCGCTCGAGGCATTGCGGCGGCGGATTGCCGAACGCGTGAAAGCGGTTCCAGCCGCCGACCTCGAGCTCACCGAGCTGCGGATGGTCGAAGGGCCTCCACGCAATGTGCGCGAGTCCGCCCAGCTTCTCCTTGCTCCAGCGATAGAGCTTCACGTCGTCGGCCATCGGGTGGTCGCGGAACCACTCGATGTACTGGTAGTTCTCGATGCCTGCCTCGCGCATCGGGCTCCAGATCTCGACGACCCAGCTGAAGATACCCAAGTGCTCGTAGATCCAGTCGAACGAGCCGCCGATCACCGATTTCGGGTGATAGCGGAACTCGTGGAACACCGAGATCGCCGGATAGCCGGTGAGCTCGGTCCCTTTCACGCCGACCTTCTGGTAGTGCCACAGATCCTCGGCGTGCATCTCGTCATCGGCGAGATGATCGAACGGGCGCAGCAGCACGCCGCTCCAGGTGTGGAACGAGACGCCGCCCGTTACGTTCGGGTGGTGCGCGAAGAACTCCGCGAGCGCGCGCGCTTCGGGCTCGGAGGTCGGGTAAGGCCCCGCGCCGAGCTGCTCGAATTCCTGCCTCCAGTTGGCCGGGAAATTCCTATTCAGATCAAGTCCCTGTTTCCTCTTCTTCACGCGTAACGTAAAACCATCCCAGCCCTCCATCGACCCCTCGGGAATGACGCGGTAGTACGTGCCGCCCGTTTCGGTCGGGTCGCGGCGGACCATGAGCCCCGGGTGCTCCGGATGGTCCTTCCACAGTCCGTTCGAATCGCGAATGCGCATCTGCAGGATGCGCCCGTCGCCGTCGACATCCTCGACGGTGAGGCCTTCGATCTCGTCCTCGTCCCAGGGCCACGCACGCGTGCTCGAGCGCACCCATTTCGGCTTGTCGGCGAGCGCCCATTCGGCGCCGTCGGGATTGATCCGCGGACACACATAGAACGCGCGGGTGTCGAGCGCGCGGGTGATGTCCGGATCCTTGCCGTATTGCGTGACGAGCACCTGCAGAAAGTAGAGGTTCGCTGCCGATCCCGCGACTTCGGTCGAGTGGATGTTGCCGTCGACCCAGAACGCGGGCTTCTCGGCGGCCGGTCCCGTCGCGGTGTTGGTGACCGCCAGCACCCAGATATCGCGGCCCTCGTGGCTCTTGCCGATCGACTTCATGGAGACGAGATCGGGCCGTTCGGCAGCGAACGCCTCGAGGATCGCGGTGAGCTCGGCGTAGCGATGGAAGCGGTCGAAGGCGATGTCGGGCATGCAGTGCTTTCGGGAACGGGGCGGAAGGAGACGAGCGAGGCGAAGCCCGCATCTTACCGGCTTCGGTAAAGCGGCCGGCAGCATGGCCCTGGCGTCTGTCGGCTGCCTTTCCGGGCCGGATCGAATACCGTATATTTATGCGGCATTCTCCTGGCTCCGACCGGCCTCCGGTCCCTCCGAGCGGTCACGGAAACAAGCGAAGCCCCATGCTTCCCGCCTACGCCGAGCTCCATTGCCTCACGAACTTCTCGTTCCTGCGCGGCGCGTCGCATCCGGACGAGCTCGTCCAGCGTGCGCAGGCGCTCGGGTACGCGGCGCTCGCGATCACCGACGAATGCTCGCTCGCGGGTGTGGTCCGCGCACATCTCGCAGCGAAGGAAGCGCGGCTTCCGCTCGTCATCGGCAGCGAGATCAGGCTCGACGACGGCACGAAGATCGTGCTGCTCGTCACCGACCGCGCGAGCTACGGCAACCTCGCGCAACTTATCACCCGCGGACGGCGCAACGCGGCGAAGGGGCTCTACGCGCTCTCGTGCGACGACGTCGCGGCTTTCGCGGGAGGACTGCTCGCGCTGTGGGTGCCGCCGGACGCATCGCTACGAAAAGTGGAGTCAGAGACGACTTTTCGCGAGCTGGATCAGATTGCGGAGGAGTCGCCGGAAAAATCGCCCCCGACACTGCTTTCCACTGCACGCTGGGTCGCCGCCACCTTTCCCGGCCGCTCGTGGCTCGCCGTGGAGCTCTTCGCCCGCGCAGGCGACCGTCTGCGGCTCGTGCGCTACGAATCGCTCGCCCGCGCCGCGGAACTTCCGCTCGTGGCGACGGGCGACGTCCACATGCACGTGCGCGCGCGGCGCGCGCTGCAGGACACGCTGACCGCGATCCGCGTGAAAAAACCACTCGCCGATTGCGGTTTCGCTCTGCACCCGAATGGCGAGCGGCACCTGCGCTCGCGCCCGCGCCTCTCGACGATCTATCCGGCGGCTCTTCTCGCGGAAACCGTCGCGATCTCTCGGCGTTGCACGTTTTCGCTCGACGAGTTGCGCTACGAATACCCGGAGGAGATCGTGCCGGCAGGCGAGACGCCGACGTCCTGGCTGCGCAAGCTCACCGAGGAAGGGCTCGCGCGGCGCTATCGTGGCGCGGTCGTCCGTGCGGAGGTCCGCGAGCTGATCGAGCACGAGCTCGCGCTGATCGCGGAGCTCCGCTACGAGCCCTACTTCCTCACCGTCCACGATATCGTCGCGTACGCCCGCTCGCAGGGGATCCTGTGCCAGGGACGCGGCTCGGCGGCCAACTCGGCGGTCTGCTACGCGCTCGGCATCACCGAAGTCGACCCCTCACGGATGAACATGCTGTTCGAGCGCTTCATCAGCCGCGAGCGCAACGAGCCGCCCGACATCGACGTCGACTTCGAGCACCAGCGGCGCGAAGAGGTGATGCAGTACGTGTACACGAAATATGGTCGCGACCGCGCGGCGATCGCCGCGACGCTGATCACCTATCGGCCGAAGAGCGCAGTGCGCGACGTTGGCAAGGCGCTGGGGCTCGACCTGGCGCAGGTCGACCGGCTTGCCGGCGTCTTCGCCGGGTGGGACGGCCGTAACGTGCTGCCGGAGCGCATCCGTGAAGCCGGGTTCGAGCCCGACAATCCGGCGATCGTCCGCCTGAGCGCGCTCGCGAACGAGCTGATGGGCTTTCCCCGTCACCTGTCGCAGCACGTCGGCGGCTTCGTCATCGCGCGCGACCGGATCGAGCGGATGGTGCCTGTCGAGAACGCGGCGATGAAGGCGCGCACCGTGCTGCAGTGGGACAAGGACGATCTCGACGCGCTGGGGCTCCTGAAGGTCGATTGCCTCGCGCTCGGGATGCTCTCGGCGATCCGCCGTGCGCTCGCGATGGTGTCGCACTTCCGCGGCCGCGAGATCGGGATGCAGGACATCCCTGCGGAAGATCCCGAGGTCTACGCGATGTGTCGGCGCGCCGACACGATCGGCGTGTTCCAGATCGAGTCGCGCGCACAGCAGTCGATGCTGCCGCGCTTGAAGCCAGCGTGCTTCTACGACCTCGTGATCGAGGTCGCGATCGTCCGGCCAGGGCCGATCCAGGGCGGGATGGTCCACCCGTACTTGCGGCGCCGCGAGGGAACGGAGCCGATCACCTACCCGAGCGAAGCGGTCAAGACCGTGCTCGAGCGCACGCTCGGCGTACCGATCTTCCAGGAGCAGGTGATGCAGCTCGCGATCGTCGCCGCGGGATTCACGCCGGGCGAAGCCGACCATCTGCGCCGCTCGATGGCGGCGTGGCGGCGCAAAGGCGGGCTCGAGAAATTCGAGCAGCGGCTGATCGACGGGATGGCGGCGCGCGGTTACGCCGAAGCGTTCGCGCGGCAGATCTATCAGCAGATCCTGGGCTTCGGCGAATACGGCTTCCCCGAATCGCACTCGGCGTCCTTCGCGCTTCTCGTTTACATATCGGCGTGGCTCAAGCGCTACGAGCCGGCGGCGTTCTGCGGCGCGATCCTCAACTCGCTGCCGATGGGCTTCTACGGGCCTTCGCAGCTCGTCTCCGATGCGCGCCGGCACGACGTCGAGGTGCGACCCGTCGATGTGACGGTGAGCGAGTGGGACTGCACGCTGGAGAAAATGGGGGCGGAGACGCCTGCGCTGCGCCTCGGCTTGCGCTGCATTGCGGGGTTTTCCGAAGCCGGCGCGAAGCGGCTGGTCGAAGCGCGGCAGACGAGGCCGTTCGCGAGTGTCGCCGACCTCGCCCATCGCGCGCGCCTCGACAAGCGCGATTTGACGTGCCTCGCCGAAGCCGGCGCGCTCGTGGCGCTTGCCGGACACCGTCACGGCGCAGCGTGGGAGGTCGCCGGCGTCGAACGGCTGCCTCCGCTATGGTGCCCGCCTGTGCTTACGGCACTCGCCACCGGGGGCAGTCCGATCGAGGAACCCACTGCCCCGCTGCCGCCGCCCACCGAAGGGCAGGACATCGTCGCCGACTATCGGAGGCTCGCGTTCACGCTGCGGCGGCATCCGCTGGCCCTCCTGCGCGATCGGTTGCGGGCGAAGCGCCTCGCGACGGCGTCGGAGATCGCTGCGACCCCGCAGGGTCGCATCGTCCGCACTGCCGGGATCGTCATCGGTCGCCAGCGGCCCGACACCGCGAGCGGGGTGATCTTCGTGACGCTCGAAGACGAAACCGGCGCGACCAACGTGATCGTCTGGCGCGACTTGAGCGACCGCCAGCGGCGCGAGCTTCTCGGCGCGAAGCTTCTTGCCGTCTTCGGAAAGATCGAGCGCGTGGGCCCGGTCGTCCACGTGCTGGCAGGAAGGCTCGCCGACCTCTCCCCGCTGCTGGGGGCCCTCGACGTCCGATCCCGCGATTTCCACTGATGCCGGCGTCCGCGCCGCCGAATCCTCTCGACAACCCCGACGAGTTGAGCCGGCACGCCGCACCGCGCTCCGGCGAGCAGCGCCCCTCAGCACGCCCGGCACAGGCGGCACCGGCACCCTCACCCCTGGGGGCAATCGCGAAAACCCTTTGCCGCTGAGGGTCGATTCGGGCGCCTCGCTCGCTCGTTGGCACGGTAACGGAGTCCCGCCGCCTTCGAGCTTCACCTACCCGCCGCAGCGGTTCAGAATGAATGCCGGTTGCGGGAATAGGTTCGCGAACCGCGAGCGAACGATTGTCGGGCCCGGCAGGTCTACCTCCGAGCGGGGAAGAGAACCAAGCGCGCTCTTTCGTCCCATGACTCAACCCGAATTCGACATCGTGGTAATCGGCGGCGGCTCGGGTGGCCTTGTCGTGGCCGCGGGCGGCGCAGCACTCGGCGCGAAGGTGGCCCTCGTCGAGAAGAACCGCCTCGGCGGCGACTGCCTCTGGTACGGCTGCGTACCGTCGAAGACCCTGATCAAGTCCGCGCGCGTCGCCTATCAGATGCGCCACGCCGACCGCTGGGCGCTCACCCCGGCGGCCCCGCGTCCCGATCTCGCGCGCGTGATGGAGCGCGTCGCCGAGGTCATCAAGGGAATCGAGCCGAACGACAGTCCGGAGCGATTCCGCGGCCTCGGCGTCGAAGTGTTCTTCGGCGCCGGGAAGTTCGTCGCGCGCGGCGCCTTCGAGGTCAACGGCAGGAAGCTCACGGCGAAAACGTTCGTGATCGCCACAGGGTCGCGCCCCGCGGTTCCGCGGCTGCCGGGAATCGAACGCACGCCGTTTCTCACCAACGAGACGATCTTCGACCTCCGCGAACCCGTTCCGTCACTGCTGGTGGTCGGCGCGGGCCCGATCGGCTGCGAAATGGCGCAGGCGTTTCGCCGCCTCGGGAGCGAGGTCACCGTCGTCGACGTCGCGCCGCGAATCCTCCCGCGCGAAGACGCCGACGCTGCCGCGGTCGTATTCGCCGCGCTGACCGCCGAAGGCATCCGCCACCATCTCGGCGCAGCGATCCTGAGCTGCCAGGGACGCAAAGGCGACATCCGCGTGATGCTGCGCACCGCGGACGGCAGACCCACTGAGCTCGTCGGCACCCATCTGCTTATCGCCGCGGGCCGCCTCGCGAACATCGAGGGACTCGGGCTCGACGCTGCCGGCGTCGAGCTCGACAACGGTCGGTTCGTCCTCGGCGACGACGGCCTGCGCACGACGAACCCCGCCATCTACGTGATCGGCGACGCCGCCGGCGGAGCGCAATTCACCCACGTCGCCGAGCACCATGCCGGAATCCTGCTGCGGCATGCGATCTTCCGGATGCGCTGGGCGAAGCCCTCGCCCGTCGTTCCGTCGTGCACGTACACCGATCCCGAGCTCGCGCGCGTCGGGCTCTCCGAAGCCGAAGCGAAGCATCAGGGCGTCGCGCACCGGATCTATCGCTTCGCCTTCGACGACATCGACCGCGCGCGCGCCGAAGGCGAGACCACCGGCTTCGCGAAGATCGTCACCGATCCGCGCGGCAAGGTGCTCGGCGCGGCGATCGTCGGCGCGCACGCCGGCGAGCTGATCGCCGAATACGTGCTGGCGGTCGCGAAGGGGATGAACGCCAAGGAGCTGACCGGCGTCATCCACGCGTATCCGACGCTCGCGCAGATCAATCGTCGCGTCGCCGATCAGCGATTGAAGGAAGGGCTGACCCCCTCGTCGCGGATGTGGATCCAGCGGATCTTCGGGCTGAGGGGCGTCCGCCAATGACGGCGGGGCCTTCGCCCGCGCCGGCCGGCGGCTCCGTGAACGCAACCCCTGTCGATGCGCCGCGCGCTGCCCGCGGCCTGCGCGGCAGGATCGCGCTTCTGGCGGCGGTCGCAATCGCCGCCGCCGCGTTCTTCGCGTTTCACGGCGAGCGCTACCTGACGCTCGAAGCCGTCAAGGCCAACCGTGACGCGCTTCTCGCCTTCACCGGCGAGCACTACGCTGCCGCGCTGGCAATCGGCTTCGGAGTCTACGTGCTCGCCACCGCGTTCAGCATACCCGGCGGCCTCGTCCTGTCATTGACGATGGGCTTCCTGTTCGGCCGCTGGGTGGGCACGGTGCTCGTCGTGATCGCCGCAACGATCGGGGCCACGCTGCTGTTCATCGCCGCCCGCTACCTCTTCGCCGACGCCGCACGCCGCCGCCTGGGCGCTGTCGGCGAAAAGATCAACGCCGGGTTCACCGAGAACGCATTGAGCTATCTGCTCTTCCTGCGCCTCGTCCCCCTCTTCCCCTTCTTCCTCGTCAACCTCGCGCCGGCGTTTACGACGATCGGCGTCCGCACGTTCGCCTTCGGCACGCTGGTCGGGATCATCCCGGGCTCTTTCGTGCTGGTGAACCTCGGCCAGACGCTCGGGCGGATCGATTCGCTGTCGGGCCTCTTTTCGACGGAGACGATCGCCGCATTCGTGCTGCTCGGCCTGCTCGCGCTCACCCCGGTGCTCGTGCGCAAGCTGCGCGCGCCGCGAGCCGAGAAGGCCTGATCGCATACACTACACGCGATTGCCGCTCCTTCTCACGACGGCCACCCCGATGCGCGCGACGCTCCCCCTTTTGACGCCCAGCGATTTTCCCGCGATCGCACGGCGGGCGATCGAGACGCTGCAGGTGAACGTCGGCTACCGCTGCAACCAGGCATGCCACCACTGCCACGTCAACGCGAGCCCCGATCGGAGCGAGATCATGGGGCCGGAGGTCGTCGACGAGGTGCTGCGCGTGCTCGCCGCGCGTCGCGTCCCGACGCTCGACGTCACCGGCGGAGCGCCCGAGCTCAATCCGAATTTCCGGCACCTCGTGCGCGAAGCGCGCCGCCTCGGCGTCCACGTGATCGATCGCTGCAACCTCACGGTGTTGAACGAGCCGGGCTTCGAGGATCTCGCCGCCTTCCTCGCCGCGCAGAACGTCGAGATCATCGCGTCGCTGCCGTGCTACACGAAGGAGAACGTCGACAAGCAGCGCGGCGACCACGTCTTCGAATCGTCGATCCTCGGCCTGCGGAAACTGAACGCGCTCGGTTACGGCGTCGCGGGCTCCCAGCTCACGTTGAACCTCGTCTACAACCCGCTCGGTCCCTTCCTGCCGCCCGCGCAGGACAAGCTCGAGGCGGACTACAAGCGCGAGCTCGGCACGCACTTCGGCATCGTGTTCAACCACCTCTACACGCTCGCCAACATGCCGATCAAGCGCTTCGGATCGACGCTGATCACGCAGGGGAAGTTCGCGGCCTACATGACGCTGCTGCGCTCCGCGCACAATCCGGCGAACCTCGACGGCGTCATGTGCCGCTCGCTGGTGTCGGTCGACCATCGGGGCCATCTCTACGACTGCGACTTCAACCAGATGCTCGGCATACCGCTCGTGGTCGCCGGCAGGCCGCGCCGCCACGTTTCAGACCTGCTGAGCAGCGCGATCGACAACGCGGAGATCGCGGTCGCCGAGCACTGCTACGGCTGCACGGCAGGTCAAGGCTCGAGCTGCAGCGGCGCGCTCGCCTGACAACCGGATCCGAGATTCGGCAGTCGCAACCGCGAGCAGCCGCCCCGAAGGCCTACCGGACGCGTGCGCGTTTCGATCGTCGTCCCAGCGCTCGAAGAGGCCCGCCACATCCTGGCCGCACTCTTGCCGCTGCAGCCGCTGCGGGGCGAGGGTCACGAAGTCATCGTCGTCGACGGCGGCAGTCGCGACGCGACCGTGGCGCTCGCCACTCCGCTCGCGGACCGCGTCATCGTCGCCGGGCGCGGGCGCGCCCTGCAGATGAACGCCGGGGCCGCGATCGCGGCCGGCGACTTCGTTCTCTTCCTGCACGCCGACACGCAGTTGGCTGCGTCGTCGATTGCCGTGCTCGAGGGGGAGATCGCGCGCACGCAACGCCGCTGGGGCCGCTTCGATGTGGCGATCGCGGGGCGCAGCCGCGTGCTGCCGATCGTCGCGGCAATGATGAACGCCCGCTCGAGCGCGACCGGGATCGCGACCGGCGACCAGGCGATCTTCGTCGAGCGCGCGCTGTTCGCTGCGCTGGGCGGGTTCACGGATCAGGCGCTGATGGAGGACATCGAGCTGTCGACGCGGCTGAAGCGCGCGGGCGGTCCGCCGCTTTGCCTCTCCGAGCGCGTGGTGACGTCGGGGCGCCGCTGGGAACACGGGGGCGCCTGGCGAACCATAGCGAGAATGTGGCTGTGGCGCCTCGCTTACTGGCGCGGCGCGGACCCGGCGGAGCTCGCCGCCGAATATGGAGCGACGCAGCCCTCGGTTCCCGTGATCCTCCAGGTCTTCGCCAAGAGCCCCGTGCCGGGTGGCGTGAAAACCCGCCTCGCCGCGGCGATCGGCCCCGACGCGGCCGCGGCGCACCAGGCGCGCTTCGTCGAGATGACGATGACGACGGCCGTTGCAGCGCGCGACGCCGGCGTCGTCGACGAGATCGAGCTATGGTGCAGCCCCGACACCGATGCGCCCGGCTTCGCCGCGTGGCGCAATCACGATGCGATTTCGCTCCACGACCAGGATGGCGGGGACCTGGGCGCGAAAATGCGCACCGCGCTCGATTCCGCGCTCGCGCGCGGAGCCCGTGCGATCCTCGTCGGCACCGACTGCCCGCTGCTCGATGTCCGCTATCTCGCACGGGCGGTCGCCGCGCTCGAGACGTGCGACGCGGTGTTCGGGCCGGCCGAGGACGGCGGCTACGTGCTGGTCGGGCTCTCGCGCAGCGTGGACGCGTTCGCCGGCGTTCCCTGGAGCTCGCCCGACACGATGGCGGCGACGCGGGCGAGACTCGCGGCAGCAGGTGCCGCATGGCAGGAACTGCCGACCCTCTGGGACGTCGACGAGGCACGCGACCTCGCGCGGTGGCAGTCGGTGCAGGTCGAGCGCGCTCGCGCTGCGGCGGCGTCGAGTTGACGCGATCGGCGCGACGAAGAGTGCGCGCCGATGCGATCGGCACGACGCTGGGTCAGGCGGTCTCGCACGCGATCGACGGGCCCTGCTTCTCCTTGGCGATCGCGACGTTCGCGACGTCCGCGAGCGAAACCCCGTTCTTGACGGCGGTGACCTCGGCCAGAATCGACACCGCGATCTCCGGCGGTGTGCGGCTCCCGATGTAGAGGCCGATCGGGCCGTGCAGACGCGCGATCTCGGCGTCGTTCACGTCGAATTCCTTGAGCCGCTTGCGCCGCTTCTGATTGTTCGCGCGCGAGCCGAGCGCGCCGACGTAGAATGCCTTCGACTTCAGCGCCTCCATCAGCGCGAGGTCGTCGAGCTTCGGATCGTGCGTGAGCGCGATCACCGCGCAGCGCTCGTCGAGCTGCATCGCGACGACGGCGTCGTCGGGCATCGTCCGCACGAGCTGCGTCCCCGCGACGTCCCACGTCTCTACGTACTCGTCGCGCGGATCGCAGACGGTCACCTGGTAGTCGAGGCCGAGCGCCATCTGCGCGAGGTACTTCGAGAGCTGCGACGCGCCGATGACCAGCATCCGGTAGCGCGGTCCGTGGATCGTCGTGAGCACTTTGCCGTCGAATTCGAGCGCGTCGGCGGGCGCCGCGTCCGAGAGCGATGCGTCGCCGGTGGCAAGGTCGAGGCGACGCTTGACGAGACGCCCCGATTCGACGCCCGCGAGGAGATCGCGAATCCCGGAACCGTGCGACAGGGGCTCCATCACGAGCCTGATCGTGCCGCCGCACGGCAACCCGAAGCGGCGTGCCTCGTCCGCCGACACGCCGTAAGTCGTCACCTCGCATTTCGCCGCGCCCAAGCCGTCGGCGCGCACACGACCGACGAGGTCGTCCTCGATGCAGCCACCGGACACAGACCCCTCGACCAGGCCGTCGTCGCGCACCGCGAGCATCGCGCCCGGCGGCCGCGGCGAGCTGCCCCATGTCCGGACCACCGTGACGAGCAGGACGCGCCGCCCGGCGTCCAGCCACTCCGCACACCGCTTCAACACTTCGAGGTCGACGCTATCCATCCGCTGCTCCGTTGCGCATATTCAAACGGGGGGACCAATTATGACAAATGCGGTGACAACACCGCGAATCCCCCGTCCATTCCACGAATCCCGGGTTCGGCCCGAGGGCATCCCGGGGGCGATCCGAGGCCTGCCCGCGAGCCCCGAATCGTCGTCCCTTGCGAGCTATCGGCACGACGCGCCGCCCCAAGCTCGATGAAACGAATGTACACGCCGATGGGCGGGCTGTCACACCGTCAAGGAACCGCGGAACGCGCCATTGCTCGCGATGGGGAATCTTGGCAGAATCGGCCCGTTTCGGGGGAATCGCTCGCCACGGGCAGGACGCGAGCAAAGGACAAGGAGATCGCAATGCAACCACGCAAATTCTTGGGCGTCGTCCTCGCCGGGCTGACGGTCGCGGGCTGCGCTTCGGGCCCCCCGTTCATCGAGGCGGCGCAACCGCAGGCGATACAGACCGCGCAGCGCCGCGCGCAGTTCGAGTGGAACTGCCCTGCGGCGACCGCACAGGTTCTGTCGCAGGAAATGATGACCTCGCCGCTGCAGTACACGCGCTTCGCGCCACCCGATCGCGCCGAATACACGATCGGCGCCGCCGGTTGCGGCCAGCGCCAGACGTTTCTCGTGGTGTGCACCGACGGCGGCGGCTGCGTCGCGGTGGCGGGACGTCCGAACTAGGATTCGTGCGGGACCGCGCGAGCGAGCGACGCGCCGCGCGAGCATCGACGCGGGGTCCCGCGCGGCGCTCCGGCAATGCGGCGGTCCAAGGCCAGACGCAGCGCATCCTTTGAAACATCGACCAAAGCCGATCTCATCATGATTCCAAGGTCCTCTCGTCTGGCGATCGCTGTCGTTGCCGCTGCCATCGGGGCAATGCTCCTCGATGTTCCCGCGGCTGCACAGAGCACGCCGGCCGCTGCGGCCCCGGCGCAAAATATCCCGGCAGATCCCTGGCCGCGCAAGATCGACCTCGCCAACGCATCGGTGCTGCTCTATCAGCCGCAGGTCAACAAGTGGGAGGGCAACCAGCTCGAGTTTCGCGCTGCGCTGGCGATCCAACCCGTGGGCGCGAAGGAAGAAACCTTCGGCGTGATTTTCGCAACGACGCGGACGCAGGTCGATCGCGTCGCGCGCACCGTCGTCTTCGAGAATCTCAAGATAACGAAGACCGACTTCCCGACGCTCCCGAACCGCGGCGCCGCGTATACGGCCGAGCTGCAGAAGAACATCGCGAGCGACGTGCGCACGATCTCGCTCGATCGCCTCGAGGCGTCGCTCGCGGCCGCCGGCATCAAGCCGCCGACGGTCGCCGTGCAGAACAATCCGCCGCAGGTCATCGTCAGCTATTCGCCGGCGATCCTCGTTCCGATCGACGGCGCGCCGGTGCTGAAGCCAGTCCCGAACCACAGCAACGCGCAGCGGGTGATCAACACGCACGCGCTCATCCTGCGCGGCGGCTTCGGAGACAAGTACTACATCCACGTCTACGACGGCTGGCTTCAAGCGGATGCGATCGCCGGCCCATGGACGCAAGCTTCGCTCGGCCCGTTCATGAAGAGCACGATGGACTCGATCGCAAAAGAGCTGTCGAAGTCCGGTGCCGTCGACCTGCTCGAAGGCGGACCGAAGGCGAATCCGAAGCCGACACTCGCGAACGGCGTGCCGACGATCTACACGAGCCAGGTACCCACGGAGCTCGTCGTGTTCAAGGGCCAGCCCGATTTCGTTCCGCTCGTCGGCACGCAGCTCCTCTGGGCGTCGAACACGACGAGCGACATGCTGATCGACACGACGAACAGCAACTACTACGTGCTGCTCTCCGGACGCTGGTTCAATTCGACGCAGATCACCGGACCCTGGGCCTTCGTCCCGAGCAACGCGCTCCCCGCGGACTTCGCGAAGATTCCGCCGACCTCGCTCGCAGGCGCGGTGCTGCCGACCGTCGCCGGAACGCCGCAAGCGCAGGAAGCGGTGATCGAGAACTCGATCCCGCAAACCGCGACCGTGCCGCTCAAGAACGGACCGAAGTTCACGCCGAGCTTCGACGGCGCGCCGCAGTACGAGCAGATCCCGGGTACGCCGCTCACGTATGTCGTCAACTCGTCGACGCCCCTGATCCAGGTCTCGCCGAGCTCCTACTATGCTGTCATGGCGGGGGTGTGGTTCACGGCGTCGCAGCTGACCGGCCCGTGGATCATCGCGACGTCGGTGCCGTCGGTGATCTACACGATTCCCCCGTCCTCGCCCGTGTATTACGTCACCTACGTGCGCATCTACGAGGCCACGCCGCAGTACGTCTACGTCGGCTATACGCCCGGCTATCTCGGCACCGTCGTGTCGCCCTACGGCACCGTCGTCTACGGCACCGGCTATGTCTACACGCCGTGGGTGGGCAGCGCGTGGTACTCCCCTCCGTATACCTACGGCATCGCCGCGGCTCCGGTGTACAACCCGTACGTCGGCTTCACGTTCGGCTTCGCGCTCGGCCTCGCCACCGCCGCGTGGGCCGAGCCCTATTGGGGCTCGTATTACTACCCCGCGTACTGGGGTGGCTATCACGGCTACTGCTGCGCGACGGCCTCCGCCAACGTCTATGGCCAATGGGGCGCGACGACGTATTCGGGGACGCGCTCGTGGTATGCGGGCGGCGGTGTTGCGGGGACGACGGCGAGCGGCAGCTACTACAACAACCGCACCGGCACTTCGGGCACGTACAACGCCGGTCGCCAATACAATGCCTGGACCGGCAACGCGACTCGCGGCTACGATCGGACGATCAACGGTGCAGCCGGCGGCTCGGGCCAGGTCGCACGAGCGAGCAACTACAATACGTACACGGGCCAGCGCTCGACCGCGAACGCGGCGTCCGGCACGACCGCCGGCGGCAGTTCGTACAACCGCGCGGGCTCGACCACCGCGGGCCCCGAAGGCAATGCGCACGTCGGCGGCGGCTCGACGTATAACGCGAAGACCGGGCAGACCAACAACTGGGCGACCGCGTCGGTCGGCAACAACAAGTACGCCGACGTCAATGGCAACGTCTACCACAACGACGGCAGCGGCTGGCAGCAGCACACGTCGAACGGCTGGGGCAGCGCCTCGGGCGACACGTCGTGGGCGGATCGCGAATCGCAGGCGCGAAGCAGCGGGGACGACCGCTTCGGCAGCTTCAGCGAGGCGAGCCCGTTCGACCGCTTTGGTGGTGGTGGCGGCGGCGGAGGTGACCGCTTCGGCAGTGGCGGATTCGGTGAGGGTGGCTTCGGCGGCGACCGCTTCGGCGGCGGCGGATTCGGTGGTGGCGGCGGCTGGGGCGGCCGCTTCGGCGGCGGAGGGTTCGGCGGCGGAGGGTTCCGTGGCGGCGGATTCGGCAGGCGTTAGCGACTTCGGGTCCGATCGCGATGCGTAAACGGCTTCCGTCGGCGCGCAGAACGCGCCTCGCGCCCCGCTAGTTGAGATTGGCGATGTAGTGCGCCAGATTGACCTGACGGCAGGTGGCTGTACGTGAGCGCCGGGGAGGCCGACTCGCTGGACATTGTCGAACTCGCGAGCGGAAGCGTCGTGAAATCGCTCAAGGTCGGCGACCGCGCGCGGCCGCCTCGCGACCGATCTCGGCTGGAAGGACACTGTCCTGGTCTGGCCCGGCGAGTCGGTAAGAGTACTGATCGATTTCCGTCACCCTTTCGCCGGTGACCAGATCTACCTTGTCCATTGCCACAACCTCGAGCACGAGGATGGCGGCATGATGCTTCGCGTCAAGGTCGGCTAACGGATGTCGCCCGCGCTCGAACGCGGCCGCAGCGCCGCCCGCCTTTGCGCCATCGTGCTCGCGACAGTGGCGTTCGCGGCGTCGATGTGCCGCGCCGCCGACGACATCGTTCTCGCCCCGCAAAGGGTCTCCGAG